>CAYRLJ010000162.1:0-6462 GCA_964425025.1 uncultured Burkholderia sp. | reverse complement strand
AACCGTCGCAACGAGCGTCGCGAGCCCGCTTGAGCGGCATCTCGGGCAGATCGCCGATGTGACGGAGATGACGTCGATGAGCGGCGTCGGCCAAACGCGGATCACGCTGCAGTTCGGTTTGAACCGCGACATCGACGGCGCCGCGCGCGACGTGCAAGCCGCGATCAACGCCGCGCGCGCCGATCTGCCGACGAGCCTGCGCAGCAACCCGACGTATCACAAGGTCAACCCGGCCGACGCGCCGATCCTCGTGCTCTCGCTCACGTCGAAGACGATGGGCGCCGGACAGCTTTACGACGCCGCCTCGACCGTTTTGCAACAAGCGCTCTCTCAAGTGGACGGCATCGGAGAAGTCGATGTCAGCGGCTCGGCCAATCCGGCCGTGCGTGTCGAACTGGAACCGCAGGCGCTGTTCCACTACGGCATCGGCCTCGAGGATGTGCGCGCGGCACTGGCGGCGGCGAACGCGAACAGCCCGAAGGGCTCGATCGACTTCGGCGGCAATCGCGTTCAAATCTATACGAACGACCAGGCCAAGGCCGCCGCGCAATACAAGGATCTCGTCATCGCCTATCGCAACCGTGCGGCGGTCAAGCTGTCGGATGTCGCCGACGTCGAGGATTCGGTCGAAGACCTGCGCAACCTCGGCCTCATGAACGGGCAGCGCTCGGTGCTCGTCATTCTTTACCGGCAACCCGGCGCCAACATCGTCTCGACGATCGATCGCGTGCTGGCCATGCTGCCGCAACTGCAAGCATCGGTGCCGGCGGCGATCGACATCACGCCTGTCGCCGATCGTTCGACGACGATCCGTGCTTCGCTGAGGGACACCGAGCGCACGCTGATCGTTGCCGTGCTGCTCGTCATCACGGTCGTCTTTCTGTTCCTGCGCAACTGGCGCGCGACGCTGATTCCGAGCGTGGCCGTCCCCATCTCGATCATCGGCACGTTCGCGGCGATGTATCTGCTGCACTACTCGATCGACAATCTTTCGCTGATGGCGCTGATTGTCGCAACGGGATTCGTCGTCGACGATGCCATTGTGGTGTTGGAAAACATCTCCCGTCACATCGAGGAAGGCGTGCCGCGCATGCAGGCTGCTTATATCGGCGCGCGCGAAGTCGGGTTCACCGTCACCTCGATCAGCATTTCGCTCGTTGCCGTGTTCCTGCCGATTCTGCTGATGGGCGGCATCGTCGGGCGGCTCTTTCGCGAGTTCGCCGTCACGCTGTCGCTCGCGATCGCCGTTTCGCTCGCCGTTTCGTTGACGGTCACGCCGATGATGTGCTCGCGCTTACTCGCCGACGCCGAGCACAGGCCCAAGGACGGCCCGGTTGCGCGGCGGCTCGAGCGTGCCTTCGCACGGCTCCAGGCAGGCTACGCGCGCACGCTCGGCTGGGCGTTGTCCCATCCGCTGCTCATCGTTGTCATCCTCTTCGCGACGATCGCGCTGAACGGTTATCTATACGTGGTCGTCCCGAAGGGCTTTTTCCCGCAACAGGACACGGGACGGCTCGTCGGCGGCATTCAAGCCGATCAGTCGACATCGTTTCAGGCGATGAAGGTCAAGTTCAGCCAAATGATGACGATCGTTCAGGACAACCCGAACGTGCAGAGCGTCATCGGCTTCACGGGCGGCAGACAAACGAACTCGGGCTTCATGTTCGTCACGCTCAAGTCCAAGACCGAGCGCAAGGCGTCCGCCGATCAAGTCATCTCGCAACTGCGCAAGCCGCTGGGGCACGTCGCCGGCGCGCAGACGTTCCTGCAAGCCGTGCAGGACATTCGCGTCGGCGGGCGGCAATCGAACGCGCAGTACCAATACACGTTGCTCGGCGATTCGAGCGCCGAAGTTTACAAGTGGGCGCCGCTGCTGACCGAGGCGCTCAAGCATCGCCCCGAGTTGACCGACGTCAATTCCGATCAGCAGCAAGGCGGCCTCGAAGCGTTCGTGACGGTCAACCGTCAAAGCGCGGCGCGCTTGAAGATCACGCCGTCGCAGATCGATAACACGCTCTACGATGCGTTCGGCCAGCGGCAAGTCTCGACGATCTACAACCCGCTGAACCAGTACCACGTCGTCATGGAGGTGGCGCCGCGCTATTGGCAAGATCCGGCGATGCTCAATCAGATCTACATCAGCACGTCCGGCGGCAGTGCAAGCGGTTCTCAATCGACGAACGCCGTGGCCGGTACGTTTGCCGCGCCAACCACGAGCCGTACCGGCGCGGCAAGCGCGAAGGCCAGCTCCGCTGCCGTCGCGAGCGATTCCGCGCGCAACCTGGCGAACAATTCGATCGCGGCGAGCGGCAAGACGAGCGCATCGACGGGCTCGGCCGTGTCGACCTCGCAAGAAACGATGATTCCGCTCTCCGCGATCGCCGCGTTCGGGCCGGGCAGTACACCGATTGCGGTCAATCACCAAGGCCCGTTCGTCGCCTCGACAATCTCGTTCAATTTGCCTGCCGGCAAATCGCTCTCGGAGGCGACGCGCGCGATCAACGAGACCGCCGCCGCGATCGGCATGCCCTCGACGGTTCACGGCAACTTCTCAGGTACGGCGCAAGCGTTCCAACAATCGACGCACGACATGCCGCTTTTGATTCTCGCCGCGCTCGCGGCCGTCTACATCGTGCTCGGGATGCTCTACGAGAGCTACATTCACCCCGTCACGATCCTTTCGACGCTGCCCTCGGCCGGTGTCGGCGCTTTGCTCGCTCTACTGCTGTTTCATTCGGAGTTCAGCATCATCGCCCTGATCGGCGTCATCTTGCTGATCGGTATCGTCAAAAAGAACGCCATCATGATGGTCGACTTCGCGATCGAGGCCTCGCGGCAAGGCATGTCTTCGTACGATGCGATTCATCGCGCCTGCGTGCTGCGCTTTAGGCCGATCATGATGACTACGTGCGCTGCGATACTCGGCGCGCTGCCGCTCGCGTTCGGCAGCGGCGAAGGCGCGGAACTGCGCTCGCCGCTCGGTATCTCCATCGTCGGAGGGCTGCTCGTCAGTCAGGTTCTGACGCTATATACGACGCCCGTGGTCTACCTTTATATGGACCGCTTGCGCGTCTGGCGCGACAAGCGGCGCACCCGGCCGCAAGGCTCAGCGCACGGCGCCAGGTAAGCCGCCGAAACAGTTGTGACGGGCCCCGTTATGGCGCTCGCAGAAGCGATGGCCTACGCTTGTAGGGAGTGCGCAGCATAAAACGCGGCGCGTGAACCCGATAAAAGGAGTCCATCGTGCGGCGGTTCAACGCTTCACTCGCGCTCGCAGCCGCAGCGTGTCTCGGCTTCGCCAGCGCGGCCCATGCGGCGCATTGGGGCGCCGGCGTGTACATGGGCGCCCCGGCGCCGTATTACTACCCCTATGGCGTCCCGGTGGTGCCCGCGCCCTATTATTACGCGCCCTATCCGCCGCCCGTCGTCGTGACGCCGGCTGAGCCCGACACCACGTACGTGGAACGTCCGCAACCCGGACAGGACGACGAGGGGCAAGACCCGCCGCAACAAGGCACGTGGTGGTACTGCGACACGACGAAGACCTACTACCCGTACGTCAAACAATGCGCGAGCGGCTGGCGCGAGGTGCCGGCCACGCCGCCCGCGCCTAGCCGGTGATGACGACATGAACGCTTCTCTTTTTACGTGCGTCAAGCGGCGCGCGATATGGCTACCGCTCACGGCACTCGCGGGTTTAAGTGCTTGCACAGTCATGCCGACGGGGCCGAGCGTGATGGCGCTGCCCGGTACCGGCAAATCATTCGATCAATTTCGCGCGGACGACTATAGCTGTCGCCAATATGCCCTCGGGCAAGTAGGCGGCGTCAGCGCGAATCAAGGGGCGACGACGGCCGGCGTCGGCAGCGCGGTGCTCGGCACGGCGGTCGGCGCGGCGGCGGGCGCGGCGTTCGGCGGCGGAAACGGTGCGGCGGTCGGGGCCGGCGCGGGACTGCTGGGAGGCAGCGCGATCGGCATGGGCGCCGCGCAAGGCTCGGCCTACGACATCCAACGGCGATACGACTACGCGTACGTGCAATGCATGTACGCGGCGGGCGAGCGGGTGCCGATGCCGGCCGGGGTTTATGACAATACGCTTCCGCGGTGGTATGGGCCGCCGCCCTCGCCGCCGCCCGGGTATTGAGGCGCGTTCCCTCGCGCCGTGCCCGCTTCGGGCGTGCTGGCTGACAGCGTTAGCACTGCCCCCATCGGACGCGACGCGCCGAGAGCGGCTCAGAACTGTCGCTTTTTGAGCGTATAGGCATAAAGCGCGTATTGCGTATTGGTCTTCGGATCGAACCAACCGCCCTGACCAACCCCATCGTCGATGTCATCCCACGATCTACCGAAATCACGGCTGTAGAACGTGATGTCGTGCGGCGCTCCCTCCCGGCTTGCGTCGGTAGCGTAGGCCAGCAAGACCCCCTTCTTGCCGACGCTTAGGCCATCGAGGTCGTAACGTTGATCGAACGTATGCCGCTGCTCGACGGTCGGTTGCGAATAGCTCGCCCACGTTGAGATGGCGCCGGTTCGATCTCCCTTATCGCTACGATCATCGTAGTTCCGCGGCGGCCCCAGCCTCGACAGCGCATAAATCGAGTAGGTATAGCCCGGCGGCTCGTCAGTGGAGCCAAGTTGCACAACGACCTGATCCGGCAGAACCACGTCTTGTTCGAATTGTTTCCCGTCCCAACGCAGCCGGTACACCACGCTAGAAAGCTGGACCTTGCCAAGCATCGGCACGTAGTAGGCCACGCGCAACATGCCGTCAGGACCCAGATCGACCGCGTTGAATCGCTTGCGCGGCTCACGCGGATCGGTCACCATCGGCGGCAGTGGCATCTCCTGCCACGACTGTCCCCCATCGGCCGTACGCCATACGCGAGGCCCCCAGCCAATCGCATAACCACGCTGCGAGTCGAGAAAAAGCAGCTTCCCGATGTTGTGATTTTCCGGCCATTCCAGCTGGGCCCACGTCTTGCCCCCGTCACTCGATCGCCAGAGCTTGGTTAGCTGCGGCAAATCGCCCTCAACCGGCTCCGCCTTGTAGTCCATCCACCCCGTGCTCACGTACAACGTGCTCCAATCTTTCGAATACCACCACGCTGCGCTCTGCCCTTGTTGATGAAAATACCGCGTCAACCCGCCATCCAACGTGCCGCGCAAGAAGCTGATTGTCCTGCGGTTCAGTAATTCACTGGTGTCGTTCATCCAGGCCTCGGTTGGCTCGGCAACCTGAGGGTTCTTTAGCTGTTCCTCCGGCTTAAACGTCACGATAGGACGGGCGGGCTTGAGCGTCATCACCTCATTTTCGCGTAAGCGAAATGCCCCGCCTCCATAAGGGGCGTCGCTCTTCAAAAAGGTTCTCGTAACCTTTGTCCATTGCGGTGTCGTCATCGTTTCATATCCATAACTTGCGACGGCCAGCACAGCCAGGCCGCCAAAAAAAACTTTCCAGTGCATGCCTTTGAATGCTTTCATCTTTCCGCCAGGAAATGGAGCGACCGATCGACCAAATCGTCCCGCTCGGCGGAGGGCGTCTGCACTCGGTTGCCAAGCCATGTCTTGGCCGTTCCCGCACCGGTCTTGAAAGCCTGCGCATACGTATCCCAACTGCCCCATTCACCGAGATTGGGCTGCCTTAGGATGTTCCAAAGATCAAGAGCGGGCAGATACGCGATTCCCGCGTCCAAGTACGCTAGCGGATGAGTCTTGAATGCAAATTTTTTAAACGTGTTGTCTTCCAGCTCCAGCTGATAGCGCTTCACCTCCATCGTGAAGCTGCCGTTGCCCGGCTTCTCGCTGCTGAGTTCAATTACGTCTCCTTGCATGTTTTGTTTGAGCCCCTCTTCCATATTTTTCTGCAGCCGCCACCTCGCGTCTCGTAGCCATGCCTGTCCAGCTCGGCTCAATTTAGGAAATAGTTCCGCTCCGAATTGCGAGCAGTAGTAGTAGCCATAGCCGATGTAGTACGACGGCGGCTTATGCCCGCAACCAATATGGCGCATCATGAAGTTGCTGTGGCGCGACCAGTCAGAATCGGTACAGTTCGGTGGAATCAGCTCCTCTCGTCGTTTCAGCAATCGCTCGACCACCTCACCCTCGCTCCACGGGTCGAAGGTGAAAGAGAACAACTTGACCGCCGTATAAACCACAGCCTCCGAAGCGCTCCCTAAAGTCACCTTCTTGACCATTTCCGTGTACCCGCAATGCAACGGCCGATAGTAGTACTCGCACTGACCGATCATTGAATCGGCCGCAGGCGGTACATTCAGATCACATTCAACGCATTCGACTTCAGCTCGTTGCGTATAGCCCGACGGCGTCATATAGGAATGAAAAACGCCTGTCACTTTGGTGCTCTTGTTTTCAGCCATTTCAGTTACCTACAAGTTTGATCACCACATCGGTGCGCGCGGCTTGTTGAACCGGCTCCACTAGGCCCGGCATCGATGGCACCGA
>CAYRLJ010000161.1:0-6554 GCA_964425025.1 uncultured Burkholderia sp. | reverse complement strand
CGGCCGTCCTCGAGCTTGCCCTTCGGCGAGCGAATCCATTGCCACACTTGGGAGCGCGAGATCTCGGCCGTGGCCGCATCTTCCATCAGATTGTGGATCGGCACGCAGCCGTTGCCGGCGAGCCAAGAACCGAGGTAGTGAATGCCGACGCCGATGTTGTTGCGCAGGCCCGCTTCGGTAATCGGCGCTTCCGGACGGAAGTCGAGCAGGTCCTTTGCCGTGACTTGCACGTCGTCGCGCTGCTTGGCGATCTGATTGGGCTTGTCGCCGAGCACGGCGACGAACTCTTCCATCGCCAGCGGCACGAGGCCCGGGTGCGCCACCCAGCCGCCGTCATAACCGTCGATGGCGTCGCGCTTCTTGTCCGCGCGCACCCCGCCCATCGCCTTTTCGTTCGCGGTCGGATCGCTCTTGATCGGAATCAACGCGCTCATGCCGCCGATCGCCGGCGCGTTGCGCTTATGGCAGGTCTTGAGCAATTGCAGTGCGTAAGCGCGCATGAACGGAACCGTCATCGTGATCTGCGAGCGATCGGCCAGGCAGAACTCTTGGTCGTTCTTGAACTTCTTGATCGCCGAGAAGATGTAGTCCCAGCGTCCGGCGTTCAGGCCCGCGCTGTGTTCGCGCAACTCGTACAGGATTTCTTCCATCTCGAACGCCGCGAGGATCGTCTCGATCAACACCGTCGCGCGAATCGTGCCGCGCGGGATGCCGACGGCCTCTTGAGCCGCCACGAAGATGTCGTTCCACAAGCGCGCTTCGAGGTGGCTCTCCATCTTCGGCAGATAGAAGTAGGGGCCGGTGCCGCGTGCGATCAACTCCTGCGCGTTGTGGATCAGGAACAGCGCGAAATCGAAGATGCCGCCCGACACGCGCTGGCCGTCCACCGTCACATGCTTTTCTTCAAGGTGCCAGCCGCGCGGACGCACCACGAGCGTCGCGACTTTGTCGTTCAACTTGTACGTCTTGCCGTTTTGCTCGAGCGCGATCGTGCGGCGCACGGCGTCCTTCAGATTCAACTGCCCCGTGATCTGGTTGAACCAGTTGGGCGTGTTCGAATCCTCGAAGTCGGTCATGTAGGAGTCCGCGCCCGAGTTCAGCGCGTTGATGATCATCTTGCGCTCGACCGGGCCCGTGATTTCGACGCGGCGGCATTCGAGGTCTTTCGGCAGCGGCGCGATCTTCCAGTCGCCTTCGCGCACGGCTTTCGTCTGCGCGAGGAAGTCGGGGCGCTCGCCGGCATCGAGCCGGCGTGTGCGTTCGGCGCGCGCTTGCAGCAGCTCGCGGCGGCGTGCCTCGAACGTGCGATGCAGATTGGCGACGAGAGCGAGCGCCTCGGGCGTCAGGATCGTCTCGAAGCCCGGCTCGATTGCGCCGGTGATTTGCATGCCTTGGGGCAACGACAACGTGTTCGCCATGGAAAGTCTCCTTTGGTCGGTCAAATGGCAACAATAGGGGCGATGCTTTCGCACGTCCCGGCTGTGGCGGGCGAGTTCATTCGCTTCAATCCTTCTCGCTCAAGGCGAGCGTCTTCACGAAATCGACGAGGTCGGACATGCCCGTGCCGATGCCGCGCGGTTTCGATTCGAGTTCTTCGAGCGGTGCCCCCGCTCGATTGATCCAAAACGTCGTATAGCCGAACCAGCCCGCCCCGGCCACGTCCCAACCGTTCGCCGAGACGAAGATGATCTCTCGCGCGCTCGCGTCGAATGCGCGTGTGCCCAGCGCGTAGGCGGCAGGGGCGGGTTTGTAGGCGTGAGCCGCGTGCACGGACAGCACCTGATCGAAGAGATCGGCGATGCCGGCGCTCTTGACCGCAATGTCGAGCATCCCGGGATTGCCGTTCGAGAGGATGCCCAGGCCGAGCGTGCGGCCGTTCGGTGCGGCGCCGTATTCGCGCAGTGCGCGCAGGGCCGGCGCCGTGTCGGGAAATGCGGAAAGACATGCGTACTGATCCATGAGGCGCTTTTCGCCGGCCGCGTCGAGCGGCAAGCGCAGGCGCCGCGCGGCATGGCGCAGGGCGTCGAGCGTCACGTCCCAGAACGGCTTGTAGCGCGAGCCGTTTGGATCGGCGAGCGTACGCAACTGCGAGTATTCGATCTGTTTCAGACGCCAGAGTTGCGACAGCGCATCGCCTTGCCCGGGGAACAGTTGCTCCGCCGCGGCGACGACCGAATGCACGTCGAACAACGTGCCGTACGCGTCGAACAGCACCGCTTTCGGAAATTGTCGTGACGAGGCCATCGGACTAACACTCCCTGTACTTAAGGTCAGGTATGTATTTTATTTGTGACCTGTCATGTAGAAAAAGTCGCCAGCAGTCACTTTATCTTTGACTTTTTGATACATAATCAACCGATCGATCGTTTTTGAAAGACTCCTGGTGTATGTCGCGCTTCAAACAAATCGAAACCTTCGTGTCCGTGGCCGCGAAAGGCAGTTTGTCGGCCGCGGCGCAGGCGGAGGGTGTGGCGCCCGCCGTGATTGGCCGACGCCTCGATGCGCTCGAGGAGCGGCTCGGCGTGAAGCTGCTCGTGCGCACGACGCGCAAGCTCACGCTGACGTTCGAGGGCTCGGCGTTTCTCGAGGACTGCCAGCGGATCGTGAACGACATGCAGAACGCCGAAGCCAGCGTATCGGCGGGCGGGGTGAAGGCGAGCGGCCACGTACGCATCTCGGCGCCGGCCGGTTTCGGGCGCAAGCACGTGGCGCCTCTGATTCCCGCTTTCGCATCGGCCCATCCCGAAGTGTCGGTGGCACTCGATTTGTCAGACCGCATGGTGGATCTCGTCAACGAGGGCTTCGATTGCGCCGTGCGCTTCGGCGAACTGCCCGATTCGTCGCTCGTCTCGCTGAGGCTCGCCGAAAACCGGCGCGTATGCGTGGCGGCGCCGGCCTATCTGGCCCGGCAGGGCACGCCAAGTACGCTCGCCGACCTCGGGCATCACAACTGCCTCTCGCTCGCGGCAGGCGTCAACCAGCAGCGCGGCTGGATGTTCCTGCAAGACGGCAAGATTGTCTGGATCAAAGTGTCGGGTACGCTCGAATGTTCGGACGGGGCCGTCTTGCACGAGTGGTGCTTGGCGGGGCACGGTCTGGCTTGGCGTTCGTCGTGGGAGGCGGGAGAAGACATTGCGGCGGGCCGGCTCGTGACGGTTCTCGATGCGTTCGCCGCACCGCCGGTCGGCATTCACGCCGTGTTCCCGCAACGCAGACACTTGCCGTTGAGGGTGCGGCTCTTTCTGGATTTCCTCAAACATACCTATGAGCGTCCCGGGTACTGGCAATAGCGACCGGCTCCGCCGCGCTGCGACTCAAAACGCATAGCGCTCGCGGGTTTCCGATATACGGAGTCACCCGAAGCACGGCAGCAGGCCAGCCGGCGCGGCACTACAATCGACTTCATCGATAGCGCCCTGAACGCTGCGCTGTCGACGAGGGAGGCCTCATGTTCAAGCACATCCTGGTCCCGACCGACGGGTCCGATCTGTCGCAAAAAGCGATCGACGGCGCGATCGACCTTGCGCGTTCCGTCGGCGCCCGCATCACCGCTTATGCCTGCTTGCCTCAATATCCCTACTCGCCGTTCTCGGAGGTGATCGTCGAGCAGCCCGACGATTTTCAACTACGCAGCGAGCGTGAGGCTCAAGCGCACTTGGACGACGTGGAGGCGGCCGCTCGCCGGGCCGGGGTCGCTTGCTCGAGCCAAACGAGTGTCCATCCGTCCCCCTACCTCGGCATCATCGAGGCCGCGGAGAGCGGCGGATGCGACGTCATCTTCATGGCCTCGCATGGGCGCAAAGGCCTCGGCAGCTTGTTGATCGGGAGTGAGACGCAGCGGGTCCTCACGCACACGAAGATTCCGGTGATCGTCTATCGATGAGAGGCCCGGCACTGGGCGCATCGTCGCCGTGCGTCAAGCAAACGTCGTCAGACGTCGCAGCCTAGGCGCCGCCTTAAAACGTCGAGCCCCGCATGCTCGTCGCATGCGGGGCTCGCGTTGCTCCCTGGGTCAGCTCAAGCGCGTCCCGTCGTTTATGCGACCTTCTTCGTGTCGAAGAACTGTTCGTCTTCGGTCGAACCATGCAGCGCGGTGGTCGAGGCTTCGCGCTCCACCGTCTGCGTGACGGCATCGAAGTAGCCTGTGCCCACTTCGCGCTGATGCTTCACAGCCGTGAAGCCCTTTTCGGCGGCGGCGAACTCGGCTTGCTGCAACTCGACGAACGCGCTCATCTGCGAGCGCGCATAGCCGTGCGCGAGGTTGAACATCGAGTAGTTGAGCGCGTGGAAGCCCGCCAGCGTGATGAACTGGAACTTGTAGCCCATCGCCCCCAGCTCTTTCTGGAACTTCGCGATCGTCGCGTCGTCGAGATTCTTTTTCCAGTTGAACGAGGGCGAGCAATTGTACGAGAGCATCTTGTCCGGGAATTGCTTGTGGATCGCCTCGGCGAACTTCTTCGCGTATTCGAGGTCGGGCTTGCCCGTTTCGCACCAGATCATGTCGGCATACGGTGCATAGGCAAGGCCGCGCGAGATCGCTTGTTCCAGACCCGGCTTGGTCCGGAAGAAGCCTTCCACCGTCCGCTCGCCCGTCAGGAACGGACGGTCGTTTTCGTCGACATCCGACGTAATGAGGTCTGCCGCCTCGGCGTCCGTACGCGCAACGAGCACCGTGGGCACGCCGCAGACGTCGGCCGCAAGACGCGCCGCTGTCAGCTTCGCGACGTTTTCGCGTGTCGGCACGAGCACCTTGCCGCCCATGTGGCCGCACTTCTTGACCGACGCGAGCTGGTCTTCGAAGTGCACGCCCGATGCACCCGCTTCGATCATGGCCTTCATCAGTTCGAAGGCATTGAGCACGCCGCCGAAGCCGGCTTCGGCGTCGGCCACGATGGGGGCGAAGAAGTCGACGTAGCCTTCGTCACCGGGATTCTTTCCTTCGGACCATTGGATTTGGTCGGCGCGCGTGAGCGTGTTGTTGATGCGCTTCACGACGAGCGGCACGGAGTTGGCCGGATAGAGCGACTGGTCGGGGTACATTTCGCCGGCCACATTCGCATCGCCCGCCACTTGCCAGCCCGACAGGTAAATCGCCTTGAGACCGGCTTTGACCTGCTGCATCGCCTGGTTGCCCGTCAGCGCGCCCAGCGCATTCACGAACGGCTCGTTGTTGATGAGGTCCCACAGCTTTTCGGCGCCGCGCTTGGCGAGCGTGTGCTCCGGCTGGATGGAGCCGCGCAGACGCACGACGTCCTCGGCCGCATAGCCGCGCTTGATGCCTTTCCAGCGCGGATCGGTTTCCCACTGCTGTTGCAACTGCTTTGCTTGTTGTTGGCGTGACATGGTGTGGCTCCTTGTTGCTTGAAAGAGAGAAGGACGTGATCTCGCTTGCCGCAACCCGCTTTGGGTCGCGAACTCTTATATAAGAGTCTAGGCAATTCGAAGCCTCGGGAGTAGGCAGGTCGTGACGTTTTTTTGATGAAGATTGTTTTTATAAATCAATAACTTAAATGCGTCATTTTGCAATGAGAAATGACGTTTCCCATGTCGCAACGGTCCAAGTTGTGCCACGCAGCACAGATTTTTACGACGCAAAAGCTCTTTTCGTATCGTGAAAATAGGACGATAGGCGAAAAAAAACCGGTGCCTGAGCACCGGTTTTCAGATGGACGCTGGATCGCGCCGAGGCCGTTTAGCCGTTGCTGCGACGGGCGCCGCCGCGTGGGCCATCGGCGCGGCGGGCTTGGCCGTCGCGCGCGCCGTAGCCGCCGCCACGCGAACCGTTCGAGCCGTTCGGGCCACGGCCGCCGAAGCTGTTGCCGCCGTAACCGTTGCCATTGCCGCTGTTGCCGCGGCCTTCGCCATTACCGCGCGAATTGCCGTTGCTGTTGGAACCGAAGCGGCGGCCGCCCGTGCTGCCACCGGGGCGGCCGCGGCCAGTGCCGGTGCGCGCCGGGGCTGCCTTGCGCGGCTCGAAGCCCGCGACCACGTTGACGGCCAGCGGCGAACGAACGAAACGCTCGATCCGCTTGAGCGCGCCTTGCTCGGCGTGATGCACGAGACTCACGGCGATACCCGAGCGGCCGGCGCGGCCCGTACGGCCGATGCGGTGCACGTAGTCTTCCGCGAACTTCGGCAGGTCGTAGTTGAACACGTGCGTGATGCCCGGGATGTCGATGCCCCGCGCGGCGACGTCGGTGGCGACGAGCACGCGCACGCGGCGCTCGCGCAGCGCGCGGATCGTCCGGTTGCGTGCGCCTTGCGGCAGATCGCCGTGCAGCGCGGCGGAGGAGAAGCCCGCGTCCGCAAGACGGCCGGCCAGTTGATCCGCGTCGCTCTTAGTCGCCGTGAAGACGATGGCTTGATCAAGCGCATCATCGCGCAGCAGGTGATCGAGCAGGCGATCCTTGTGATCGCGGTCGTCCACATAGTGCACCGTCTGCGCGATATTCGAGCTTGATTCCAACTGACGCGTGATTTCGATCCGTTCCGGATCCCGGAGCAGACGATTCGTCAGCGAGCCGATCTTGCCGTCGAGCGTGGCCGAGAACAGC
>CAYRLJ010000160.1:0-6698 GCA_964425025.1 uncultured Burkholderia sp. | reverse complement strand
TCGACCCGGACAAAGATTGGTTTCGCGCACGCGGCGAGAACAACGCCTACCTGCCATGGTGGGGCCGCCGCCGAGGAGTTTTTTACCCGACGCAGGGCTTCACTGAATAAGGACAGACGACATGCGAGGCATTATCCGCGTCGGCGATGCGACGAGTCACGGCGGCAAGGTCGTAACTGGCAGTGAGGCAAGCAAAGTGATGGATCGCGCCGTCGCCCGACAGGGCGACACGTGCATTTGCCCTATTGAAGGCCATGAAAACTGCGTGATCGCCGAAGGCGATCCAGACTTCATCGTCGACGGCAAGCCCGCAGCCTTCGACGGCCACAAAACCTCCTGCGGCGCGACGCTGATATCGAGCGTACCCTCATCGGGCCGCGTATGACCGTCCCGGACGACGACCTGCTCGCCGAATACGAGCGCGAACTCGCGATCTTGCGCCGCTCGCTCGGCGAATTCGCGCGGCGTTACCCGAAAGCGGCCTCACGGCTCGCCATTTCCGGCGAACACTCGGAGGACCCGCACGTCGAGCGGTTGATTCAGTCGGCAGCGCTGGCGAATGCAAAGGTAAGCGCGCGTATCAACGACGGTTACCCGGAACTGCCGACCGCACTGCTCGAAAACCTCTACCCTGAATATCTGCGCCCGCTCCCTTCATGTTCCATTGCGCATTTCGGCGACACCGCGGCCATCGGAAAGTTGACAGCACCGTTCACCGTCGGACGCGGCGCCAAACTTAAAACGCGCCAGGGCGAGTATCAATTCCGCACTGTTTACGATGTCGTGCTCGCGCCTTTGCAGATAGCCGCCGCATGTTACGCGCCGGCCACGTCCGCACCGGCTAAAGTTCGGCTGGATCAGGAAACGACCGGTATCGCGTCGATCACGTTTTCAGCGTTCGCGGACAAAGCGATGCACGCGAGTCGCGAGCTGCGTCGCGTACGCTTGTGCGTCGATGGCGATCGCCGCACCGTTGCGGCAACGATGGACATGCTCTTGCTGCGCGCGTCGACCGCATTTGTCGAAGCCGATGGAAACGGCAAGTGGATTGCCTTGGACGGCGTGCCGATCAGCCACGCGGGCTTCGACGACGATGAGGCTTTGATCCAGCGGCGCGAGAACAGGCAGTCCCAGTTTCGATTCCTGTTCGAATACTTTTCATTCCCAGAGAAATTCGACTTCATCGACATCGATCTGTCCGCGCTCTTGCGCGGCGTCGGGGCGTGCAAGAGCGTGACCTTGCATCTACCCGTCAAAAACTTGCACCGCGACTCCGCGCCGGGCCAACTTCTGCAAGGCCTCACTGCCTCGCACTTCAAACTCTTTTGCACGCCTGTTATCAATTTGTTTTCCGCAGCCGCCGAGCCAATTCCACTCGAGCGCATGGAATTTCCCATCTATCCGGTCGTGCCGGCCGACGTGAATGTCGAGGGTACGTCGGTCTATCGGGTCGACGCGGTTCGGTTGACGAACGACACGCCGCAAGGCCCGGTGGTAAGGGAAATCGAGCGTTACCAATCTCTGCATCAGCTGTCGTTGCAGGACGACGCGGCCTATTGGCTGGCCGAACGTGACGGCCGGCTTGCCGAGTTTGTGCCGGGTCAGGACATGTTGCTTTCACTCGTCGATTCGAGCGGAGAGTTCACCGATGCGATCGGGACGAAAGCCGATATCGACATTGCCTGCATGAACGGCAATTACCCCGCGAGCGTGAACGCGGGCAATCCGCGAGGTGACTTTTTCTACGCAAGCGAGACGCTAACCGGCCCGGTATCGATGCTGCACTCGCCGACACAAAGCGCCGCGCGACCGAAGGCGCAGGATTCACTGTGGGACATCGTCGCGATGCTGTCCGCAGGGCCGCTCAGCATCTGTCAATCGGGCTTACCTGCGTTCAGGCAGTTGTTGAAAGCGCACGTGTCGTCGCATTCGGCGAATGCGACGCGCCATATCGACAGCTTGATGTCGCTCTCGCGCGAATCCGCGCTCGAATGGATCGTCATGGAGCCGCAGCCCGCGCTCGTGCGCGGCATACGCGTGCGTATGGCAGTCGATGAGACGAAGCTCGCCGACTGTGCGGTGAGTGTGCTTGGCCGCGTACTCGAAAGCCTATTCGTGCACTACGCGCCGGCAAACAGCTTCGTGCAACTGAGGCTCATTTCGGCGCGAAATGGATTCGAACTGTTCCTAGGAGAGCCGTTGCCTGGCGCCGAGATGCTGCTCTGAACGGGCAGCCCCAGCCCACCCCTCTTACATAGCCACCTTTCAATGAGCCCGCTCGGCGGGACTCGAGCGGAGCGGCGCCCTAGCCCGCGATGTTAGGCGCCGCGCCAATGGCGCGCACCTCGCGAGGGCTTCGCTCACATACTGGGACTGTGGTGGTCTCACTATCTGAACAGGTCATTCAGATGTTGGAACATTTCGAGAGTCGCGCCTACAATCAGTCGCGAGCGGTCGACATGGCCGCGGATCGAAGTACATAGACGAAGCGATTCGAGAGCGAAGCATCTCACCCATCTGGAGACGCGCCCGATGACTGCCCATGACAACGGCCTAGCCCCGTCCGATACGATGTCCGACGCATCCGAGCCGGTGCTCGGCAACTTGAGCAACGGCATGCATGAGCCGGCCCCAATTTCGGGCTCGCCGCTCGAGATCAATGAATCGATGGCGGGTACTCAAACGCTGTTGCGGGGCCTTGCCATCTTGGAAGCGTGCGCGAAGGGCGCACGCGACATGCGTGCGTTCGCCGCTGCACTCGGCACGACGCGCAGCACCACGCACCGCCTCGTGAGCAGTCTCGTACACGCGCGCTATCTGCGCCATTCCCAGATCGGCTACTTGCTCGGGCCGAAGCTCATCGAACTTGGCGTGATCGCGCTCGAGCAGATGCCGTTGACGGCCGTGGCGCGTCCGCATCTGGAACGCCTGTCGGAAGCGACGCTCGATACGATCCACCTCGGCGTGCGCGACGGCGACAATGTCCTTTACCTCGACAAAATCGCCGGCACGCGCGGTTTGGAGATGCGTTCGCGTATCGGCCATAGCATGCCGCTCGCCTCGACCGGGATCGGCAAGGCGCTGATGCTCGACTTGTCGCCGCAGACGTGGAGCGTGCTTTACGACGGAGCACGGCGTGCGTTGGAAAACGTACGCTTCGACCACGACACCCGCCCCGACAAGCCGGTGTTCTTACAAAAGATGGTGCGCTACGCGGCGGCCGCTTACGCGTTCGATCTCGAGGAAAACGAGCCGTCGATCCGCTGTGTGGCAGCGCCGATCCGCGACGCATCCGGGGCAATCATCGCCGCTGTGTCCGTGGCGAGCACGATCCCCTATATGCCGCTGGAACGGATGGATGAACTGGTGCCGCTCGTGCAGCGTGAAGCGCGCGCGATTTCCGAAGAACTTGGCTGGGTCGCGCCGGGTGCGCGTCGTATCAAACGATGAGTGCAGTAGAAGCTTTCGCCGTACGACCGGCATTGATCGGGCTCGACTGGGGCACCACCGCGATGCGCGCGTATCTATTCGACACGAACGGCCAGGTCGTGGATTCGCGCATGTCGAGCGATGGCGTCATGCGATTGCCGCAAGCCGGTGGCTTCGATTGCGCGTTCGACGCGGCCTGCGGCGATTGGCTCGATGCATCGCCGACCCTGCCCGTCATTGCCGCGGGTATGGTCGGCAGCGCGCAAGGCTGGCGCGAAGCACCCTATGTCGATACGCCCGCCGATGCGCCGGCGCTCGTCGATGGCATCGTGCGCGTCACTACGGCGCGGGGCGCTTGCCTGCATATCGTGCCGGGCGTCATCGAGCGCAGCGAATTGCCCAACGTCATGCGGGGCGAGGAAACGCAAATCGTCGGCGCGCTCGCCAGCGACGCGATCGCGCGATCGGCCCGCACGCTGGTGGGCTTGCCGGGCACGCATGCGAAGTGGGCCGTCGTGCGCGGCGAGCGCATCGAGTCGTTTCATACGTTCATGACGGGTGAGCTGTATGCGGCCATGCGTGACCACACGATTCTCGGGCGCACGATGGTCGAGCCGCCGGCGCCGGACACGCAAGCGTTCTTGCGCGGTGTGACGGTGGCCAAGCACGGGCATCACGCGGGACTCCTTGCAACGATTTTCAGCACGCGCACGCTGGGCTTGACCGGCGCGTTGCGGGCCGAGCAGCAACCCGATTATTTATCGGGGCTCGTGATCGGTCATGAGCTGTGCGGATTGGCCGCGCTGCTCGCATCGCGCGGTGCGGCGCTGGCAAGCGAAGCGCCGCGGCTGATCGGCAGCGCCGCGCTGTGCGAGCGCTATCGGCTCGCGTTAACCGAATTCGGCTGTGTGCGCGCGAGCGTCGTCGAGGCTGCCGCCGAAAACGGCCTTTGGCGAATCGCCACGCAGGCGGGGCTCGTGGCGCGCCGCGTGACAGTGCCCGCCGTTTGATGCTGCGGCGATGACTGCTCGCGTAAGCGCGGGCGGCATCACCTTCCGACGAAATGTCAGCGATCCGAATGAACTAGGTAGTCCGTCATGCAAACCGAATTCGATCTTCCGAAGCCATACCATCCCCACGCGCGCTTCATGGCCGCGTTCGAGTCGTGCCCGCTGATCGCGATTTTGCGCGGCGTGACGCCGAGCGAAGTCGTCGCACACGGACAAGCGCTCTATGACGCCGGCTTTCGCGTGGTCGAAGTGCCGCTCAATTCTCCCGATCCGCTTGCGAGCATCGCCGCATTGCGCCAAGCGCTGCCGAGCGAGGTGATCGTGGGCGCGGGGACGGTGTTGCGGCCGGCTTTCGTGGGCGACGTTGCACGCGCTGGCGGCGAACTCATCGTCATGCCTCACGGCGATACCGAGATCATTCGCACTGCCAAGGAACAAGGACTCGCTTGCGCCCCGGGCGTGGCAACGCCCACCGAAGCGTTCGCCGCGCTGGCGAGCGGCGCCGATGTGCTCAAGATATTTCCCGCCGAGCAACTGGGCGCCCACGTCATCAAAGCGTGGCGCGCCGTCATTGCCAAGCGCGTGCCGCTCGTGCCGGTGGGCGGCGTCACGCCTGAAAACATGAGCACGCACGTTGCGGCGGGAGCGAACGGCTTCGGTTTAGGCTCCGCGCTCTATCGCGCGGGGCAAGATGCCGCGACGACCGCGGAGCACGCGCGCGCATTCATCGCCGCATGGCATCAAGTCGACAAGGGGGCCGCAAGGTGAGCCGGCTGGCAGGCAAGGTCGCGCTCGTGACGGGAGCGGGCCGCGGAATCGGCGAGGCGATCGCGCACGCATTCGCGCGCGAAGGGGCGGCTACGGTGTTGGCCGAACTCGACCTGGATGCCGCACGCCGCGTCTGCGAGCAGATCGAAGCGGCGACGCCCGGTGCGCGGGTGCTGGCCGTGCAGACCGACGTGACGCAGCCGGCATCGGTGCGCCACGCGCGCGATGCAGCGGAGCAGGCATTCGGCCCCGTCGACGTCTTAGTGAACAACGCCGGCATCAATGTGTTTTGCGACCCGCTCACGATGAACGACGACGACTGGCGGCGCTGCTTCGCCGTCGATCTCGACGGTGTTTGGAACGGCTGCAAGAGCGTGCTGCCGGGCATGGTCGAGCGTGGACGCGGTAGCATCATCAACATCGCATCGACGCATGCATTTCAAATCATTCCGGGTTGCTTTCCGTATCCCGTGGCCAAACACGGCGTGCTTGGCCTGACGCGCGCGCTCGGCATCGAGTACGCGGCCAAGCAAGTGCGAGTCAACGCGATCGCGCCGGGCTATGTGGAGACGCAGCTCACGCACGATTGGTGGAACGCGCAGTCCGATCCGGAAGCTGCGCGTCAGGCGACGTTGGCGTTGCAGCCGATGAAGCGAATCGCGCAGCCGCAAGAGGTGGCGATGACGGCCGTGTTTCTCGCATCGGATGAGGCGCCGTTCATCAATGCCACCTGCATCACGATCGACGGTGGGCGCTCGGCGCTCTATCACGATTGACATGACGATCGACACGAAAAGTTGATTCAATCGCCGTGCGGCGCGATCCGCTTGGCGATTCGATAACCGGATGACGCACTGGCCGCGTGAGTCATTCGATATAGAAAACGCGGCCGAACGCTCTATCAGACAGGAGACACACCTCATGAAGCGGAAAATTTTTCTCACGCTGGCTGCGGCCGCGGTGACGTCGATGGTTGCCGGCGTGCCGGCCGCGCAAGCTGCCGATCAAGTCAAGATCGGCTTCCTCGTGAAGCAGCCTGAAGAACCGTGGTTCCAAGACGAATGGAAGTTCGCCGAAATCGCCGCGAAGAAAAACGGCTTCACGCTCGTGAAGATCGGCGCGACGTCGGGTGAGAAGGTGATGAGCGCGATCGACAACCTCGCGGCTCAAAAGGCGCAAGGCTTCATCATCTGCACGCCCGACGTGAAGCTCGGGCCGGGCATCGTCGCGAAGGCGAAGGCCGACAAGCTCAAGATGATGACCGTCGACGACCGCCTGGTGGACGGTAGCGGCAAGCCGATCGCGGCGGTCCCGCATATGGGCATCTCGGCCTACAACATCGGCAAGCAAGTCGGCCAGGGGATCGTCGACGAAATCAAGAAGCGCGGCTGGGACATGAAGGACGTCGGCGCGATCGACGTGACCTACGAACAGCTGCCGACGGCGCATGATCGTACGCAAGGCGCAACCGATGCGCTCGTCGCTTCGCAA
>CAYRLJ010000159.1:0-6758 GCA_964425025.1 uncultured Burkholderia sp. | reverse complement strand
TGCAACGCGTCGTTCAAGCGCGGATGCCGCTCGCCGGGAGCCGTCACGTAAGGAATGCGCTGGCGCTCCTCGCCCGAGCGCAGCACGCCCACGCCGAGCGCGTCGGCAATGCGCTCGACCAGCTCCGGGCCGTGCTCGCGCGCAATCATCGCCAGCATGAAGTCGACGCTCGCCAACCCGCCCGCGCACGTTGCGCGGTCGCGATCGATCTCGAAGATCTGCTGAGTGACGATCGAACGCTCGAACTGCTCGGCGAACTGCTGATACGTCTCCCAATTGACGCTCACACGGTAGCCCGAAAGCTGCCCCGCCATCGCCAGCCACCACACGCCGTGATGAATGCCCGTCACGAGCGGCGTGCGCCGTCCGACGCGCGAGAGCGAGGCCAGAAACAGGCGGTAGTCGGCGAATTGCTGAAACCGCTCGGCGACGACGATAAGCCAATCGCATGAAATACCGTCGCCGAACGCCTCGTCGGCCGGCAACGTCGCGCCGCCCGCGAGCGGCACCGCGCGCCCGTCCCACGAGAGGATTTGCCAGCGGTAAAGCGCGCGCCCGTCGATGTCGTTGGCCAGACGCAGCGCATCGACGATCGGCGCGACGCCCGACATCGAAATGGGCGGCAGCGCGACGATCGCCACTTGCGTCGTCTTGGCCGGGCCGGCTTGCACGCGGGCCATCTCAGCTCCCGCGCGAGACGCGGTGCCCGCTCAACGCTGGAGACGCGCCGTTGTTGTGCCGTTCGTTCGCGCTGCCTTGCATGCCGTTACTTCAAGCTGCCCGAAAGGAATTGCTTCAAGCGCTCGCTATTAGGCCGGGTCAGGACGACGGCCGGATCGCCCTCTTCCTCGGTGCGTCCCTGATGCAAGAACATCACATGATTCGACACGTTGCGCGCGAAGCCCATCTCGTGCGTGACGACGATCATCGTGCGCCCCTCTTCGGCCAGCTTCTGCATGACCTTCAGCACTTCGCCGACGAGTTCGGGATCGAGCGCCGACGTGGGTTCGTCGAACAGCATGACGTCGGGATTCATGGCAAGCGCGCGCGCAATGGCGACGCGCTGCTGCTGACCGCCCGACAGATGCGAGGGATATTGCTTTTCCAGCCGGGGCGCGAGGCCGACCTTCTCCAAGTACATTCGGGCACGCTCCTCCGCTTCGCGCTTGGACAACCCGAGCACGTGCACGGGCGCCTCGATGATGTTCTCGAGCACGTTCATGTGCGCCCACAAATTAAAGTGCTGAAACACCATCGACAGCTTCGTGCGAATGCGCTGCAGTTGCTTGTGATCGGCCACTTCGAGACTGCCGGCGCGGTCGGTTTTCGTGCGCACCGTTTCACCGTCGACGACGATGCTGCCCGCGTTCGGCCGCTCGAGAAAGTTGATGCAGCGCAGGAAGGTGCTCTTGCCCGAGCCGCTTGCGCCGATGATGCTGATCACGTCGCCCGCTTTCGCCGTCAGGGTGACGCCCTTGAGCACCTCGTTATCGCCGTAGCACTTGTGGATACCGAGCGCCGCGAGTTTGGCCGCGGCGGATTGAGAAGTCGCTTGGAGCACCATGCTCTCCCGTATGAATCGATAGCGTTTGAATCAATGCCGGCTTTGACGCCGCTGCGCTGCTTTAATGCCGGCCGACGGCCAAGTAGGCCAGCCAGTGCCGCTCGGCCCGTCTGAACGCCGCGACGAGTGCGAACGATACCGCAAGATAAATGAGCGCGGCGATCCCAAAGGCCTGGAACGACATATAGGTGGCCGAATTGGCGTCGCGCGCGACCTTCAAGATGTCCGGCACCGTCGCCGTGAAGGCCACCGTCGTCGCATGCAGCATCAAGATGACCTCGTTACTGTACAACGGCAGCGCCCGGCGCAGCGCCGAGGGCAAGATGATGCGGCGATACATCGTCCACCGGCTCATGCCGTAGGCGCGCGCGGCTTCCACCTCGCCGTGCGAGATGGCGCGAATGGCCCCGGCGAAGATTTCCGTCGTATAGGCCCCGGTATTGAGGCCGAATGCAAGGATGGCGCAGTGCAGGCCGCTGCGGAAGAACTCGTTCAGCACGCCGTGCGCGCGCACGAATTCGAGGCTGTAGACACCGCTATAGATCAGCAACAATTGCACGTAGAGCGGCGTGCCGCGAAAGACGTACGTGTAGGCGCGCACGGGCATGGACACCCAGCGATTTTTCGATACACGGGCCACGGCGAGCGGCACGGCCATGCAGAAACCGATGACCAGCGAGGCGACGAGCAGCCACAGCGTGACGACGAGGCCCGACAGGCCCTGCCCGTCGAAGTAGAGAAACGCGCGGCCGTATTGCGAAAGAAGTTCGATCATGGGCTGGGCTCCACATCAAAGTTCGGCGTGCCGCACGCCGATTGAATAGCGCTTGTCGAGCCACAGCAACACGACGTTGGACACCGTCGTGATGGCCAGATAGATCAACGCCGCCACGAGAATGAAAAAGAACATGTTGAACGTGCTCTTGCCAGCGTCCTGCGCGGCCTTGACGACATCGGCCAGGCCGATGATCGACACGAGCGCCGTCGCCTTCACAAGCACCTGCCAGTTGTTGCCGATGCCGGGCAGCGCGAAGCGCATCATCTGCGGAAACATGATCCGTGCGAACACGCGCGCGCCGCTCATCCCGTAGGCACTGCCCGCCTCCAGCTGCCCGCGCGGCACGGCCAGAAAGGCGCCGCGAAACGTCTCGGTGAAATACGCGCCGTAGATGAAGCCGAGCGTGAGCACCCCCGCGACGAACGGATCGATGTCGATCTGATCCATGCCGAGCGCGTCGGTGAGTTGGTTGACCGCGATCTGAATGCTGTAGAACAGCAGCAGCATCAGCACAAGATCGGGCACCGAGCGGATCAGCGTCGTGTAAAGCGTTGCCGCTCCGGACACGATGCGATTGCGCGAGAACTTCGCCACCGCGCCGATCAGGCCGAGCAGCACCGATACGGCGAGCGAAAGCACCGACAGCTCGATCGTCTTGATCGCGCCGGCGAGAAGGATCGGGCCGAAGCCGTAGAGGAACACGGGCGTCTCCATCTTTAGTGTGATTGCTGCCGTCGCGGCGAAGTGCCGCGGTGTAAGGCGAAAGCGCGGGAGCGAAGTCCCCGCTGCACGGCCCCGGTTGCCGCGTCTCGTTGCGCGGCTTCGTCAGGTTTTTGCCTGGGGCGGATATTCGCAAGCGAAATTGTTTTGTTCAAACGCCGGGACCGCGGATATTGCGTTGCAGCATCGCGCCTAGCGGGCCGAGAAAGCGCTCCAATGCGCCTAGGGACGAAAGCGAGCACGTCGTGTGTGGCTCGGACGGCGAAGCGAATGCGCAAGTTTCGCGTCGCTTTTTCGATATTCGGACCGGGAGGCCCGGGCGCCCGGATGGTCGGCATCCACGTCCCACCAGCGGGAGCTGGGGGCACGAGGGAAACAAAAACAAGACCAAACAACCTGGCGCCTCGCCGCTCACCATGCGACGCTTCCGTTTCTACCCTCTCCGATCAAAGTGATACAGACCGCGAATGCGATTGTCGCGCACCGCCTCATAACGCTTCTTAGGAGCAATTACAAAATGATTCTAAAATTCATCCATTCGCACCGATCGAATTTAATAGCAGCCTCGATCTTTGCTGCATTCGCCCTTACATCGGCGGCGGCACACGCCGCGAACGATCCGATCGCCGAAAGCCGCGGCGCAACCGGAACCACTTCGCAAACGAATCAATCCGAATCACGTCGCTTCGAAAAGAATCCAAACACTCACGTCATCAAGCTGGACAACACAAAGGGCGAGCATACACTGGTGCTCCGAGAAGCTTTTCTGTCCCCTCATTGCATCAGCGGCGTGGGATCTAATTTTGCAGCGCTGGCACCCGGCGAGACGGGCGTGATTTATGTGACAGAGGAGGACGGCCTGCTATCGGGTTGCCGGCGTATGCTCCAAGACAAACATGTGACGTGGCAACTCAACGCCGTCGGAACTGGAACGCCCGCACTGAGTTATAACATTCAGCTCGGTATAAAAGACCGCCAATACGTGCATTGGAACGTGGTGCTTTCGGAGCGCCAGATACGCATCGTCAGCTCCGATTTCGGCAAACCTGGAACGCCGTACAAGGCCACTTGCGGCCGTCGCGAATGTTTGAACGAGTGGGCGATCGACCATAACGCTAAGAGCGCCGTCATTTATTTTTACCGAGATGGGCTAAGCAACCCACAACAAGGCCAAGTCAACACCTCGCTCGCCGGCGAGTGACTTGCTACGCAGCCTTAACGACGCGCGCGTTTTTCAGTCGACGAAATGGGGATCGCGCGCCTCGTCGCGCGAATGAGAGACAGCCGCCGTCCCGTGTGCGCCGTGCGCCCCGTGCGTCTCGGATGCGGGCCGCGCGGCAAGCGCCGCACCGGCACGCCTACGCGCGCGCCCAATCTCGGCAAGCTGCCACGACCCAAGCGCGATACATCCGAAGATTACCTCGCGCATCCGTTTCACGAGCGCGAGCGATAGGCCGACCTCGCGATCGATGCCAAACATCTGCGCGAGCAGCACGACAGCCACTTCCTGCACGCCGAGGCCCGCGGGCACCATGAACGCCGCGTGCCTCACGGCCTGCGTCAGCGCTTCGATAGCGATCGCGCCACCGGCCGACACCGGGTGGCCGAGCAACGCCAGCGCCCAATAGGTTTCCAGCGCACCAACGACATAACCGATAAATTGCCAAACGAATGTATTAACGAGCACGCCCGTGCGCTTCATCAGCGCGTCGATTTCGGCATCGAGCCGAGCACCGTCGATACCCTGCAAGAACCGATGTTCGCTGCCGAGCGCCCGCGCCGCGAATCGCTCGATCGCACGAAACACGCCGCCGCGCCGCAACAGCAATGCCGTCACCACGGGCAACGGCAGCGACAGCACGAGCGCGAGCGCGATCGTCTTCGCATGGTCGCCGCCGGTCGCGGCAAGAATCAGTACGACGCCGAGCGCCGAGAACGCATACTGCACGGCGATCGTGATCAGCACCTCCACGATCACCGATGCACTGACCACACTCGCATCGCGCACGCGCCAACGCGCGAGCCGAATGCCGACAATCTCCCCGCCCACCGCGAGCACGGGCAGCAGCCGGCTGACGGCCTCGCGTACGGTGGCAACCCACCAGAGAAACGCGAGCGGCGCCCGGCCGCGCAACAACACGCGCCAGCCATAAGCGTCGAACAGCAGCGGCAATGCATGGAACGGCACGAGCCAGAGCAGCGGGAAGCCGGCCTGGCTAATCACATGAACAACGTCAGCCGCGCCCTCGCGCACGACGAGCGCGATGAACAGAGCGATGCCGATCGGCCAGCCGGCCCATTTGAGCCAGTTCTTCATCACGACGCCCCTCCTCGCGCGGCGTCACCATGATGGCGCGCATCGCCCGTGCCTTTCGGGCCGGCGCTGCCGCCGAAGACATCGGCGAACCCGCCGCACACGAGCCCCGCCTCGGCAATGGCTGCCGCCACGCGCGGCGAAACCAGTGCCTCCAGTTCGTCCACATGACGATAGGCGTGCATCGAGGCCGTAATCGGGCCTTCGCCCGCTTCGGCCGGATGGCTGTAGATTTCTCCGACCCCGTCGGCCGGCATCCGGCCCAGCGCGTCGAGCATGGCGGCTTCGTCCATGCCGCCTGTGTGCTCGATGCCGACGACGTAGTCGTTAAAGGCAATGCCTGCGCGCGACAACCTCGCCCTCATGAGCCCGATCCAAGGCTTGAGCCACCCAGGTGCATTCGCCTCGAACGGCAAGCGCACGGCGCGCAGACCGAACTCGCGCCCGATCGACAGCACGAGCGAGAGGACCGTCGGATGCAGATGAAAATGCTTGTGGGCGTTGACGTGATCGAGCGGCAAGCCGGTGCGCGCGAACGCCTCGAACTGGGCGCGAATCTCGAGCGCGAGCGCACGCCGTACCGACGGCAGGAAGAAGAAACGAATGCCGTCGCGCACCATCGCATCGCCGAAACGACCGTCTGGCCCGACGAGTGCCGGAATTTGGGCGGCTGGCAACGTGGCAGGGCCATCGGCCAGTACGAGGTGCAGCCCGACGCGCAGGCTAGGCAACGCTCGGGCCCGCGCCACGGCGTCTTGCGCCGCCGGCGCGCCCACCATGAGGCTCGCCGCCTTCAACACCCCCTCACGATGTGCACGCTCGATACCCGCATTCACGCGCGGATGCAGACCGAAATCGTCCGCGGTGACGATCAGCGCGCGCCGGCTCGAGCGTGACACCTTTTACGCCTCGTGCGCGCGCAGGAAGCGGAAGAACTCGACGCCTTCGCGCAGACGACGTTTCATCATTTCCCAGCTCGTCAGCATCTCGCGCAAGATCTCCCAGATCTTCGACGGGCGGAAGTAGAACTGGCGGTAGAACTGCTCGAGGTGGTGATAGATCTCGTCGCGCGACAGATGCGGATAGCCAATCGCGGCGAGCTGCACGCCTTCCTTGCTCACGAGGTTGATCGTCTTGTTCTCTTCCATCCAGCCGTTGTCGACGGCCTGCTTGTAAAGCGTCGTGCCCGGATAGGGTGCGGCGAGCGAGACCTGGATCGTATGCGGGTTGATTTCCTTCGCGTACTCGATCGTCTTTTTGATCGTCTCTTGCGTCTCGCCCGGCAGGCCGAGAATGAACGTGCCGTGAATCTTGATGCCGAGCTTCTTGCAGTCCGCGCTGAAGCGGCGCGCGAAATCGGTGCGCACGCCCTTCTTGATGTT
>CAYRLJ010000158.1:0-6774 GCA_964425025.1 uncultured Burkholderia sp. | reverse complement strand
TGAAACAACGCAACCTCGAAGGACACCATGCAGAAATGTGAGGACCGACGCTGCCCAAGCTGTTACCCGAACTGGCGCGAGGACGAAGCCGCAGCGAGGAAGAAGGTCGAGGACGATCGGCAACATTGCAGCGACTACTGGCAGTATTACCAGAAGCAGGCCGAAGCAATCGTCGGGGTAGAGGATCCAATTGCACGCAATCGTCGCATCAACGCCGCGTATGCACAGTTGTGGTGGGATGATCGGCGCTTCCAATGGGCCGGACTGGCGGCCTTCGCGTCGAAGCAAGTCGGTTGCGGGCTGCTCAACGCGGCTGAATTGATCAGCAAATCGAACCGGCAGCGCAACGCTTACCAGCAGTGGGAACGAAGCAACTCGCTGATGGAGAGGATGTCACCCTACGCCTCGCCGCGTATGCCTGTACACGATCAGGTTTCCGGTGAAGGCGCTGCACAGGTGTATCAAATGCTCGCAAAGGGCAACACGGCACTCTTCCTCGACATTTGGCCACTGCACATGTTCTATCGAAAATTCGGGCTGCGGAGGTTCGAGCAGTGTCTAGGTGAGCGAGCGCAGCTGCGCGGCTCCGTGGCATGGCCGATTGCGGGTTCGGTACCATTCGGTGAAGCTACGCCCGAGATCGTGCAGGGATTCAGGGCGATCGAGACAGGAAACGTCAAGAAGGGTGTCGAAGCGCTAGCGCAACACGAACAGGTCAATATCCTTCAACCGGCCATGTACGAAGATTCGAAATTCGCGATTCTACTGCGAGCCAACCATTTCGCTTGGGCTCTTAACATACCTACGGGCTCAGCGCGCCAAATCCAACTGACGTTCGCGAATCGATGTGCCGTGACAGGAGCCAACGCGAATATCGAAATTTTCAGTAAGCAACCATTAGCGAATCTAGCCGATGCAAGACAACGTATGGCATTCGTCATGCGTGCAGCCCAGCGTTTCCATGAGCTGTTACAGCACCCCATCGAAAAACACGAGGTAGAAAATTCGCTCTATCTTATTGCGAACCCGAGGTGATCGTGTGGTCTCGAAAAACTCTATGGAAGAGCGTTACAGGCGGCCTGATCGTTTGCGCTGTCGCTTGTGGTGTGTTTAGAGTGAATGGTCCCGGTGACGAAGTCACGGTGTCGCTCGGAGAGCCATACGAACAGGTACGCAAGCAATCGCGTTCGACGTTGCCACCGATCGAGATGGGAGCTTTTTGGGCTGGGTATGTCTCTCGTCCTGCCAAGTTTCGATTCTCCGATCCTCAGTACGGGTTCGTGACACCCGCCGCAAAATTTCTGACCGTGGGATATGACGAGTACGGCAAGGTCTGGTCGGTCAAGCTATCCCCGCAGACCAAAACACTGCCGCTCGATAAAACCATGGATATAGTGCTTGACCTACAAAACCAGTTACGGCGACAAGGTTGGCGCCCGATATTGGAGTACGAACACCCGGCGGTCAGCAACACGCCTGAAATGATCACACGTATCCAGCGCGGGGATGATCCGCATACATATTGGCAAGTCGCGGGCAAATATCAACTGACAGTCGACATTCGCCGATTTACGCACGAAAGCCGGCCCGAGGATCAGCGCTTTCTTATCACCTTGGCGTTAAGCGATATTCTAACGAACGACTATCTCGCAGACGTTAACTGATTTCGGACCAGCAAACGGCGCTCATCTTGCGCGTTTTGTCGATCTATTACGTCGCCCGATAAGAAGGGTAGGCGCTACCTCATCATGCCCCGATCGAGCGGGACCGCCCCTGATCGGAACGGTCCCAACAACAGTTGATGCGACACTGCGTCATCGCAAAATGCGCCACGCCGTAGCATGCGCGCGATACCCTATTCAGATACCGCCGCGAGCGCACGGCCGTTCTCGCGCCTACTCCACCGACAACTGCAGATGCAACTGCGAACGCGTCACGCTGCTGTCCACAGCATCGCCCGCCGAGTCGCGTTCCAACTGCGATTGCGGCGAAAGCCGTGCAAGCTCGATCGCATCGAGGTACTGAGTCGTGATGTCGCCCGTGACGTAGCAGCCATCGAAGCACGACGCCTCGAACTGCGAAAGCGCCGGATTGATGTCGTTGACGGCTTGTTTGAGCGCGTCGACGTCCTGATAGACGAGATGATCGGCGCCGATGATCTTGGCGACTTCTTCGTCCGAACGGCCATGGGCAACGAGCTCTCCGCGCGTCGGCATATCGATGCCATAGACGTTCGGGTATTTCACGGGCGGCGCCGCCGACGCGAAAATGACGCTCTTCGCGCCCGCATCGCGCGCCATCTGCACGATCTCATGCGAGGTGGTGCCACGCACGATCGAATCGTCGACGATCAGCACATTCTTGTCCTTGAACTCGATCGTCATCGCGTTCAGCTTTTGACGCACCGACTTCTTGCGCACCGCTTGGCCCGGCATGATGAACGTGCGGCCCACGTAGCGGTTCTTGAAGAAGCCTTCACGGTATTCGACACCGAGCTTGGCCGCAACCTGCATCGCCGCCGGACGCGATGAATCGGGAATCGGCATGACGACATCGATCGGCACCCCGGGCAGCACGCGCTTGATCTTCTCGGCCAGATAATCCCCCATGCGCAGGCGCACGTTATAAACGGATACGCCGTCGAGCACGGAATCGGGACGCGCGAGGTAGACGTATTCGAAGATGCAGGGGTTCAGGCTCGGGTTGTCGGCGCACTGCTGGCTATGCAGTTTGCCGTCGTTGTCGATGAAGATCGCTTCGCCCGGCGCAAGATCGCGGACGAAATCGAAGCCGATGCCTTCCACGGCGACCGATTCCGACGCCACGATCCACTCCACGCCTCGCTCCGTTTCGTGCTTGCCGAGACAGAGCGGGCGAATGCCGAACGGATCGCGAAATGCGAGCAACCCGTACCCGGCGATCAGCGAAACGATCGCGTAGGAGCCGCGCACGCGACGATGTACACCAGCCACCGCCTTGAACACCGTGACCGGGTCGAGTTGCAGTCCCGAACTGGCCAATTGCATTTCGTGCGCAAGCACGTTGAGCAGCACCTCGGTGTCCGAGTTCGTGTTCACGTGGCGACGATCGATGCGGAACATCTCGTCCTTCAGCTGCTGCCAGTTCGTGAGATTGCCGTTATGGGCGAGGATGATGCCGAACGGCGCGTTCACGTAGAACGGCTGCGCTTCCTCTTCGCTCGATGCCGAACCGGCCGTCGGATACCGCACCTGGCCGATGCCTGCCGTACCGGGCAAGCTGCGCATGTTGCGCGTGCGGAACACGTCGCGCACCATGCCGTTGGCCTTGTACATGTGGAACGTGCTGCCGTTCGCCGTCGCGATGCCGGCTGCGTCCTGGCCACGATGCTGCAACAGAAGAAGGCTGTCGTAAATCAGCTGGTTGACCGGGGAATGGGAGACTACGCCTACGATGCCGCACATGGCATGGGTCCTTCAAATATACGAAAACAGGGGCGCCGGCCGCGTGGCCGGGACAAGTGCGTTACACCCGCACGTACGCCGCGAGCGCCGGCGGAAGCAGTGGCTTCAACTCGCGCACGCCTTGCTCGGCATAAGGCCGCAACAGGGCGTGGCGCCAAAATTCTTGCTTCGGCAATTGCGTCAGCCCCGCCAGCGCCACCAGCAGCAGCACGAACACCGCGCCGCGCACGATGCCGAACAGCAGACCGAGCGAGCGATCCACGCCGCCCAGGCCCGCCACCGCCACGAGCCGCGCGATCAACGCGTTGGCAACACTCGCCACGAGCACGACGCCGAGCATGATCAGCGCGAATGCCAGCAGCCATTGTGTCAACGCGCCGCCGGGCCAGTCGCTTGGAATATAGGGCACCAGGAGTTGGACGTAGCGGCAAGCAACAAAAAACGCCACGATCCAACCGATCAATCCGAATATTTCGGACATCAAGCCGCGCCACGCGCCGCGCATGGCCGACAAACCGATAACGGCCAGCGCCGCGTAATCGAACGCCGTCAGCATCGTGCCGTCATTGCCCCGCGTTGCCCGCGCTCGCCGTCAACCCAGCGTCGCGTACTTTCGCGATCGCGGCCGACGCGGCCGCTCGATCGGCGAACGGGCCTGCACGCAGCAACGTACGCGTCTTGCCGTCGGCTTGCTTGCGATGTTCGACATAGGCGGGCACCCCCGCGGCCTTCAATTTCGTTTCCCACGCACGCGCGCTCGTGTCGTCGCCGAATACGCCGAGTTGCACCGCAAACCGCGCGCCAGCGGGCGCGGCAGGCGTGCCCGAATCGGCATTGGCCGCGCTCGGCGCGGGCAACGCAACCGCCTTGCTCGAGCGCAGCGCCTGCGCCGGCGAAGCGCCGGACTGCGCTTGCTTGGTTGCAGTCGACTCGGACTGGTCTTGCTTGGATTGGGTTTGCGCATCGGGCGCCGCCTTGGCGGCTGGCTGCTGCGCCGCCTTGCCTTGGGCGGCGGCGGGGCCCGGCGGAGATGCAATGCCCGCTACCGCGGTGCCCGAGGCGGCGGCGGTGCCGCTCGTATCGGCCCGATCGGGCGCGACACCGGCTTGCGGATCCTCATTGCTATCGTGGCTCGCCCGCGACGGCACCGCCGCGGGACGATTCGGAATGTCGATGGCGATATCGTTGGTGACGGGCTTCGGGTGTGAATCGAGCACCATCGGCAAGACGACGATCGCGGCCAGTACGAGCGCAATCGCACCTACGAGCCGCCGACGCGCGCGCTGCTTTTCAGGCAACGTCGGATCGAGCAGCATCGCGTCGGCATCACCCGTGCGCTCGCTGCGACGGCTGCGCCGCGCCTCGCGCCCTTCGAGCGCCCCCCCGCTACGCGAAGATTCTGTGGCGGCGCCTCGCCTGCGCGGTGCGTCGTCTTTCTTGCCGAACGAAAAAAATCCCATGAATCGCTGAGTTCGAGGGGGCGGCCATCCGTCTGGCGCGCATCGGTCAATGGTGCCGAGACTTACGGTAGGCCATCACACCGGCGACCGTATAGAAACTGCCGAAGACCACGATTCTATCATCCTCTGTCGCCCGGCTCAGTGCGTCTTCAAACGCCTCGGCCGGCGAAGAGAAACCCTTGATACTGCTATCCGGGCCATCCTCGACCCCCGCCTCGCGCAGGATCTTTTCGAGCTCTTCGGCCCGGGAGGCGCGTCCGAGCGGCAAATCGGTCACGCACCAGTGATCGATCTCGCCCTTCAAATGCTGGATGATGCCCGCGATGTCCTTGTCGTGCATCGCGCCGAACACGGCGTACGTGTACCGGAAAAAACCCATGCTACCCAAATTTTGGGCAAGTACGGCCGCCGCGTGCGGATTGTGGCCGACGTCGAGCACGACCGACGGCCGCCCCGGCAGCACCTGGAAACGCCCAGGCAATTCGACGTTGGCCAAACCGAGCCGCACGTCTTGCGCTGAAACGGGTAGCCGGTCTCTCAAGGCCTCCAACGCCGCCAGCGCCGCCGATGTATTGATGAGCTGATTCGCGCCGCGCAGGGCCGGATAAGCGAGCGCCGAGCGCCGCATCGTCGGGCCGACATAGCTCCACTGCTGCCGTTCGCTGCCCGCCTGCCCCTCATATCGGAAATCGCGGCCGAACAGCCACAGCTGGGCGCCGATCGCCTGCGCATGGTCGATGAGCGTCTGCGGCGCGGCGGGATCGGCGCAAATCGCAGGCCGCCCCGGGCGGAAGATGCCGGCCTTCTCGAAGCCGATCTTCTCGCGCGTATCGCCCAGATATTCCGTGTGATCGATATCGATACTCGTCACGATCGCGCAATCGGCGTCGACGATGTTGACGGCGTCGAGCCGTCCGCCAAGCCCGACTTCGAGAATGACCGCATCGAGCGGAAGCGATGCATACAGGCGAAGAATCGCGAGCGTCGTGAATTCGAAGTAAGTCAGCGAGATCGGCTCGGCGAAGCTCGTGCGCGCCGCCTCGACGGCCTCGAAGTGCGGGAGCAATTCTTCATCGGTCGCATTGCGGCCGTCGATTCGCGCGCGCTCGTTGAACTCCAACAAATGCGGCGACGTGTGGCAGCCGACGCGATAGCCCCCGGCACGCAGGATCGCCTCGAGCATCGCGCAGGTCGAGCCTTTGCCGTTCGTGCCGCCCACGGTGATGATGGGGCAAGCGAGCTTGAGCCCGAGCGCATCCTTCACTTTGCCGATGCGCGTGAGGCCCATGTCGATGCCGACCGGATGCGCCGACTCGAGATGCGAGAGCCAGGCGGCGAGAGAAGAAAAAGTGGTCATCCGAAACTGCGGGCCGTCCCGCGTTAAAACAGCATTGAACGTTCAGGCGACGGCGTCCGCGGGCTGGCGCGTCAGCAATGCGATGAGCCGCGCCAATTCTTCACGCAGCTTGCGGCGATCGACGATCATGTCGATTGCGCCCTTTTGCAATAGGAATTCGGCGCGCTGGAAGCCTTCCGGCAGTTTCTCGCGCACGGTCTGCTCGATCACACGCGGACCGGCGAAACCGATCAGCGCCTTCGGCTCGGCAATCACGACATCGCCGAGGAACGCGAAGCTCGCCGAGACGCCGCCCATCGTCGGATCGGTCAGAACGGAAATGAACGGCAGCTTGGCATCGGCCAGCTTCGTCAACATGGCCGTCGTCTTCGCCATTTGCAAGAGCGAAAGCAAGCTTTCCTGCATCCGCGCGCCACCCGAGGCCGAGAACACGATCAGTGGCGCCTTGCGCGCGACGGCGCCAATCACCGGAATCCCGTGGGACGTTCCCGTACCAAGGAATCGAAGCCGTATC
>CAYRLJ010000157.1:0-6829 GCA_964425025.1 uncultured Burkholderia sp. | reverse complement strand
GTTGCGCCGGTGCGGCGGCACGGAATTGAGCAGTTGGCCATCAAGCCGGATCTCGCCGCCGGTCGGGAATTCGAAGCCGGCCAGCATCATCAGACACGTGGTCTTGCCCGATCCCGACGGCCCAAGGAGCGTCAGAAATTCGCCTTGATAAATATCGAGGTCGAGCGATTTGACGACGAGGGTTTCGCCGTCATACGTCTTGCGCACGCCGCGAAAGCTCACGATTACTTGGTCCGTCTTCATCCGTCGTCTCCGTGTCGGCCTGGGTTAGTGCTGCAAAGCTTAGGCTCCAGAGCCCGCGTTTCGCGCCACCTATTCGTGTTCATTGGCTCTATCGATTAGCGAGCACTGCGCATACTATGCGATCCAATATAAACTGTTACGGTTCCACGCAACGGAACCATTTCATTATTCCGAAGGGAACCACTTTGGATGCAATCATTTTGTCGGATTGGCTTGCTGCCCGGCTCGAGCGGGGTGCGGCCGAGCCTATGTATCGCCAGGTGTTGCGCCTCGTGCAACATGCCATCTTAGCGGGGCAGCTCGCCCCCGGCATCAAGCTGCCGAGCTCGAGAACGCTGGCCGACGATCTCGACATCGCGCGCAATACAGTACTACGCGTGTACGACCAATTGACGGCCGAAGGCTACGTGCTGTCGAGCACCGGCAGCGGCACCTACGTGGCCGATACCCGTCCCGATACGTCGGCGGTACGGCCGCGGCCCTCGCTTAAGGCCGGCGAGCCGGGTGCGACGCGCGACGCGCTTGCTCAGCGAAGTCTTTCCGCGCGCGGACAGCGCCTGATCGGTCGCGCGGGCGTGGCGCCGAGACAATGGGGCGCCTTCATGCCGGGCGTGCCTGATGTCAGCGAGTTTCCCGCACGCACATGGAGCCGCTTACAAGCGCGGCTTTGGAAAGAGGCGAATCCCGAGTTGCTCACGTATGCACCCGGTGGCGGCTATCGGCCGTTACGGCGCGCGCTGTCGGACTACCTGCGCGTGGCGCGCTCGGTCAAATGCTCGCCCGATCAAATCATCATCACCACGGGGATTCATCAGTCGATGGATCTGGCCGTGCGACTCTTGACCGATGTCGGCGATCGCGCGTGGGTAGAAGAGCCATGTTATTGGGGGGCGCGCAGCGTATTGCAATCGGCGGGGCTCGAGCTCGAGCCGATTCCCGTCGATAGCGAAGGCTTGAATCCGCGCGAGCTTGCGCCCGATGCGCCGCCGCGCCTCGCAGTCGTGACGCCTTCTCATCAATATCCACTTGGGATGGTGATGAGCCTCGCGCGGCGCCGGACGCTGCTCGAATATGCGCGTCAGCATGGCGTCTGGATCCTGGAAGACGATTACGACAGCGAGTTTCGCTACGGCAGCCGGCCGCTCGCATCGCTGCAAGGGCTCGACGATGCGGGTCGCGTGATTTACGTCGGGAGTTTGGGGAAGATTTTGTATCCTGGGCTGCGAATCGGCTATATGGTCGCTCCCGAGCATTTGGTGGACACGTTTCGCACCGGCGTTGCCGAACTGTATCGCGAAGGGCAGCTCATGCATCAGGCCGTGCTCGCGGAGTTCATCATGGACGGCTACCTGACGTCGCACGTGCGTCGCATGCGCACGCTCTATGGTGAACGTCGGCAAATCCTTATCGACGCGATCCACGCCCGCTTCGGCGACGCGCTGCCGGTCATGGGCGACGAAGCGGGATTGCACCTCGTGCTCGGTTTGCCGGAGGGAGCCGACGATCGCGCCGTGACGTCGAGCGCATCCGAGGCGGGTGTGATCGTTAGGCCGCTATCGGCCTACTACAGCCAGGAAAGCGCCGCGCGGCCGGGGTTGTTGCTGGGGTACGCGTGCGTGCCGCACGAGCGGATCGCGCCGACGTTCGATTCGCTCGCACGGGTGATCGAGCAGCAGATCGGCACAACTTAGTACATCGCGCTCAACCTCGAAAACTGCAGGCTACCGAAGCCCGTTTCGTGGTCCCAGCCAGTGGCCGACTTGTAACCGTAGCCGCCGAAGCCATTGTTGCCGCCGGCAGGCACATCGTGCACGAGCGACCGATTGTTCGGGAACGTCTTATAGAAATACGACGCCGGCAAACCGATGCTGTTGTTGTGCACCGACTCGATGCGCGCGAATCCGCCGACGAAAATCGGCGACGCGAGGCTCGTTCCGCCGACTTGCTGATTAGGCTGTCCGCCGATCACGATCAGCGCCCCCGTGGTGGAAGCGGCGTCGAACGCCACGTCCGGCAGCGCGCGCTTCGTCATCCATGAACCGAGCACGGGCTTCTGCCACGTCGGTATGGGTTCGTACGCGCTCAGGCCGCCGCCCGTCGCCCAGATGCGGGCCGCGTTGTCCACGGGACCGTATGGACTCATATCGGCATAAGCGGCACCTTCATTCCAAACTGTTTCGCCAGCCCAAGTCGTCGTATTCGTCGTCGACAGTGTCGTCCCGCCGACCGCCACCACATACGGGGAGCTGGCCGGCGACGACACGCCGTACTTTCCGAGCGGGATGGCGGGAACGATCTGCGTGTGGGCGCTGTTGTAGTTGCCGATGTAGCCCGGTGCACCTTGCGGCGAGTACGACCATTGATAGACGCCCGCGTCTCCGGATGCAATCGAAAAAATCTGACCTTGCGCCGCCGCCTGCTTGAAGATGGCATCGTTGGCCTTGAGCGAGCCATCGGCGTTCGCCGCGGCTTCGTCTTCGCCCAGCGAGACGTTGATGATCTTCGCGACGTTGTCCGTCGTCGCCTTGTTGTAGGCCTGCGTCAACCGCGCATCGGTCAGGGCGCTGTCGTTGCTGTCGCCGTTGATCGCCGTGTAGAAGATCAGCTTCTTCACGCCGCCCGACACGCCGATGATGCTTTGGCTGTCGAGGTCCCATTCGGACGGGTCGCCGTCGTTGGCGAGCGTGCCCGAACCGCCTGGCACGACAGCCGTACTAACGGTGGGCAAGCCAACGCTCTTCGTGAACTGATTCAGATCCGCGATCGTTTGCGTCATGGTGCCCCAGGTAATGATGCCGACCGTCGTCTTGGTCGCGGCCGGCAGGCTGCTGGCCCCATAGATCTTCGCGAAGTCGGTGGGTTTGTGGCCAACCTGCTGACCGGCCATTGCCTGCCGCGAGGTCTTTTGTTGATCGATCAACGCGCTGGGCGGCAAAAGCCGGTGTACAAGACGATGCGGCACTTCGGCATTTTGCAGACCGAGCACCGCGTCGACAGCGCCGCCCAACTCGATCGGCACTTGCGCAGGCGCGTCGTTGCCGTACACGGGCTTGCCCCGGTAATTGAAGCGCTTCAGGTCGACGTTGAAGGCGCCATGCGCGTTATCGACGTTGCCCTCGGCGGAAACCAGCTTGTTGTTCTCCGACACCGTGATGTTGCGGAAGCCGTTCGCGCGCAGATGGGCAACAACGGCTTGCACCTGGCCATCGCTCGGCGCGAAACGGTCCTTGAATTCCGCGGAGCTCAGGTAGCGATGGTAGTTCGCGCTAGCCGGGTCGTTCAGTTCGTCCAAGAACGCGTCGAGCTGCGCGTCGTTGCGGCTTTTCAGTACGACCGTGATATGCAGCGGCTGGCTTGCCTCGAGCTGCGTCACGGCCGTGTTGCTCAGCGCAGGCGTACCGTTGATGTTGAGTTTGTAGCGGGAGTTGGAAGGCGTTTCGACCGTCGCCGACTGCGTTTGCGCAGCGGCCGTGCTCTGCGTGCCGGACAACAGGAACGCGTCGGTGCCCGTTGTTGCCCAGGCCGTCGTTGCTTGAGCGGGCAGCGGCAACTGCGACGCGGCGATCGCGAGAGGAAGCGCGGCTAGCGTAAAACGCTTGGAAATTCCGTGATTGTTTTGCTTATGCTTCGACATGAGTACTCCCTATTTCCTTTTTGAAAAACCCGGCATGCCTTGTGGCCCTCGGCCCGGGGTTCGCCGAGATGCAGTCGGCGAATATCAAAATCGATCCACGTCGTTTGGGGCGACATGCAATCCTGTTCGATTCACGGAGAATGGAAAGAGTGCGCGTATGACACGTCGCGTTCGCTCCTTATGCAGCGAAGTGCACTGCATCTGAGCACGGACCGTGCCTTTGATCGGTCGCCAATTAGACGGACCTATTTGTTAGCAAAGCGCGCAAGGTAAACCTGGTTGTTTCTCGCCAGAAGATAGTGACCGAAAATCGGGTCGATAAACAAATACTCGACCTCCCGCTTATTCTACTTCAACTGATCATTTGGAAAAGCTTCAAAACGTCTGACAAATAAAAACCGCCCCCTTTTATACGATGGGGCCAGGATATTCGAAAACTCGGAACGCATACGTTAGTTGAAGCCCGCTCCTGCGTCGTTCTTCTTACTGCCGCGCACCCCGATCGAATGCGGCTGCGCGCAGTGCCTGAGCAGGATCTTTGAAGACGCGCTGTCGCAGTTGCGCAATCTGCACCTCGCGTTCGGCCGGCGACAGCGCCATGTCATCGATGCGCCCGCGCTGCGCCGCATAGTCGGCGTATCTCGCGCGCCACGCATCGTCGTCCTGCCGCATTTTCACGATCCGTTCGGCCGCCTGTGGGCCGAACTGCTGCGTCGCCTTGTCGCGCAACTGGTCGAGCGTCATCCCCTGTTGCTCGAGTTGGGCGACTGCTCGAACCTGCGCCTGGGCGCGTTCGTCTTTCTCGAGTGCCGCTCGCTCGTCGGGCGGCAAGCCAGCTTGGAGCGCTTGCAAGCGGTCCGCCTTCTGCGCGTCGGTCAACGTCGAATCGCGCTGAACGCGCCATCGCTCGATCATGTAGTGCGCGTGTCGCCAGTCGGACCCGAAGAACGCCTCGGCCCACTCGCCGCCTAGCGTTCGGCTCGCCATCGAGGCACGCTCGTCAAGCACGGCCTGCATCGCATCGAATTCACCGGTGCCCGTGATACCAGTGGCAGGCGCTGGCGTCGAATGCGGCGAAAGGCTCGCCAGCGCCGTCAGATAAGTCCGGTAGCGTTGCCACACATCGAGCGCCTGGAGCTGTGCGCTCGTGCCGTCGAGTTGCGCCGCGATTTCCTTGCGTACGAGCGCGTTGAGCGCCACGGCCGGAATCTCGTTCCGGGCCGTCAGGAAATAGTCGAAGAAGTCGCGCACGCCGCGCGCTTTGCGCACATGGCCGCGCTCGTCGAGCGGCAGCCGCGGCGGTGTCGAGCCCGCAAGCGAAACGGGCAGCGACAACGCAACGGGAGCGGCCGCCGCCCGCGCTGCATGGGTGAGCGGCGCTGTAGCCGCCGTCGTGGCGACGTGCAGCGCATGAGCGTCCGGCGCCCTGGCCCGCGCATTGAAATACCAGACCGCGGCGGCTGCGGCGAAACCGGCCAGGCCGAACAGCGCGAGCGTGCCCGCGGTTTTCTTTGCATCGGCCGCGCGCATCATCGATTACAGCCCCTGAAGTTTCAAACGATTGCCGTGGGCACGAATGGCCGCCACCGGATCTTCGGCGTTTTGACCCAGCACCCCCAGCACCTGATTGATTTCGTCGACGTGATTCCAGTGATAGCTCGTGCTCAGCACCCGCCCGAACAGCGCACTACAGACCGAGACGAGGCCGTCGTTCGGACCCGAGTTGCGATTGATCATGATCGTCCCCGATCCGAACAGCGTCAGCGTCGAAGGATCCAAGGCGTTGGCCGGATCGAGTAGCCCCGGCACGCTCGAGTCGGTCGCGCCTTGCAAGCCGAGTGCAGACCAAGTCGGTTGAATGGCGCTGCCGGCCCACGAGTAGAGGTAGTGCAAATTGCCGTTCACCGTTTCCGTCGGCGCGCCGGTTCGACATGAGCCCGGTGTCCCGAGACCCGCACTCGGCACGGCTTCGTTGTACTGGTTGGCACCCGAACTCGTCAGCGCGGTCAACGCGGAAATGGCGTCTTGATTCGTGTTGAAGTTGCTGCTGAACAGCGTACCAAGCAGATTGGCGAACTTGGCGATGAGTGGTTCAGCTAAGCCTGTGGGATCTTTCGCCAGTGCACCAGTGACGAAATCCGCGAATTCCGACCCGCGATGCGGCGTACCGACCGTCGTCACCGACGCGACGAGTTGCGGTGCGACCGCAGCCACATAACGCGCGTCGAGCCCCCCTTGGCTGTGCCCAATGAGATTGGCCTTGCGCGCGCCGGTGGCGGCTAGCACTTGCTGGACATACGCTAGCAATTGTTCGCCGCGCCCGTTCGGGCCCAATTCGCCCTGGAAGCCCGACACATTCGCGACGTAGACGTTCGCGCCGTGCGATTCGAGATCGGAAGCGATGCCGTACCAGTAATCGAGCACGTTCGCGTAACGATCGGTGCCCGACAGGCCGTGCACGAGAACGATCGGATATTGCGTCGCCGCGTAATTATCGGCGGATGGTGTCGTATCAGCCATCGCCGCATTTGATACGGCCAGCGAAAGCAATGCCGCCGACCCTGTCGATACGGTAAACGAAGCGCTGCCGATCGCCAGCGCAGATAGACCGGTCAATATTTTTTTCTTGAAAGGTACGGTCATAACATGCTCTCCAATTTACGCTTTTTGGAAACTACCGATTGACATTCATACGGTGTTTTAAAACGGTGCCGCACGGGAACCCCTGATGACGGCACCGTGAGGCGCATTGGAGTGAAACACTAAATGACGCGTGGCGTAATGAGAATTCTCCGATTAGATAGGTGCCCCTAATCGGATCGGCTTCTTATGTATGATTAAATTTCGGTTGGATTACGAATAAATTACCTACAAGTTTGATCACCGCATCTTGCGGCACGTGGCTTTGCGCCAACGACGTTTCCCCCTTGTCGCTGGTCGCCCCTTCGGCAA
>CAYRLJ010000156.1:0-6852 GCA_964425025.1 uncultured Burkholderia sp. | reverse complement strand
CGATCATGCCTCACGTGCGCGCCGTGTTGCGAACGGCCTTCGCGAGGTGCTTACCGACTGGGCGAGTCACACTGCAGCCGCCCGGCGCGACGCACACCCTAGCGTTCGATCCCTTCCTTCAAATACCGCTCGGCAAGCCGCACCCAGTAAGTTGTCCCCACGGGCAACAATTCGTCGTTGAAATCGTAGCTGGCGTTATGCAGCATGCACGGTCCCGCGCCATGGCCCGCGTCGCGATGTCCGCCCTCGCCGTTTCCAAGGAAGGCGTAGCATCCCGGCCTAACCTGCAGCATGAAGGCAAAATCCTCCGCGCCCATCGTCGGTTCCGTGTGGTCGTCGACGTTCGCCACGCCGACAACCTCGCGCATGACCTCGACCGCGAAGCGCGTTTCTTGGCTGCTGTTGACCGTCGGCGGGTAGTTACGGTGGAACATGACCGACGCCGAACAATCGAACGCCGATGCCGTCGCCTCCACTACCTTCTTCATCCTCGATTCGATCAGGTCCAGCGCCTCGGTGGTAAACGTACGTACCGTGCCGGCGAGCCACGCGTCATTCGGGATAACGTTATTGGTATCGCCCGCATGGAACTGCGTAATCGACAGCACAGCCGTATCGATAGGCTTCTTGTTTCGCGTAATGATGCTTTGAAGGGCGTTGCCGATCTGAATAGCCGTAAAGACCGGATCACGGCCGTTGTGCGGCATTGCCGCATGCGCTCCGACGCCCCTTACGTCGATCCGAAACTCGTTGCTCGACGCCATGATCGGCCCTTCCGTCACGCCAAATGTGCCGGCCGGCATGCCGGGCCAATTGTGGATGCCGAACACGGCATCGACGGGAAATTGCTCGAACAGGCCCTCTTCGATCATCGCTCGTGCGCCTGCGCCGCCTTCTTCCGCCGGTTGAAAAATGAAGACAACCGTGCCGTCGAATTCACCGTGCGCCGCCAGATGTCGCGCAGCACCGAGCAGCATCGCCGTATGACCGTCGTGCCCGCACGCGTGCATCTTTCCGGTCGCTTGCGAGCGATGCTCGAACGTGTTGAGTTCCTGTATCGGCAACGCGTCCATATCCGCACGCAGGCCGATCGATCGCGTGCCGCTTCCTCGCTGCAGAACGCCGACGACGCCCGTTTTTCCCAACCCCCGTTGCACGCGCAGCCCCCACTTTTCGAGGCATTGGGCAACGAGGTCGGCCGTGCGCACCTCTTCGTAACGCAATTCGGGATGGGCGTGAATGCTTCGTCGCAGAGACTGGATTTCGTCCCGCGCGGCCAAGACTTCAGGAATGAGTTTCATGATGCGTTCGACTCTGACAGTAGGTTCGGGGAAGAGGTACTGGTCTCGAACAAATCATTCTACCCGCAACGGACTAGCGCGAATTCGGTGCAAGCGCGTGCCGCGGAAGTAATAGAATTGTCGGTCAGCCCCTAGCTTCACCGTCTCTACCGGAACCGCCATGAATGCGCCCCTCGAATTTGCCCGTGCCGTCTGCCCGCACGATTGCCCTGATACGTGCGCCATGCGGGTGACTGTTGCCGACGGACGGGTGATCAAAGTCGCTGGCGATCCCGATCACCCGCCGACGCAAGGCGTGCTGTGCACGAAAGTCACTCGCTACCCCGAGCGCGTTCATCACGCGCAGCGTCTCACCACGCCTTTGAAACGTATCGGCCGAAAAGGGGAGGGCCGGTTCGAGCCGATCGGTTGGGATGAGGCGCTCTCGCTGGCCGCGGGGCGGCTATCGGAGATCGTGCGGCGCGAGCCTCAAGCGCTGTTGCCGTATAGCTATGCGGGCACGATGGGCCTCATCCAGGGCGAAAGCATCGCGCAGCGCTTCTTTCACAAACTCGGTGCGTCGCGCCTCGATCGTGCAATCTGTTCGGCCGCTGGGATGGCTGGTCTCAAATATACCTATGGCGCCTCACTGGGTATGCATCTCGAATTTTTCGAGGAAAGCGAGCTTATCCTCATTTGGGGCTCCAATCCGATTGTCTCGAGCCTGCACTTCTGGACGCGCGCGCAGGAAGCCAAGCGCCGCGGCGCACGGCTCGTCGCCATCGATCCGTACCGTTCTCTGACGGCGGAGAAATGCCACCAGCACATCGCACTGCGCCCGGGCACCGACGGCGCGTTCGCGCTCGGGATGATGCATGTGCTCATCGCCGAGGATCTGATCGATCACGCTTATGTCGCGGCCCATACGGTGGGGTTCGATGCGCTCAAGGAGCGTGCTGCGGCCTATCCGCCCGCGCGCGTCGCGCAAATTTGCGGCGTCGACGAGCAAGAACTCGTGGAACTCGCCCGGCTTTACGGCAAGACGCGCAAGGCGGCCATTCGTCTCAACTATGGCATGCAGCGCGTGCGCGGAGGGGGAAACGCCACGCGCGCGATCGCCTGCCTGCCTTCTCTAACGGGCGCTTGGCGCGATCGCGCGGGCGGCTTGCTGCTTTCATCGTCTGGATGGGTCCCGTTCGATACCGCCGCGCTGCAACGCCCCGACTTGATTCCCGGTGCCCCCGCGAAGCTGCCGCGCGTCGTCAATATGAATGCGATCGGCGATGCGCTCCTGCATGAGGGCGACGCATCGTTCGGCCCGAAGATCGAAGCGTTGATCGTCTACAACTCGAATCCCGTGGCCGTGGCGCCGGACTCGGCGCGCGTCGCCGCGGGCTTCGCGCGGGAAGACCTGTTTACGATCGTCCTCGAACATTTTCAGACCGATACGGCCGATTACGCGGATCTGATTTTGCCCGCCACGACGCAACTCGAACATTTCGATGTGCACCGGTCGTACGGCCACACTTATGTGATGGTCAATCGGCCGGCGATCGCGCCAGTCGGCCAGGCACGGCCGAATACGGAAATCTTCCGCGGTCTTGCTCGCCAGATGGGCCTAGACGAGCCTGCACTGTTCGAAAGCGACGAAACCGTCGGGCGAAACTCGCTACGCTGGAACGATCCCACGCTCGAAGGCATCGATTGGCAAACGTTGAATGAAGCTGGGTGGGCGAAGCTGAAACTGCCCGGTGCGCCGTTCGCCGAAGGCGGTTTTCATACGCCGTCCGGCAAATGCGAGTTCGAAAGCTCGCTGCTGGCGCGCGAAGGCCGAGACCCGCTGCCCGATTACCTGCCACCCTACGAGTCGCACGACGGCTCGCCCGAGCTTGCGGCGCGTTATCCGCTCGCGATGATTTCGCCGCCCGCGCGCCACTTCCTGAACAGTACGTTCGTCAATGTAGACAGCCTGCGGGACACCGAACGCGAGCCGCATCTCGATATTCACCCGCTCGATGCCGGCGCTCGCGGGATCAAGGAGGGCGAGAACGTGCGCATCCGCAACGATCGCGGCTCGTTCATCGCGCGCGCACGGGTGACGGACCGCGCGCGGGAGGGCGTGGTCGTCGGGTTGTCGATCTGGTGGAAAAAGCTTGCACCTGACGGGTGCAACGCGAACGCGGTCACGAGCCAAGCGCTCACCGATCTCGGCGCCTCAGCCACATTCTACGACTGCCTCGTCGAAATCGACCGCCTCGACGTCTGACTCTTATGCAAGCGGTTTTCTCCCGTTCGAAGTCGGTGTCTAATCCGGTTGTTTCGAGCGAGTCGACCGGCTAGGATGCTTTTTTAGCACGATCATTCGAAAAATTCAGGGAGACGCCGCATGGAAAAAATCTGGTTGAAGTCATATCCGCCCGGCGTCCCCGCCGAGATCGATGCGTCGGCTTATGCCTCGGTCGGTGAATTGCTCGAAGAGAGCTTCCGCCAATACCGTTCCTCGCCAGCATTTGCGTGCATGGGCAAGTCGATCACTTACGGCGAACTCGATGCCATGTCGCGCAAGGTCGCCGCTTGGTTCGAATCGAAGGGGCTCGCTCGCGGCGCGCGCGTGGCGATCATGATGCCGAACGTGCTGCAATACCCGGTCGTGCTGGCGGCCGTGCTGCGGGCGGGCTATGTCGTCGTCAACGTCAATCCGCTCTACACGCCGCGCGAGCTCGAGCATCAACTCAAGGACAGCGGGGCGGAGGCGATCGTCCTGCTCGAAAATTTCGCGTTGACGCTGCAAGCGGTCATGCGAAATACGGCGATCAAGCATGTCGTCGTCGCGTCGATGGGCGATCTTATGGGCGCGAAGGGGTTCATCGTCAATTTCGTCGTGCGACGCATCAAAAAGATGGTGCCCGCCTGGAACCTGCCCGGCCATGTGAAGTTCAACGACGTCGTCGCTCAAGGTGCCCGGCTCCCATTCGCGCCGGCAGCGCTGACGCAAAGCGACATCGCATTCTTGCAGTACACGGGCGGCACGACCGGTGTGGCCAAAGGGGCGACGCTCACGCATGGGAACATCGTCGCGAACGTGTTGCAATCGGCCGCTTGGCACGAACCGGCTCATTCGCTGCACCCGGACGTCGAACAGATCGTCAACGTCATCGCGTTGCCGCTCTATCACATCTACGCGCTAACGGTTTGCGCGATGCTGACGATGCGCAACGGCGGCCTCGGCTTGCTGATTCCGAACCCGCGAGATATTGGCGGCATGATCAAGCAGTTGCAGGGTTACAAGATCAATTGCTTTCCGGCCGTGAACACGCTTTACAACGCGATGCTCAACCATCCCGATTTCGGCAAGCTCGATTTTTCGAAGTTGATGGTGGCTAACGCCGGTGGGATGGCGCTGCAAGAAGCCGTCGCGAAACGTTGGTACGACCGGACGCATGTGCCGGTGATCGAAGGGTACGGTTTATCGGAAACCTCGCCCAGTGCATGCTGCAACCCCGTCACAGCGACTGAATTCAGCGGCACGATCGGGCTGCCGATCCCTTCCACCGAATTTTCGATTCGCGACGACGAAGGCAACCCGATGCCCGTCGGGCAGCCTGGCGAAATCTGCATCCGAGGGCCGCAGGTCATGGTCGGCTATTGGAATCGACCGGATGAGACGGCGAAGGTGATGACGGCCGACGGGTTCTTCAAAACGGGCGACATCGGCACCATGGATGAGCGCGGCTATTTCAAGATCATCGATCGCAAGAAGGACATGATTTTGGTCTCGGGTTTCAATGTTTATCCGAACGAGATCGAAGATGTCGTCGCGAAACACCCGGGCGTGCTCGAGGTCGCGGCCGTCGGCGTGCCCGACGAGCACTCAGGGGAAGCGGTCAAACTCGTCATCGTCAAGCGCGACCCAGCGCTGACGCAGGCCGATGTCATCGCGTTCTGCAAAGAGCAACTGACGGGCTACAAGCGCCCCAGGATCGTCGAGTTTCGGACTGACCTGCCGAAGTCGAACGTCGGGAAGATCTTGCGCCGAGAGTTGCGCGATGCGCCCGTCGCGCGCCCTACCCCTACCGCACCGGTCGCCGATGAGCGCAGCGCTTAGCACTGCGGCGCGGCAAAAGCGGCAATCCTGTATGGGTTGCGCAACATCGTCTAAAATGCACGATTGATCGCGGTTTTGCTCTGAACTCGGCATGCGTGTCATGTGGTCAGGGCAAAACGCGCGGTACGGTGCCGCAGGGCGAGCTCGTTTCGGCCGCCCTTTGCCGCACTGCATGGAGAGTGCAATGACGCTGGACGAGTTGATTACAGAAGTTGACCGCGGACTGCGTTCGATCGCGGGCGTGAGTCGGATGAGCCGGCCGGTGCCCACGCCCGAGCCGTTCAGCGCCGCCGCGCGCTCGGCCGAAGAGATGACGCTCGCGGAGCGCGCGCATTCGGCCGCGCTCATGCGCGTGAACCATGTCGGAGAGATCTGCGCGCAAGCGCTCTATCAGGCGCAAAAGGTGGCGACTCGGTCGCCCGCGCTCAAGGAGGCTTTCGAACATGCGGCGCGCGAAGAGGAAGATCACCTGGCGTGGACTTCCGCCCGGCTGCGCGAGCTCGATTCGCGCCCGAGCCTGCTCAACCCGCTCTGGTACACTGGCGCGCTCGCAATCGGTTTCGCGGCCGGCTGTTTCGGCGATAAGGCGAGCCTCGGTTTCATGGCCGAAACCGAGCGTCAAGTCGAGCGTCACTTGGATGGGCATTTGAAGACGCTGCCGGAAGCCGACGGTCGGTCGCGCGCAATCGTCGCGCAAATGCGCGATGACGAGCGAACCCACGGCCAATCCGCGACCGACGCCGGCGGCGCCGAGTTGCCGATGCCCGTCAAAGCGCTGATGCGAGCCGCATCGAAGGTCATGACGCAAACGGCCTATTACATCTAGCTTTGCAGTGGGAGCGGCGCGCTCGCGTCGCTCATCGATTTATCTCAATCCGCTTCACCTATTCATCCCACCTTTGAGCGCTTCCTACGCTTGCCGCGCCGGTGCGCGCCGCGATCTTCTCACGTACTACATTCACAAAATGCAGTAGTCCATTCTTTATTAAAGCTTTTCACTTTCTCATCATGCGTGAAGGGACGCACGTAAGTCCTTGTTCTAACAAACAAAATTCACCAAAAAATGGGTGTTCTCCCTTGACCCGCCTGGGGCCTTACTCTAAAGTGGGAGACAGTGTGAGAAAGTGTATTTTTGTGGATTACTGCTGCCATTTTGGCGAATTTTTTGAGGGATGGAGCGTAGGGCTCCGAAGGGGAGAGCAGAGTGTTTCAAGGGGCGTCGGCGCTGACGCTCGATGCGAAGGGGCGGATGTCGGTGCCCTCTCGGTATCGCGAGGCGCTGCAAGGCGAGGCACAAGGACGGGTGACGCTGACAAAGCACCCGGACGGCTGCCTATTGCTGTTCCCCCGCCCCGAGTGGGAAGTCTTTCGCACCAAGATCGCCGCGTTGCCGATGGACGCGCATTGGTGGCGGCGTATTTTTCTCGGTAATGCCTCCGACGTCGATCTCGATAGCGCGGGACGCAT
>CAYRLJ010000155.1:0-7170 GCA_964425025.1 uncultured Burkholderia sp. | reverse complement strand
CATCCAATCGCGGCGTCATCGATTGGACCAGCTTTTCAATTGGCAATGGCAATCGCGTCAGCATCTTGAACGGCACCGGCGCGACGCTAAGCCGTGTCACGGGTGGCAATCTCTCTTTGATTCTCGGCACACTCTCGGGCACGGGCAGCGTCTATCTGATCAACCCACAAGGCATCGTCATCGGCCCGAGCGGCGCCGTGTCCACCGGTGGACGATTCGTCGCGAGCACACTCAACCCTGATAACGCTTCGTTCATGCAAGGCGGCCCGCTAACGCTCACGGGCACGTCCAAGGCACGGGTCGTCAATCTCGGTAACATCGGTTCGAGTCACGGTGATGTTTTCCTCATTGCAGCGGACAAAGTCGCGAATCTCGGCAGCATCCAAGCACCGAACGGCACGGCCGAACTCGCGGCGGGGCAACGCGTATTGCTGAAGGACTCCTCGACCGCTCAACAAGTGTTCGTTCAACTGGGCAGCAAAGGCACGGTGCTCAACCGCGGGACGATCGATGCCGCGCAACTGAGCCTGCAAGCGGCCGACGGTAACGTATTTGCGCTGTCCGGCAATCACGAGGCCATTCGCGCCACGGGCACAACCACGCGTGGCGGTCACGTTTGGCTCGTCGCCGGAAAGGGCACCGTCAAAATTGCGGCCAACGTCCAAGCGAAGAACGCCGACGGCAGCGGCGGCACCGTCGACACGATCGCCCACAATCTCGTCTTTTATTATCCCGTCCCGACCGTGCTCGCCGGTGTCTGGAACATCACCATACCGAGCTTTACGATCGGCGGTATCGCGGCGCAGTCGTTTTCACGCAGTCTGACCGGCGGGACGTCGATCACCTTGCAGACGACCGGACCTTCGGGCTCGGGGCAAACGGGCGATATCAATGTCGCATCGAACGTGGGATGGACGGGCGCGGCTTCCCTTGCGCTTGATGCCTATCACTCAGTGAACATCGGCAAAGGCGTCACAGTCAAGAACCAAGGTAGTGGCAACTTGACGCTTCGGGCCGATTCAACGGGGATCGACAACGGCGGCAGCGTCACCAACAACGGCACGGTGGACTGGTCCGCAAGTCGCGGCAGTGTCAGCTCGTTCTACGACATGAACGGCAGTTACAAGCCCGGCAAATTGCGCGCCAATGCGTCGTGGACACCGCCGGCTTACAGTGGGCTCGTGACGCAAATCACAGGCTACAAGCTCGTCAATTCCTTTAACGATCTGAAGAACGTCTCGTCCGATTTGGCCAGCAATTACGCTCTCGGGAGAGACATCGATGCCGGTGCACCGAAAGGTTCCTACGTCCCGATCGGCAGCGACGCCACACCCTTCACGGGGCAGTTCGACGGGCAGGGCCACACGATCAGTTCGCTGTCGTTGTACGCGGAAACAGGGTACGAGCAGCCGGCCTACCTTGGTCTGTTTGGAACGTTGGGCGCGAGAGCGATGGTGCGCAATCTCACCGTCAACGGGACGTCGTCAATAGCCGGTGCTCCCTATGTTGACCAGCCCGCAGGTGGGTATTTCGACGCACAAGGCGACGAGGGAATTTTAGCCGCCCATAACTACGGTACGATCTTACGCGTCAATACATCCGGCTCGATCGGCGGCTTTTGGTCCTCCGGCAATGACACGATAGAAGGCGGACTCGTCGGCGTGAACTACGGTACGATCGAACGCTCCTGGAGCAGCGTGAGGATCGATACGCTTGGAACGTCGGGCGGCCTCGTTGGCGAGAACAATGGCGCCATCGACCAATCTTATGCCTCGGGATGGGTGTCCGGGCATCAGATCGCCACCAGTCATAGCGGTGGCTCTACCGCAGTCCCCGGGGGTCTCGTCGCCGTGAATAATGGAAGCATTAGCAAATCCTACGAGACCGGCGCGGTGAGCAACTATTGCTACTACAGCTCTTGCGGTGCCGGTGGGCTAGTGGATATGAACAATGGGACGATCAATCAGTCGTTCGCAACCGGTGCAGTCACCATCGACGTGTCGGGTCTTGGCGCGGTGGGCCCCTTCGGCGCCATCGCGGCGACCAACAGCGGCACGATCGCGAACGATGTCTACTGGAACAAGGACTCGACTCGCCTCACGATCGGTGTCGGCAACGGCACGCCGCTTCCGGCCTCGCACGGCCTGACGACAGCCCAGATGTCCAATCCCGCGAGCTTCTCCGGTTGGAATTTCAGTTCCACCGGTTCGTGGGCGCTGCCGGCCGGTTACGATCACCCAATCTTGCGCTGGCAACTTGAGCCGCCATTAACCAACTAAGCGCCTATTCAATGCGTCCGAACCGCAGCGCGTAAGCCGGGCTGCTCGGCGGCAGCCCGGCTAGATTCGAGCCATCCGAGGCGGCGAAAACGTCTGGAATTTTGACGGGTGTGGCGCTAGTCCAGATTGAACTGATCGATAAAATGAAATGTGCCCCGCTCGTCGAGTGACCAACCCGGATCACGCGTTCGGCGCCTCGTCTCCAATGATTCCGCCTACGAATGCGACGCCAGAACAGAGCGCACGGTGGTTCAAGAACTACCGGGGCGATGAGCCGTTCGACGCTGGCTCCAAGCCAATCGACTACTCTCTGCTGTGTCGGGCCGCGAACCGATAGAAGCGGTAGCAGCCGTTTTGGGACGCGATTAAAGAGGATGCGACTCCTGCCGACAACCAACATATGTTCGCGTATGGCTCTTGACATATGTCGACATATGCTTATAATGGAGGCAGAACTCAAGGAGCAGCGATGCGTACCGTTTCCATCTTCAAGAACAACGCCAACCAGGCCGTTCGCATTCCGAAAGATATGCAGTACGAGGGCGTAACAGAACTAGAGATTCGCCGTGAAGGCGATACGATTATTTTGCGCCCAGCACGCCCGAACTGGACGTCGTTTGCGCAAGAGCCGTTGGCGGACGCAGATTTTCTGTCTGATCGCCCAGCCGTGGTCGAACCCGGCAGATTCGACTTGAGCGGTGTCGAAGATGAAGTGCAGGAGACGGGCAAGTGACGCAGTTGTACATGCTCGACACGAATATCTGTTCTTTCATTATGCGCGAACGTCCGACTGTGCTTTTGGAGCGTCTGCAAGCATGTGTTGACGCTCAAGAACGCATCGTTATATCGGCCATTACCTACGCAGAAATGCGGTTCGGTTCCATCGGCAAGAAAGCGTCGCCAAAGTACGCTGGAATGGTATCTGCATTCGTGGCAAGGCTTGACGGTGTGCTTCCGTGGGATTCGGCTGCGGTCGATGCGACGACGAGAATACGTGTTGAGCTTGCGAAGCTAGGCACACCGATTGGTGAAAACGACTCCGCGATTGCGGGTCATGCTATTAGCGCGGGTTCGGTGGTCGTTACGAACAACGTGCGCGAATTTATGCGCGTGCCCGATCTTCGCTACGAAGATTGGACGCGGTTCTAACCTCAAAACGACCGGTGCGATGTTTCAATTCGAGGAACTAGCATCGTACCGAGGCGACAACTACGACCTGCTCGAACAAGCTCTGCATAAATTGCTCGCGCCGTTTCGACTCAACAACGCCAGAGAGTTCTTCTCGGAAGATGCGTTGCCATTCGCGAGCGAGATTGCCGAAATCCACCAGCGCATCCAGGCCGCCCCCGGCGCTAGTTCGGTACGGAGCACCTACGCTACGAAGAGAGCGCACTGAACGCAAAACGGCGCGGGCGATCCGGCGCTTATACTACACGCTCAACTTGGAACCGATTGCGCGCGCGACACGCGACACGCGACATCCCATGGACGCGACACCCCATGACTCAGACGAAGACTTACCTGCTGCCCGGATACGCGAACTCGGGCCCCGGCCACTGGCAAACGCGATGGGAAGCGCTCGATCCGTCTTTTGTACGGCTGGCGATGCCCGATTGGGATCATCCCGTGCGTGAGGCTTGGTGCGACACGCTCGATCAAGCGGTCGCGCCCGAGCCGCAGGCACTCATCCGCTTCGCGGCGCATAGCCTTGGATGTCTGACGGTCGCCCATTGGGCGCTGCGCCAAGCCGGCTCGGAGCAGTTGAAGAAAGTCGAAGGCGCGCTGCTCGTCGCGCCGCCGGATCCAAACGGAGCGGGGTTCCCGCGCGATGCGGCCGGCTTCGCGGAAACCATCTTCGAGCCGTTGCCGTTTGCCTCGATCATCGTCGCCAGTAGCGACGATCCGTACGGTTCGCTGGCGTTCGCCGAACGCTGCGCGCACGCATGGGGCAGCCGTTTGATCAAGATCGGGCCGCGGGGGCATATCAATGCGGATAGCGGGCTCGGGGATTGGGAGGAAGGGCGGCGCCATTTAGCGTCATTCGCCGCCTAACCCTCGAATTAAATCACCGATTTGCCGCGCAACTCGGCGATATCCGCTTCGCCGTAGCCCAGTACCTCGCGCAATACGGCGTCGGTATGTTGGCCGAGCGTCGGCGGCGCGCTGCGTACCTCGGGCGGCGTCGCGCTCATGCGGATCGGATTGCGCACGAGCGGCGTCATCGCACCGCTCGGATGCGGCACCTCGACACGCATGCCGCGTGAGCGCACTTGCTCCTCTTCGAAGACTTCCGCCAGGTCGTTGATCGGGCCGCAGGGCACGCCGGCCGCTTCCAACGCTTCGATCCAGTCGCGCTTGCCGCGCGTCTTGATCACCTTGGCGATGATCGGCACGAGCAGGTCGCGGTGACGCACGCGCTCAGGGTTCGTCGCGAAGCGTTCGTCGTCCGCGAGCTCGGGGCGGCCGCCCACTTCGACCAGCTTGCGAAATTGCCCGTCGTTGCCGACGGCGACGATGATCCAGCTATCGCTCGTCTGGAACGCTTGGTACGGGACGATGTTCTGGTGCGCGTTGCCCCAGCGCTGCGGTGCCTTGCCGCTCGCCAAATAATTGGACGCCACGTTGGCCAGCATGGCGAGTTGCACGTCGAGCAGCGCCATGTCGATTGCTTGGCCTTCGCCCGTGCGATCGCGATGGGCCAGCGCCGCGAGCACGGCCACCGTCGAGTACATCCCCGTCATTAAATCGGCGATCGCGACGCCGGCCTTTTGCGGGCCGCCACCCGGCAAGCCGTCGCGCTCGCCGGTGATGCTCATGAAACCGCCCATGCCTTGCAAGATGAAGTCGTAGCCGGCGCGCTCGGCGAGCGGCCCCGTTTGGCCGAAGCCCGTCACCGAGCAGTAGACGATATCGGGTTTGATCGCTTTGAGCGATTCGTAATCGAGCCCGTACTTCTTCAGTTGCCCGACTTTGTAGTTTTCGAGCACGACATCGCTCGTCGCGGCGAGTTCGCGCACGATCTTCTGGCCTTCCGGTGTGGCGATGTCGACCGTGACCGAGCGTTTGTTGCGGTTCGCACAGAGGTAGTAGGCCGCTTCGCGCGTGTCGGCCCCATCGGGCGTCTTCAGATACGGAGGCCCCCAATGGCGCGTATCGTCGCCCGCGCCGGGGCGTTCTACTTTGATCACATCGGCGCCGAGATCGGCGAGGGTTTGCGCGCACCAAGGGCCCGCGAGCACGCGGGTCAAATCAAGCACGCGGATATGGCTGAGCGCTCCCATTCGTACGTTTTCTCCTTGAGTACTGGCCCGTGAGAATTGACGGTATGCCGGGCGAAAGTACCACTATTCATGACGCCCGGCATCAACCCTCGCCGTCGTGCACCGTGAGACGCCCGAAACGGGGTGCCAACAACTAGACTGGCGAAGCGGTATCGCACTCACGGGCATGCCGCTTAGCCAGTGTCGATCGACGTCGACGCCGAGAACAACTATCCACGATGTATGGGAGAAAACACGATGGACATCATTGGCACATTGATCATTGGAGGCGTCGCAGGCTGGCTCGCCGGCTTGCTCTTGAAAGGTAGCGGGTACGGTATCCTTCTCGACATCGTCGTCGGGGTCATCGGCGGGTTCATCGGTGGATGGTTGGCTTCGTTGTCGCATATTGGCTTCTTGAACGAAGCCAGCGCATCCAAGGGGGTCGTTGCAATTGTCGTCGAGCTCATCCTCGCCGTAGTCGGTGCGGTGATCCTGCTGTCCGTTATTCGCCTCGTCAAGAAAGTGCTCTGATCCCGGCGGCGCGGTTCCGGCTCGGCGGCCGGACCGGCGTCTCGTTCCTAAGCGAGCGCACGCGCCTTAAGGCGCGTGCGCTCCACAATTCCGTATAATGGGCCGTTTAGGGGAAAACGGCCCGGCGCCATGAGCCATAAGGCGTGGCCGGTTTCCAGTCGAGACCGTCCGCCTCCGTCTTCTATGAAAGCCGCCGAAATCCGCGAGAAATTCCTCAAGTTCTTCGAATCGAAGGGCCATACGATCGTCCGCTCGTCCAGCCTCGTGCCGGGCAACGATCCGACGCTGCTCTTCACCAATTCGGGAATGGTGCAGTTCAAAGACGTATTCCTCGGCGCGGAATCGCGCCCGTACTCGCGTGCCACGACGGCCCAGCGAAGCGTGCGCGCCGGCGGCAAGCACAACGACCTCGAAAACGTGGGCTATACCGCCCGGCATCACACGTTCTTCGAAATGCTCGGCAACTTCTCGTTCGGCGATTATTTCAAGCGCGACGCGATTCATTACGCGTGGGAGCTCTTGACCGGCGTCTATCAGTTGCCGAAGGAAAAGCTCTGGGTCACCGTTTATCAAGAAGACGACGAAGCCTACGACATCTGGGCCAAGGAAGTGGGCGTGCCCACCGAGCGCATCATCCGCATCGGCGACAACAAGGGCGCGCGCTACGCATCGGACAACTTCTGGCAGATGGCCGATACCGGCCCCTGCGGTCCGTGCTCGGAAATCTTCTACGATCACGGCCCGGACGTCTGGGGTGGCCCCCCGGGCTCGCCCGAGGAAGACGGCGACCGCTACATCGAGATCTGGAATCTCGTGTTCATGCAGTTCAACCGCGACGCCCAAGGCAACATGACGCCGCTGCCCAAGCCTTGCGTCGATACGGGCATGGGTTTGGAGCGTATCGCGGCCGTGCTGCAGCACGTGCACAGCAACTACGAGATCGATCTGTTCCAAGCGCTGATCGCCGCGGCGGGGCGTGAAACGCAAGTGGCCGATCTCGCGAACAACTCGCACAAGGACATTGCCGATCACAATCGCGCGTGCACGTTCCACATCGACGACGGCGTAATCAAGGGCAATGAGGTCCGCGGCTATGT
>CAYRLJ010000154.1:0-8019 GCA_964425025.1 uncultured Burkholderia sp. | reverse complement strand
GGCCGGCACCCTTCGTGATCACCATGAAGTTGATGATCATGAGGATGGCGAAGACGACGATACCGACGGCGAAGTTGCCGCCGACGAGGAAGTGTCCGAACGATTCGATCACCTGGCCGGCGGCGCCCGGGCCCGTATGGCCTTCGAGCAGCACGACCCGCGTCGACGCCACGTTCAGCGACAAACGCAGCAGCGTGGAGAACAGCAACACCGCGGGGAACGCCGCAAAATCGAGCGGCTTTTGCGTGTACATGCTGACGAGCAACACCATGATCGACAGCGCGATGTTGAACGTGAACAGCAGGTCGAGCAGGAACGGCGGCAACGGCAGAATCATCATGCCGAGGATCATGCAGATCAGGATCGGACCTGAAAGTGCACGCAAATTCGTACCGTTAAGCATCTGCCCTTTGCCGAAAAGGCTTCCGACGCGCGCGTTCATGCCGATGCTCCTTCATCCGTATCGCCGAGTGCGTCTTCGGCTTCTTCGCGTTCGTCGGCCTCGGAAATCGGGCCTTTGTCCATGCCGGCCGGCACGTCGATCTCGCTCGGAGCGGCCGGCACATCGCCGCCTTCCTCGCGGAACTTGCGCAGTTGATAGACCCACGCCAGCACTTCGGCCACCGCGTTGTAGAGCGAACCCGGGATTTCACGGTTCAGCTCGACGTTGTGATACAGCGCGCGGGCCAGCGGCGGCGCTTCGAGGATGGCGACGTTGTTCTCGTTTCCGATTTCGCGAATGCGGGCCGCGACGAGGTTCACGCCCTTAGCGACGACCTTCGGCGCGCGCATGCCGCCGTCGGCGTACTGCAGCGCGACCGCGTAGTGCGTCGGGTTCGTCACGATGACGTCGGCCGTGGGCACCGCGGCCATCATGCGGCGGCGAGCCATGGCGCGCTGCTGCTGGCGAATCTTGCCCTTCACGTGCGGATCGCCTTCGCTCTCGCGGTGTTCGCGCTTCACTTCTTCCTTCGTCATGCGCAGCTTCTTGTGGTACTGCCAAAGTTGGTAAGGCACATCGAAAGCGGCGAGCAGGAACATGCCGGCGACCGTCGTGGCGCAGCATGCGCCGACGATCGACATGCCGTGCCCGAGCGCCGTATGCAGCGGCTCGCCCGCGAGCGCGAGGATGGAGTCCTTGCGGCGCCACACGGCCACGCTACCGATGACGCCGACGATCAGCGTCTTGAGCAGCGACATCCCGAGCTGGATGATTCCGTTCAACGAAAAGATGCGGCCGACGCCGGCGATGGGGCTCAGACGCTCGAACTTGAACTCGAATACATTCGGCGACAGAAGCCAACCACCGAGCGCCATCGGCGCCAGGACCGCGGCCAGGGCCGTCAGGCCGAGGACAGGCGTCACCGCCAGCAGCGCCTCGCGGCCGGCGTTGCCGGCGCCGATCAGCATGCGGTTCGTATCGACGATATCGGCGTGGTTGAACATGAACGCGCCGCGCAGCACGTGCTGCAAATGCATGCCGATCAGGCCCGACAGGCCCCATACGCCGAAAAAGCCCGCAGCCAGCAGCCCGAACGTCGCCAATTCCCGCGAGCGCGCGACCTGCCCTTCCGAGCGCGCCTTTTCCAGGCGCCTGGGGGTCGCTGCTTCGGTTTTGTCGAGGTCGCTGTCCGCTGACACAGGAAATATCTCCGCAAGAATTTCGGCGGCATGCCGTTATCCAGTGAGACGAATTATTCCCGGACGCGTCAATGCACGATCGCCGGATAAGGCAGGGGAAACGGGTGCATTTCGAGTGATCGGCGTTGCGCTCGGCCGCGTGCGAAGCCGGCCGCGCGCCGCGTCGCCGCGAGCGCGACGGGCGAATGGAGCGCGGGCGCGCCGCCATAGCGCACGCCGCCGAAGGAAGGAATCGCGGAAAGGGATTCGGCCCCGATAAACTCGGGGCCGCGATCCTTAAAAGGCCACGAACGGCAGGGAGCCGGCCGGCAAGCCAGTTTGATCCATGCCGTAGTAGACATTTTGGCCGTAGAAGAACGGCATGCCGAGATCGACAAAACTGGCGCCATTGCCCAGACTGCCGGCAAGGTCATTCAAACCGTAGTTTCCGTTTTGGAGCAATTGGGTGCCATTGCCCACCGCCATCGATAGGGGCCGCCCGCCTACGGCCCCCCGCGCCGACGCGTTAAAGTTCGCGACGGTGACGTCCCGTGTCGTGGCTTGAGCCGGACAGTAAAACGACGAGGTGTTGCCCGAGCAGTTCGGCAGCGTGTTGTCGGTGAAGAAATACGCATTCGATCCGGAATCGAAGAAAGCCGTGATCGGGCTGCCGGCAAAGGTTGCGTTCACATCGCCGAAGGGGTTCGTCATGAGCTTCGTCACGGTGCTGGGTAGCGCGTTGTTCGACTGCGTGCCGATGCCGAACGTCAATGTGCCCGCCACGGTGGACTGTCCGCTCGGGTCGATTGCAGGCATCGACAGCATGATGCCGTTGTTGTCGACCGGGAACTTCGAGACCGGATTGGTGACCTGCTGTGCGACCGGCAGCAGCGTCAGCACGCAGTTCGTGTCGCCCGGGCATGAATAGTAGTTGCTGTTGCCGACCGGGGGATTCGCGCAGACCGCTCCGCAATCGCTTCTCGCCACGCCGATGCCGAGGATGCCGTTGGCGGCGAGGTCGCTCGGTGTGAGTTCCAGCTTGCCCGTCGAACAGCCTCCCGTCGCCACCGCGCTTTGCGGCAAATCGCCGATGATCTGCACCGGCAGGCTGGTGGCGATCTCTGCGCCGATCCTGACGTCGGCCGAGCGGATCGAGCCCCATGTGGAACCGTCAGCGAACGCTGTGCATTCGGCGACCGAGCCGCCGCTCACTGTTTGCTTCGGTAACGCTCCCAACACTTGGCTGACCGCCGAACTGGCTAGCCGCAGCCCGAACGATTCCGTGTCGACTTGAATGTTGTCGACCGTTTGGCAGATGCTCGAGCCCGGCGCGCAAATCGTCACGCTGACGGTGGGGATGTTCGCGACTTTCCCCACACCCTGCGCCACGGTAACGGCGACCTGATTCGAGGTCGCGGGCGACGCGCCGCCGCCATTCGTGCCGCCGCCGCTGCCGGCGCCGGCAGAACTCGATCCTCCTCCTCCTCCTCCGCACCCGGCCACGAGTACCGCCACGGCGGCCATGCCTAGCGCGCGCAGCACCCGAACGAATTTGCTTTGAGTACGCAACATGGTTCTCCCTGCTCGCTCGTTTATTTGATGTCGGCACCGGTTATGCCGGCCGGTAGCGCACTGGGCAGCCACGCTTGGCCAAAGAACGACCCCATATGACCGCCGGAGTGAACGAACAAGTCGGGCTGCTCGACGGCGACGGGCCCTCGGCCCCGTCGCGTCGCGCGCAGCGCCTGGACGCCGCTTGCGTACTGCGGGAAATAGTTACCGAGCAATGTCGATAATTCGGGCATGCGCGGACCGTCCCAAGCGATGCCGAACACGTGGCCGTCGGGTCCGACGTATTCACGCACGTGGGTGCCGCTCGAATACGTCGTTGCGCGCACGGAATACTGGGCGGTGGCAGCCGCGCTCGGTGCTGGCGCGGCCATGGCGGAGGCAGATGCCGCGCGAACGCTCGGAGACAGCACGGTGGTGGTTGCGCCGGAGGGCGTGGGCATGGGCGCTGCGCCGAGCGCCGCCCAAGCGGGCGAGGTTAGGGCAGCAAAGGCGCAGCCAACGAGTGCCGCGCGAACGGCGGCAGGCAAAGGACGATTCCGCATCGGATCGGTTCCTCCCAGATGGATTCTCGAGCGCACGCCCGACAACGGGCGGAACATCGCCGCCAGTCTTTCATTCTTCTTAACAAATCTAGTACATACAAACGCTACCGGAGGATGAGCAATGGCCGTGCCCGGCAATTGCTACGAGGCGTCGCACATACTGCCAACGCACGGACGCGCGAGCGCCCGAGACTCACGCTCGGAAGGCGGCGGAAAGATAGGAAGCGAATGGAGGGGATGAGGAAATGTAGCTTGCGCGGTGCGCCGGCCGCTGGAAGGACAGCGCACTCGCGCGCCACTCATCCGTGCATCGCGGCGAGGCGGTGCGGATGAGTGACAGGCCTAACGCGACAGCGCTAGAACGCAACGTAGGCGGACGTCCCTGCGTTGAGCGTGCCGTCGGTTGCGGTGTCGTAGTTCAAATAGACGGTACGCCCGTAGAAGAACGGCATGCCGAAATCGATCGCCGACATTCCACCGTCGCCGCCGAGGTTATTGAATGCATAGCCACCGCTGCTGTACAGCGCATCGGCGTTTTGGATGCTGATCGAAATCGGCGCCGTGGCGCCGTTGAAGCCGACCACGGACGGCTGCAGTGCCAGAGCGGACGAGGGACAGTAGAACGCCGCCGCCATGTCCGTGCAGTATGAGAGGCCCGTATTGCCGGCAGGAAAGAATAACCCGTTCGATCCGGTGTCGAAAAATGCCGCTCGCTCATACTGGGACGTATCGGTGTATGTGATGCCGCCCACCGACGCGCGGCTCACGTCGCCATAGTGATCGGTCGTGAACGTTTGGATGCCGGAGGGCGGCACGCCATTGTTCGACTGCGTGCCGAGCCCGAACGTCAAAACGCCCGAGGCGCTAACCGCGGAGCCCGACGATCCGACGGACGGCATGTTCAAGACGACGCCATTGTTGTCGAGCGTGAAGGACCGGACGGGATTGGACACTTCTTGCGTCAAGGACGAAAGCGGCAAGTTTGTGCAACTCGTCGCGCCGCCGCTCGTCGTACAACCGAAATACATCGAGTTCGAGCCCAAGCACCCGCTGCCACAGTCATACCTGGCTGTACCGATCCCGAGAATGCCGTTGGCTGCAAGCCGCGAAGGCGTATTGTTGAGCGTGCCGCTTGCGCAAGCATTGTTGGTGCCCCCCGCCGCCGATTGTGCGAGGTCGCCGAGGATATTGATGTTTATGTTCGAGGCTGCCTCGCCGTTGAGCCTCACATCGGCTGTCCGTACCGATCCCCACGTATAGCCATCGGCGAAACCCATGCATTCGGCCACCGCTTGCCCGTTCACCGTCTCGGTGGGCAACACGCCGAGCAAGGTAGCGCTCGCTGCATTCACCGCGCTCGCGGTCAGTCGCAGTCCATACGAACCGGTATCGAGTTGGACGTTGTTGATTGTCGCGCAATTCGTGGTGTTGGGCTGGCAGATCTTCACGCTCACCATCGGGATGTTCGCCACCCCCGTGGCGGAGGACACGACGACGGCAACCTGATTGCCGGCCAGCGAAGCCGGCGTGCTCGAGACAGCGCCGCCGGTGATCACGCTAACGCGCCCACTGGTACCGCCGCTCGTGGGTGCGCTGGTGCTCCCCCCGCCCGTCGTCGAACCGTTGCCGCTCGTACCGCTAGTGCCGCCACCGCCACCGCCACCGCCGCACCCCGCGGCGAGGCCGATCATCGCCACCAAGCCGAACGTGCTGAGCGCCCTGGCCAACTTTTTATTGATGTGCAACATGGTTCTGCGTGCCCTCGCTCGTTTATTTGATGTCGGAAGCGCTCATGCCGGCCGGCAATGATGACGGCACGTAAGCTTGTCCGCCAAACGCGCCCATATGCCCCCCGGAGCGCACTACGAGATTGGGCAGTTGGACGATGAGGGGGCCGCGGCCCGGATGTGCCGTACGCAGCGCATCGCGCGCGCTGTCGAATTGCGGGAAATAAGCGCCGAGCAAAGTCGACAGATTGGGCATGACGGGGCCGCCCCAAGCGATGCCAAATACCGTCCCCGCAGCCGAGACATACTCGCGGACAACCGTGCCGGAGGCGAGCGTCGTTTGCGTCACCGTGTACGGTGCGGCCGTCACAGGGTTCGCAGCGCCCGATGCCACGTGAGCGATCGGCGCGACGTCAATGGAAACCGCCCCCGGCGGCGGGGGCGTGGGAACACCGCCGAGCGCGGCGCTAGCGGGTGCCGCGCTAACGAGCGCAGCACAAGTGAACGCCGCGCAAATCGCGGCTCGCGTGATCCGAATCGACATCGAGAAAGAACCCCGTTATGTTGGTTTTATCGCGCCCCTCGGCGCGAATTAGCCGGTGACATCAATTGAAACCACTGCGCAAATGCGTTTCTTCACGCCGGCGTGCGGGACATAGACCGGCCCTCGCCCAGGCAGCGCATACGACGAAAGAAAAGCGGCTCCGCGTTGAAACGGGCCGCCTTTCTTGGACTCAAACGATACCGAAATACCTCAGAACCCGAGGCTCGCCAGCAGATCGTCGACGTCCGCCTGATCCTGCACCACGTCGGCGCGCCCTTCCGGGTTGATCTGCGGACCGTTGAGCAGATGCTCGGGGGTGTTCATCGTCGCATCGTGATCCGCCTTCAGCGCCGCCGCCGTTTGCGCGAACTGCTCGCGCCGCTCGGGGGCGATATTCTCCACCAGCACGCCCAAGAGCTGCTGTTCGATCACATAAACGACGTCCGTGATCTTTTTGATGACCTGTCCGGTCAGATCCTGGAAGTCCTGCGCGAGCATGATTTCGAGCAGCTTCTGGTTCGTAGCCGCCGTCGCGTCGGGCACGCCCGCGAGGAACGCACGCGTATCGCCCATCAATGTGCGCACTTCCTCGCGCTCGATCGGCGCGGCATACCAGCGCTCCCAGCGGCTGTCGAGTTCCGCCGCATCGGCTTGCAGTTTTTCTTGCAGCGGCTTAGCGACGTCGATCGCCGTCAGCACGCGCTCGGCCGCCTGCTCGGTCATGTCCGCGACGTACTTGAGCCGGTCGCGCGCGTCGGGCACCGCGGTCGCGGCGTGCTCGATTTGCTTGTCCAAACCGAGTTCGCGCATCGAGTCGCGCAGCGTCTTCGTCAGTTGACCGATCCTCGCGAGAATGCGGTCGGCCGTCAAATCGGGGCCTTCGTTGCCATCCGATTGCAGATTGATGGACTCGTTCACTTCAGCTCCCGGCCTTCGTCATCTTTTCGAGAATCTTCGTGAGTTTCTCGTCGAGCGTGGCGGCGGTAAACGGCTTCACCACGTAGCCGCTCGCGCCGGCCTGTGCCGCCGCGATAATGTTCTCTTTCTTCGACTCGGCCGTGACCATGAGCACGGGCAAGTGCGATAGGGCCGCGTCGGCACGGATGCGCTTGAGCATCTCCAGGCCGTCCATGTTCGGCATGTTCCAGTCGGAAATCACGAAGTCGAAGCCGCCGCCTTGCAGGCGCGACAGGCCCGCCGCGCCGTCTTCAGCTTCGTCGACGTTCGAGTAGCCGAGTTCTTTAAGCAGGTTGCGGACGATCCGGCGCATCGTCGGAAAATCGTCCACCACCAAAATTTTCATGCTTTTGTCCATCTTTCTTCCCTTTAACCCAAATTTGGTCTGCGCGAATAACCGCGTTTCGTCCGGTTACACGCGCTGCACGCGATCGCCCATCATCGAGAGTCTCGCCATCACCTTACGGCACATTTCCGATAAAGGCGCGACTTCGTCGACGCCGAGCGCGATGGCCTCGCGAGGCATACCGAATACGACGCAACTCGCCTCATCCTGCGCGAGAGTGTATGCGCCCGCTTTTCGCATGTCTAACAGTCCCGCCGCTCCGTCCTTGCCCATGCCCGTCAGAATGACGCCGACGGCATTCTTGCCAGCATGCTGGGCCGCCGAGCGAAACAATACATCGACCGAGGGCCGATGCCGATTTACCGGTGGATCGTCCGACAAATGCGCGATGTAATTCGCGCCACTGCGTGCGAGCAATAGATGTGCATGTCCCGGCGCAATGTACACGTGGCCCGGCAGCACGCGCTCGCCGTGCTCCGCTTCTTTGACGGTAACGCGGCACAACCCATTCAAGCGCTGCGCGAACGACTTCGTGAAACCGGGCGGCATATGTTGCGCGATCATGACGGCCGGCGCATCGGGCGGCAACGGCACGAGCACTTCGCGAATCGCTTCCGTGCCGCCCGTGGACGCTCCGATGATGATCAGCTTTTCCGTACTGACGAGCGGGTTGTTGAACATCGGCGCATGCGCGGCCGCGCCGGGGGCCTG
>CAYRLJ010000153.1:5997-8031 GCA_964425025.1 uncultured Burkholderia sp. | reverse complement strand
TGTTCCCGCGCACGAGCGGGATTACGCGCGTGCTGTCGGAGCGGTTCGTCGAGAAGCAAGGCATGATCGAGATCGCGAGCGACGACGTTTTCGAGCGCTCGCCCACGGCGATTCTCGAGGCGTTCTTGCTGTACGAAACGACGCAAGGCACGAAGGGGCTCTCGGCCCGGACGCTTCGGGCGCTCTACAACGCCCGCGAAATCATGGATTCGCGCTGGCGCCGCAACCCGGAGAACCGGCGGCTCTTCGTCGAAATCCTGAAGCAGCCGCGAGGCATTACGCACGCGCTGCGCCTCATGAATCAGACGAGCGTGCTCGGCCGATATCTGCTGAACTTCCGACGCATCGTCGGCCAGATGCAGCACGACCTTTACCACGTTTATACCGTCGACCAGCACATCCTGATGGTGCTGCGCAATCTGCGCCGCTTCGCATTGGCCGAGCACGCGCACGAATACCCGTTCTGCAGCCAACTGATGGCCAACTTCGAGCGGCAATGGGTGCTCTATGTCGCGGCGCTGTTTCACGACATCGCCAAAGGCCGCGGCGGCGATCATTCGACGCTCGGCATGGCCGATGCGCGGCGGTTTTGCCGTGACCACGGCATGACGGCCGAAGATAGCGCGCTCGTCATCTGGCTCGTGCGCCACCATTTGACGATGAGCCAAGTTGCACAGAAGCAGGACACGAGCGATCCCGAAGTCATCAAGCAGTTCGCCGAACTCGTCGGCGACGAACGCCGGCTCACGGCGCTGTATCTGCTGACTGTCGCCGATATTCGCGGCACGAGCCCGAAAGTCTGGAACACCTGGAAAGGCAAGTTGCTCGAGGACCTTTATCGGATGACGTCCTCCGTGCTGGGCGGGGCGCAGCCCGACGAGCACTCCGAACTCAAGACGCGCAAGGAAGAAGCACTCGCACTGCTGCGGCTCGAGACAGTGCCTGAAAACGCGCATCGCGCGCTGTGGGACGAACTCGACGTCGGCTACTTCCTGCGGCATGACGCCGCCGACATCGCCTGGCAAACACGCGTCCTGCATCGGCATGTGCGCACCGACACGCCTATCGTGCGGGCGCGGCCGTCGCCGATCGGCGAGGCGCTGCAAGTGCTCGTCTACGTGCCCGACCGATCCGACTTGTTCGCGGGAATCTGTTCGTACTTCGACCGCAACAGCTTGTCGGTGCTCGATGCCCGCATCAATACCACGCGCCACGGCTACGCGCTCGACAATTTCATCGTCGCGCGATTCGACGATGACGTGCACTATCGCGACATCGCGAATCTCGTCGAGCAGCAGCTTGCCGCCCGGCTTTCTTCCGATGCGCCGCTGCCCGAGCCGTCCAAGGGCCGCCTCTCGCGGCTGTCGCGCACGTTCCCCATTACCCCGCGCGTCGACTTGCAAGCCGACGAGCGTGGGCAGTACTACATCCTGTCCGTGTCGGCCAACGACCGGCCAGGGCTTCTTTATTCGATCGCGCGCGTGCTGGCAGAGCATCGGATCGGCGTCAATGCGGCGCGGATCAATACGCTCGGCGAGCGCGTCGAGGACGTGTTCCTGCTCGACGGGCGCCGCCTTTCCGATAACCGCTTGCAGATTCAGCTCGAAACCGAGCTGCTGCGCGCGATCGCAGTGTGAGACTTTATGCGCGTCAAACTGACAGCCAAGCACCCGCGTCCGGCATCGCCGAGCCGCGCCCCCGTTAGAGCAGGCAGCTCGTCGGGGCGTAAGACGCCGCGGCCGGCCCCCGCCGAGCGCCCCGCAGCAACCGAGAAAGCGGCCGCCCCGAGAGCCGGAGGTAAAGCCACTGGGCATAAGCGCGACGACGCTGCCTCGAAAGCGCCGCGCGCGAGTACGGGAGAGCGCCGTACCGAAGGCGCGCCTCGTGGCGCCCCGCGTGCCCGCACGACTGACCGTCGCTCCGAAGATGCGCCTCGCGGTGCGCCGCGTGAGCGCTCGACCGATCGCCGCTCCGAAGACGCGCCTCGTGGCGCCCCGCGTGCCCGCACGACCGATCGCCGCTCCGAAGATGCGC
>CAYRLJ010000153.1:0-5897 GCA_964425025.1 uncultured Burkholderia sp. | reverse complement strand
GCGCCTCGTGGCGCCCCGCGTGCCCGCACGACCGATCGCCGCTCCGAAGATGCGCCTCGCGGTGCGCCCCGTGAGCGCTCGACCGATCGCCCCGGCGCACGCGATACCCGAGCCCCGCGCGAAGACAACGATCGCAGCCCGCGCGCAACGGACCGCGCACGTAGCTTCGATAGGCCGAGCGCAAGCACCGCCCGGCCCAGCCGCGGCGGCTCGAACGAGGGCTACGGTCGCGGCGAGCGTCCCGCGCGAAATACCGAGGGACGCCCGGCCCGCGAGCCAGCCTCAGGCACGGCGGGCGCACGCAAGACCGCCCGTCCGGTGAAGCAAGGCTTTGGATCGTCAAGCGCGCCCGCGCCTCGACGCGAGGCGGGGTTTTCCCGCTCGGGCCCCGGGGCCAAAGCCGGCACTCGCGAGGGCCGAGCGCCGTCCGACACCCGCGGACGTCCCATGTCAGGCAAGCGCGCCGACGAGGCAAACGGCAGAACCGCGACACCGCGCTCGGTTAAACCGGTGAAAGCTGCGCCCACGGGCGAACGCGCCGGCGGCAGCGCACCAAAGCGCTTCGACTCCAGCTCCGATGACGGACTCGTTCGTGTGTCCAAGCGCATGTCGGAACTCGGCCTGTGCTCGCGCCGCGAAGCCGACGAGTGGATTGAAAACGGCTGGGTGCGCGTCGACGGAGAGCGCATCGATACGCTCGGCACGCGCATGCGCCCCGACCAGCACATCGAAGTCACGCGCGATGCCCAAGCGGCGCAATCGCGCCAAGTGACGATCTTGTTGCACAAGCCCGTCGGCTACGTTTCCGGTCAAGCCGAGGACGGCTACGAGCCGGCCGTCACGTTGATCACCGCGGCCAACCGCTGGGAAGGCGATCGGGCGACGACGCGCTTCCTACCGAGCCACTTGCGCACGCTCGCACCGGCGGGCCGGCTCGACATCGATTCGACTGGCCTGCTCGTGCTGACGCAGGACGGCCGCATCGCAAAGCAGTTGATCGGTGAGCATTCCAGCGTCGAAAAGGAATATCTCGTGCGCGTCAGCTACGGTGAGATAACGACGGAGGTCGCCGAACACTTCCCGGCCGACAAGCTCGCGCTGCTGCGGTTCGGCCTCTCGCTGGACGGCGCCGCGCTCAAAGCCGCCAAAGTGAGCTGGCAAAACGGCGAGCAACTGCGATTCGTGCTCCGAGAAGGGAAGAAGCGGCAGATCCGGCGCATGTGCGAACTCGTTGGCCTTCAAGTGGTCGGGCTCAAGCGCGTCCGTATGGGCAGCGTCGCACTGGGAGCGTTGCCGCAAGGGAAATGGCGCTATTTGCTGCCGAACGAGTCGTTCTGAGGGATTTGGATTTGGCTTGACGGAAAAACGCGCGGCGATCCTCTCCGGGGCTGCCTGCGCGTGACCCGCGCAGCAGCCCTTTTCGTTGCGTCACGCGCTGCGTCAATCGTCGATGTTCGGATCGAGATCGGGGAACAATACTTCGGTAAAACCGAACTTCGTGAAATCGGTGATACGCATCGGATAAAGCTTGCCGATCAGATGATCGCACTCATGCTGCACCACGCGCGCATGAAACCCTTCGGCAACGCGGTCGATCGCCTGGCCATATTGATCGAAGCCGTGATAGCGGATCATCGAGAATCGGCTGACGATGCCGCGCATGCCCGGCACCGACAAACATCCCTCCCACCCTTCTTCCATGTCTTGCGAAACGTGGGTCACCGTCGGATTGATGAGCACCGTCTCAGGCACGGGGGGCGCCTCGGGATAGCGCTCGTTTTGGCCGAAACCGAAGATGACGACCTGCAGATCGACGCCGATCTGCGGCGCGGCAAGCCCCGCGCCGTTCGCATGGTGCATCGTCTCGAACATGTCGGCGACGAGCGCATGAAGTTCGGGCGTGTCGAAGTGCTCGACGTTCTTGGCGATGTGCAGCAGGCGTGGATCGCCCATCTTGAGAATGTCACGGATCATGGATTGTCACCCTCCAGGAGCTTGCGCATACCGTCTTCGTCGAGAATCGCGATCCCAAGTTCCTCGGCCTTCGCGAGTTTGCTCCCCGCCTCGGCGCCAGCCACCACGTAGTCGGTCTTTTTCGACACCGAACCGGCCACCTTGGCGCCGGCCGCTTCCAGCATTTCCTTCGCTTGCTCGCGCGCGAGCGTGGGCAACGTACCGGTCAAAACGATCGTTTTTCCGGCCAGCATGCCCTGCGGCGCACGCGGAGCAGGCGGCCCTTCAGGCCACGTGACCTTGCCCGGCGCACGCAGCTGATCGATCACCGTGCGATTGTGCTCCTCGGCAAAGAACTGATGAATCGACTCGGCCACCACCGGCCCGACACCTTCGACCTCCATCAACGTTTCCACCGATGCATCCAGCACGGGATCGAGCGAGCCGAAGTGGCGCGCCAAATCCTTCGCCGTGGATTCGCCGACATCGGGAATACCTAGCGCAAAAATAAAGCGCGCGAGCGTCGTGTGCTTCGCCTTCTCGATCGAATCGATCAGATTCTGCGCCGATTTGTCGGCGAAGCGTTCGAGCGCGACGAGCGTCGAAAAACCCAGATTAAACAGATCGGCTGGCGTGCGCACGATGTTTTGTTCGACGAGCTGATCGATGATTTTTTCGCCGAGCCCGTCAATGTCGAGCGCGCGGCGTTGAGCGAAATGCTCGAGCGCGCGCTTGCGCTGCGCCGGGCAGACAAGCCCGCCCGTGCAGCGCGCCACGGCTTCGCCGGGTAGCCGCTCGATCGCCGAGCCGCATGCCGGACACTCGGTGGGCATGACGAACGCCTGCGCCCCTTCGGGGCGCCGTTCGAGCACGGGGCCGACGACTTCGGGGATAACGTCGCCGGCTCGGCGCACGATGACGGTATCGCCCGAGCGCAAATCCTTGCGGTGCACTTCGTCTTCGTTGTGCAGCGTCGCATTGGTCACCGTGACGCCGCCGACGAAGACGGGTGCGAGCCGCGCCACCGGCGTGACCGCGCCGGTGCGGCCGACGTTCACGCCGATTTCGAGTAGTTCGGTCAGCGCTTCTTCGGGCGGAAATTTATGCGCGAGCGCGAAGCGTGGCGCACGCGAAACAAAGCCGAGCACGTCTTGGTCGGCTTTGCGGTTGACCTTGTAGACGACCCCGTCGATGTCGTAGGCCAGCGCCTTGCGTTTTTCTCCGATGCGCCGATAAAAGCTCAACAACCCTTCGGCGCCCTCGACTGTTGCGCGCTCGCCGCAAACCGGCAGACCGAGTTCGATATACCAGTCGAGCAGCGCGTCGTGCGTGGCGGGCATCTCCATCCCTTCGAGCACGCCGATGCCGTACGAAAAAAACGACAACGGCCGCTGTGCCGTGATATTCGAATCAAGCTGGCGCAAGCTGCCTGCCGCCGCGTTGCGCGGGTTGGCGAACTCGCGCTGGGCGGCTTTGCGCTGATGTTCGTTGAGACGATCGAAATCGCGCCTGAACATGAGCACTTCGCCGCGCACCTCGAGCAAGCTCGGAATCCGAGCGCCCTTCAGGCGCAGTGGGATCGAACGGATAGTCCGCACGTTTTGCGTGACGTCCTCGCCCGTCGAACCGTCGCCGCGCGTGGCGGCCCGCACGAAACGGCCGTCTTCATAGCGCAGGGAGATCGCCAAACCATCGAACTTCAGTTCGCACGAATACTCGACCGGCACGCGGTCAAGCCGGTCGCCGACGCGCTTGTCGAACGCCGTCACATCCTCGTCGGTGAAGCCGTTGTTCAGCGACAGCATCGGCAGCGCATGAACGACGGGCGCAAAACCGCTCGCGACCTGGCCGCTCACGCGCTGCGTAGGCGACTCGGGCGTGATCAGGTCGGGGTGCTCCGATTCGATCGACTGGAGTTCCGAAAACAATCGATCGTACTCGGCGTCCGGAATCTCGGGTTGATCGAGGACGTAGTACTGATAGTTCGCCCGCTCGAGTTCGGTGCGCAGCCAAGCGGCGCGTTCTGCCGGATTATCGATGGGCGGAGGCGGTTCGGCGTGCTTGCGAGCCATGTCGTCGATCTTGTTCTCAATGCGTCCTGAAGCGGACGCGCTTTATTAGCTTTTATTAGCTGTTTGCTGGCTATTGGCTGAATAGGCGCCGCGTCGCCGGCGAACCGGCGGGAATACCGGCCTCCTCGAGCCGAGCGTAAAGCGTCATCAGCTGCTTTTCGATCGCGAGCAGCGCTTGCTCGGGCAACGGCCGCCGCTGCTCGTCGACGACGCGCCCGCCAATGCGCGCGGCCAGCGATTTGGCGTAATCGCACATGAGCCGGAACGGCAGGATGTCTTCGTCGGCAACCGGTACGTCCAGGATCAGCGTGATCATCTGGCCGCCCTTGTAAGTCAGGTCGTCGCGCAGGAAGTTGGTATCGCCGAACTGCAGCATGAAGACGGGGCTCTGCTTGGCGTCCAAATTGACGAAGCGCGTGCCGTCGCGCGAGAGCAGCAAGCCGTCTTGCGAGGCGACCGCCTGCACGTAATTGGCCGACCACGGCGCGCCGTCGGACAGCACGTTGATCGTGAGCTGCGCGTCGCACTGGGCCGCGAACCCATCGAGCTCGCGCGCCATCGAAACCGTTTCGAGCATGTCGGGAAATTCGGGTGCGCCGTCGATCGCATCGGCAAACTGCTGCACGCCCGACACGAACTCGGAGAATTCCAGCTCATTGAGCGCACCGCTACGGTTGGCCAATTGCACCGCCGCGCGCAGCTCCTCGTAACGCTGGGCGTGCTGTAACAGCTCCCACGTGCTGCCGCCCTCGGGCTTGCCTTCGATGTAGACGGGCTTGCTGCCCGCGCGGCGCAGACGCTGCGCAAGCGGCGAGGCCTTCTCGCCGGCAATCGAGCCCGCCAAGCGAATGGGCACGACGCAATCGATACGGCGATCGACGATGTGCGGCGGCGCGGCCGAAATTGTCGTCGCCGCCGGCGTCACCGTTTCAGCATCGCTCAGCGCGGCTTCGGAAGCCGCGGCGCGCTCACTCCTGTCCGCCTCGGGCGTGAACCCGTTCGGCGTCGTCATCTCGGCCTGAAGGTCGGCCGGCGTGTCGAGCGGCGCGGCGCCGCCGAAACTCGGTTCGATCCGTGCGGCCTGCTCTTCATGCGCCCCCTCCGACATCGCGGGTTCGCGCCGCACGGCGCCGCGCGCCGGCTCGATAAACGGCCGTTCTTCCTCGTGATCGTGACGTGCGTGCCCCGGCTCGCTATCGGCAGGCATCGGCCGCGGCATTCTGCGGCGCACCTTTGCGCCCTGCCACGCGTTGTATACGACCACTCCCCCCACCACCACGGCGCCTGCGCCGGTCAAATAGAGTGTCAACTCGTCCATGCACGCTCCATGAAGCATTCCTGTATCGCGGCTCGCGCCCGGCTCCTGCCTGCGCGGCGCCGCTCGTTAGACGGTATTTTGGGCGAAACCGGCAGCCGATTCCATGTCCACGGCCACGATGCGGGAGACACCTTGCTCTTGCATCGTCACGCCGATCAGCTGCTGCGCCATTTCCATCGCGATCTTGTTGTGCGAGATGAACAGGAACTGCGTTTTGTCCGACATCGCGCGCACGAGGTTCGCGAAGCGTTCGGTGTTGGCGTCGTCAAGCGGCGCATCGACTTCGTCGAGCAAGCAGAACGGCGCGGGATTGAGCTGGAACATCGCGAACACGAGCGCGGTCGCCGTCAGCGCCTTCTCGCCGCCCGATAGCAGGTGAATCGTCGAGTTCTTCTTTCCCGGCGGCTGCGCCATCACCTGTACGCCGGCATCGAGAATTTCGTCGCCCGTCATGTTCAGCTTGGCCTGACCGCCGCCGAACAGGCGCGGGAACAGCTCACCGAAATGCCGGTTGACTTCGTCGAACGTGCCCTGCAGCAATGTGCGCGTTTCCT
>CAYRLJ010000152.1:0-8310 GCA_964425025.1 uncultured Burkholderia sp. | reverse complement strand
CATGGAAGCCGAACGTCTTAACGCGATCGAGAACACGCTCGCGGACCTGCGCCGACGCGCGGGCGAACTCCGGGGGTATCTTTGACTACGACGCCAAATCCGCGCGTCTAGCCGAAGTCAACAAAGAACTCGAAGACCCCAACGTCTGGAACGACTCGAAGCATGCCCAGGCCCTCGGCCGGGAGAAGAAAATGCTCGAAGGCGTGGTCCTTAACCTCTCCGCCCTCGACACGGATCTGCGCGATGCGCAGGACCTGTTCGACATGGCCCGCGAAGAGAACGACGACGACACGCTCGTCGCGAGCGAGGACGACGCGAACAAGATCGAAGCGCGCGTCGCCGATCTCGAATTTCGCCGGATGTTCGCGAACCCGGCCGATCCGAACAACGCATTCATCGACATTCAAGCCGGCGCGGGCGGCACCGAAGCCTGCGATTGGGCTTCGATGCTGCTGCGCCAGTACTTGCGCTACTGCGAGCGCAAAGGCTTCAAGACGGAAGTGCTCGAAGAATCCGAAGGCGATGTCGCCGGCATCAAGAGCGCGACGATCAAGGTCGAAGGCGAATATGCCTATGGCTTCTTGCGCACGGAAACGGGCATTCACCGCCTGGTGCGCAAGTCGCCGTTCGATTCGTCGGGCGGCCGGCATACGTCGTTTTCGTCCGTCTTCGTCTACCCGGAGATCGACGATTCGATCGAGGTCGACATCAATCCGGCCGATCTGCGCATCGATACGTACCGTGCGTCCGGCGCCGGCGGGCAGCACATCAACAAGACCGATTCGGCCGTGCGGATCACGCATATGCCGTCGGGCATCGTCGTGCAGTGCCAGAACGACCGCTCGCAGCACCGCAACCGCGCCGAAGCGATGGCGATGCTCAAATCGCGCTTGTACGAAGCCGAGATGCGCAAACGCCAAGCCGAACAGGACAAGCTCGAATCGAGCAAGACCGACGTGGGCTGGGGCCATCAAATTCGCTCGTACGTGCTCGACCAGAGCCGTGTGAAGGATTTGCGCACCAGCGTCGAAATGAGCAACACGAAGGCCGTGCTCGACGGCGATCTCGACGATTTCATCAGCGCGAGCCTGAAGCAAGGCGTCTAAGCGCAGCGGATACATCAATGACCGAATCGACTCTTCCCACCGTCGACGCAGCCGTCGACGAGAACAAAATCATCGCCGAGCGGCGCGAAAAGTTACGCGCGCTGCGCGAGGCGGGCATCGCCTACCCGAACGATTTCAGCCCGACGCACCACGCGGGCGATCTGCAAACGCAATACGTCGACACCGACAAGGAAGCGCTCGAAGCCACGGCGCTGCAAGTCGCCGTCGCCGGCCGCATGATGCTCAAGCGCGTGATGGGCAAGGCGAGCTTCGCCACGGTGCAAGACACCTCGGGACAAATCCAATTCTTCGTCACGCCGGCCGACGTCGGCGAGCAAACGTACGAAGCCTTCAAGAAGTGGGACCTCGGCGACATCGTCGCGGCCAAAGGCGTGCTGTTTCGCACGAACAAAGGCGAACTGTCGGTGCGCTGCACGGAACTGCGCCTGCTTTCGAAGGCATTGCGTCCCCTGCCCGACAAGTTCCACGGGTTGGCCGATCAGGAAACGCGCTACCGTCAGCGCTACGTCGATCTGATCGTCACGCCTGAAGCGCGCAAGACGTTCGTCGCCCGCACGAAGGCGATTTCGTCGATCCGCAAGTTCATGTCGGACGCGCAGTTCATGGAAGTCGAAACGCCGATGCTTCACCCGATTCCGGGCGGCGCGGCGGCCAAGCCGTTTACGACGCACCACAACGCGCTCGATATGCAGATGTTCCTGCGTATCGCGCCTGAACTCTATCTGAAGCGGCTCGTCGTCGGCGGCTTCGAACGCGTCTTCGAGATCAACCGCAATTTCCGTAACGAAGGGGTGTCGCCGCGACACAATCCCGAGTTCACGATGATGGAGTTTTACGCCGCGTACACGAATTACGCGTGGCTCATGGACTTCACCGAACAGTTGATCCGCCAAGCCGCGATCGATGCACTCGGCACGGCGAACATCGTCTATCAGGGTCGCGAGCTCGACTTGTCCAAGCCTTTCCATCGGCTGACGATCGCGCAGGCGATTCGCAAGTACGCGCCTGACTACACCGATGCGCAGCTCGGCGATGCGACGTTCCTGCGCACCGAGCTCAAGCGCCTTGGCGTCGATACGACGCAGCCCGCGTTCCTCAATGCGGGCGTCGGCTCGTTGCAACTGGCTTTGTTCGAGGAAACGGCCGAGTCGCAGCTTTGGGAGCCGACGTACATCATCGACTATCCCATCGAGGTGTCGCCGCTCGCGCGCGCGTCGGATTCGGTCGAAGGGATTACCGAGCGCTTCGAACTGTTCATCACGGGCCGCGAAATCGCGAACGGCTTCTCCGAGTTGAACGATCCCGAAGACCAAGCGGCTCGCTTCAAGAAGCAAGTCGAGCAGAAGGATGCCGGCGACGAAGAAGCGATGTACTACGATGCCGACTACATCCGTGCGCTCGAATATGGCATGCCGCCGACGGGCGGCTGCGGAATCGGCATCGACCGTCTGGTCATGCTGCTGACCGACAGCCCGAGCATCCGCGACGTCATCCTCTTCCCGCATCTGCGACGCGAAGACTGAGCTGAGGCGCATTAAAGCCCCGAGCAACGCAACTTTGTAACGATCGGTAAAAGCCGTCCCCAGCTTCGCTGCGGACGGCTTTTTATTGACGGTCCCGACCCTCGCTCATGTTCCAATCAACGGGTGCCACGCGCGGCGGGCGCTCGCGGGCTTCATTTCGTGCGTCGCGTTCGGTTACAAATTGAAACGATGGTTCGTCAGCGGTGGCGGAAACTATCGTTGTTACAAACACATGCCTCGTTCGACTCATCCGATTCGAAAGGGAGGTACGAGATGAATAATCCGACCACACCGCCCCGTCGCCTGCATCCGCTGATCGCGGTCGCCGCAGGTACTGTCATTGTCGCTAGCCTCGCCGCCACTGCCGCCATCACCGGCGTATTTCCAAAGGCGTCGAGTTCGACCGTTCAAACCGATTACGCGCAGACTTCGCAGGTTGCTTCCCAGCCTGTCGTCGACTCCGCTGCGCCGGCTACAGCCGCCGCTATGACGGGTCAGCAGCAGCCCGAGCCGCCAGCAACGACAACGGCGCAACCGACGCCAGCCCCGGCCGTTCCTCAGCCCCGGGGGCAGGTTCAATATGCAGGCCAACCAGGCCAATCGTCGTACACGCAGCAGCCGTACGCGCAGCAGCCGTACGGCCAACAACCACCGGCACAACAGCAGCTAGCTCAGCAACCGTATGCCCAAGCGCAGCAACCCACGCAGCAACCTAACGGGCAATCGTCCTACTGCGCGAGCTGCGGCACCGTCGAATCGATCGTATCGGTCCGACATCAAGGCCACGGCACCGGTGTTGGGGCGGTGGGCGGCGCGGTGGTCGGCGGGCTGCTGGGCAACCAGTTCGGGCGCGGCAACGGCCGTCTCGGGATGACGGCGCTCGGTGCCGTCGGTGGCGGTTTCGCCGGCAATGCAGTGGAAAAACACTTGCGCAGTGAAACCGATTACCAGGTACGAGTGCGGATGGAAAACGGCCGTACGCGCTACTTTACCTATCGCCAACCGCCGCCGTTCCAACAAGGCGAGCGCGTTCACATCTCGCACGGCACACTGGCCGCCGGCTGAACGCGAACGCGTCGGCCAGCCTTCTTGCGCGGCGCGCATCCGCCCGGTCACGGGCACAAAAAAAGCGACCCATGAAAGGTCGCTTTTTTTGCACCGACGGCGAGCGAGCGATCGCTTGCCCGTCATCGCAAGAAACAGAGGGTCCTACTCAGCCGCGTCTTCAATCCAGGCCAACTGAATCGCCTCCAGAATCTTCTCGCTCGAGCGGTTCGCGTCATCCTCGAAACCGTCGAGTTCCATGACCCAACGGTGCAAATCGGTAAAGCGAATCTGCTGCGGATCGATCTCGGGATGCTTGTCCGTGAGGGCCATGGCGATATCTTGTACGTCCGTCCACTTCATGACTACGCCTCCTTGCAAACTCAATGATTCTCTTTCGCGTGATTGATCGAATAACGCGGAATCTCCACGACGAGATCCTTATCCTGCGGCACGCGCGCTTGGCACGATAGCCGCGAGGTCGGCTCGAGCCCCCATGCCTTGTCGAGCAAATCGTCTTCGTCTTCTTCCGACGGCTGGAGCGCTTCGAAGCCTTCACGCACGATCACATGACATGTGGTGCAAGCGCAAGACTTTTCGCACGCATGCTCGATTTCCACGCCGTGTTCGAGCAGCGCGTCGCAGACGCTTTTGCCGGGCTCGGCCTCGATCACCGCCCCCTCCGGGCACAGGTCGACGTGGGGCAGGACAACGATTTGAGGCATAGAAAATTCCGTTCTAGCTGTATTGTGCGGGGGCAAGCAACGCTCGCCTCTTCGTTCATGGTGAAGCGACGGCTTGCCGCCTCAGATTTCGTCGAGCTTGCGGCCTGTCAATGCGTTGCGGATGCTCTTGTTCATCCGTCGCGCGGCGAACTCGTCCGTCTGTGCGGCAAGCGATTTCGTCGCGGTTTCGATCGCGTCGGCGTCAGCGTCGGCGCCCTGCGCCGTGTCACGCAACCGCGCCAGCGCCTCGTCGACTTGCGCGCGCTCGTCGTCGGCCAACAATTCGCCGTCGGCGGCGAGTGCCGCTTGCGTCGCCTCGATCAAACGCTGCGCCTCGACCTGGGCCTCGCGCAAAGCGCGCGCCCGCATGTCGACTTCGGCCGTGCGGAAGCTGTCTTCGAGCATGCGCGCGATTTCTTCGTCGGCTAGACCGTACGACGGCTTGACGATGACCGACGCCTCGACGCCCGAGTGCTGTTCGCGCGCAAACACCGACAGCAAACCATCGGCATCGACCTGGTACGTCACGCGAATGCGCGCCGCGCCGGCTGCCATCGGCGGAATGCCGCGCAGCTCGAAGCGCGCGAGCGAACGGCAGTCGGAAACGAGTTCGCGCTCGCCTTGCACGACGTGAATGGCCATGGCCGTTTGGCCATCCTTGAACGTCGTGAACTCTTGCGCGCGCGCGACGGGAATCGTCGAGTTGCGCGGAATGATTTTCTCGACGAGCCCACCCATCGTCTCGACGCCGAGCGACAGGGGAATCACGTCGAGCAGTAGCCAATCGTCTTCCGTGCGATTGCCTGCAAGAAGATCGGCCTGAATCGCCGCGCCCAGCGCGACGACTTGATCGGGATCGAGATCGGTCAGCGGCGGCTTGCCGAAAAACGCTTCGACGGCGCGACGGACCACAGGCATGCGCGTGGCGCCGCCGACGAGCACGACGCCCTTGACATCGGCCGGCGCGATCTTCGCATCGCGCAACGCTTTTTTGGTCGGCACGAGCGTGCGATCGACGAGCGAGCGCACGAGCTCGGCGAATTGAGCTTCCGTCACCGAGACCGAAATTGGCGTGCCGTCAGACAGCGTCGCCTCGACCTTCGCTTGCGGCGTGCCGGACAGCGCTTCCTTGGCCGTCCGAACGCGATCGAGCAACAGGCGCACGTCTTCGGGAGCAAGGCCTTGCGGCGCCAGATCCGACTCGGCCAAGACATGACGGAACAAGACATGATCGAAGTCGTCGCCGCCGAGCGCCGAATCGCCGCCGGCCGCGAGCACTTCGAACACGCCCTTGGTCAGCTTCAGGATCGACAAATCGAAGGTGCCGCCGCCGAGGTCATAAACAGCGTAGAGCCCTTCGGCACCATGGTCGAGCCCGTAGGCGATGGCAGCCGCCGTCGGCTCGTTGAGCAAGCGCAGCACGTTCAAACCCGCGAGCCGGGCCGCATCCTTCGTCGCCTGCCGCTGGGCTTCGTCGAAGTAGGCCGGTACGGTAATGACGGCGCCGACCAGCTCATCGCCGAGCGAATCCTCGGCGCGTTGGCGCAGCGTCGCCAAAATCTCCGCCGATACTTCGACGGGACTCTTCACGCCGTCGATCGTCCGAATCTGCACCATGCCGGGTGCGTCGATGAATTCGTACGGCGCGTTCTCAGCGCCCTCCACTTCCTGCTTGCCGCGCCCCATGAAGCGCTTGACCGATACGATCGTATTGCGCGGATCGAGCACCGCCTCGGCTTTCGCCACATGACCGATCCGGCGGCCGCCGCGTTCGAGATAGCGCACGACGGAAGGCAGCAATACACGGCCTGCTTCATCCGGCAGCGCTTCCGGAATGCTGTTGCGGACGGACGCGACGAGGGAGTTCGTCGTACCGAGATCGATGCCGACCGCCAGCCGCCGCTGATGCGGGGCAGGCGCCATGCCGGGTTCCGAGATTTGCAGTAGGGCCATTCTGGTGTATGTGGGTTCAGTGTTCGAGCCGCTCGATTTGGCGAGCGATTTCGCCGGCGACGCGTTCGAGGAACATCAATTGCCGCACGGCCTCGGCCGCCGGTTGGTCGGCACCGCTATCGAGCAGCATGGAAAGCCGCTCGAAGCGCGTGTGCTCGTCCCCGCGCAATTCGTCGAGCAGCGCCATCAGCTCGCTGACGTTTTTGGCATCGGCCGCATCCTCGACCCGTTCGCGCCATTCCATCTGCTGCATCAGGAATGCGGGCTCCATCGCCGTATTCTCGGAGGCACCGACGTCGACGCCGCGCAGCGACAGTAGATAGCCCGCGCGCTTGAGCGGGTCGCGCAGCGTCTCATAGGCCTCGTTTGCACGCGCGGCCCATTGCATGGCGACGCGTTTTTGCGCCTCGCCGGCCGCGGCGAATCGATCGGGATGAACCTGCGCCTGCACGGTCCGATAGGCGTGTTCCAACGCTTCCAGATCAAGCGCGAAGCGCGCCGGCAAATGAAACAGATCGAAGTGGCTATCTTGGATCGAGGACATGAAGTGAATCGTCGATGGAACGGGTTGTACCTGGCAGTGCGGCGGCGCGCGCGGCGCCTAGAAACAAAAAGGCGGCCCGCGCCGCCTTCTCGCCCGCGCCAGGCGGCACGGTGGTGTCATACGCGGAACGATTCGCCGCACCCGCACTCGTCCTTCACATTCGGGTTATTGAACTTGAACCCTTCGTTCAGCCCTTCGCGCGCGAAGTCGAGTTCCGTGCCGTCGATGTAGGCGAGGCTCTTCGGATCGACTACGACTTTCACGCCGTTGCACTCGAAAACCTGATCCTCCGGTTCGAGTTCGTCGACGTACTCGAGCTTGTACGCGAGGCCGGAGCAACCCGTCGTGCGCACGCCCAGGCGCAGCCCGAGCCCCTTGCCGCGGCGGACGAGGTACTTGTGTACGTGCTGCGCGGCCTTTTCGGTCAAAGTGATCGCCATGATGCTTTTCGTGCGCTTACGCGACGTGCTTGGCCTCTTCGGCCGTTTGCGCGCCGCCGTGGCGCTGCTTGTAATCGGCCACCGCCGCCTTGATCGCGTCTTCCGCGAGGATCGAGCAGTGGATCTTCACCGGAGGCAGGGCCAACTCTTCGGCGATCTGCGTGTTCTTGATCGAGAGTGCTTGGTCGAGCGTTTTGCCCTTCACCCACTCGGTGACGAGCGAGCTCGATGCGATGGCCGAACCGCAGCCGTACGTCTTGAACTTCGCGTCTTCGATAACGCCGTCGGCACCCACGCGAATCTGCAGCTTCATCACGTCGCCGCAGGCGGGCGCGCCGACCATGCCGGTACCGACCGTCTCGTCGTCCTTGGCAAAGGCGCCGACGTTACGCGGGTTTTCGTAATGATCGAGAACTTTGTTGCTGTAAGACATGATCGAACTCCTGAATTCGTTTGGCGTGTGCGTGAATCGGCGCTCAGTGCGCGGCCCATTTGATCGTCGATAGGTCGATGCCGTCTTGATGCATTTCCCACAGAGGAGACAGATCGCGCAGCTTGGAGATCTTGTTCTTCAGCAGGTTGATGACGTAGTCGACATCTTGTTCCGTCGTGAAGCGGCCGACCGTGAAGCGGATCGAGCTGTGAGCGAGTTCGTCGTTGCGGCCGAGCGCGCGCAGGACGTACGACGGCTCCAGCGAGGCGGACGTGCAAGCCGAGCCCGACGAGACGGCCACGTCCTTGATCGCCATGATCAGCGATTCGCCTTCGACGAAGTTGAAGCTGATGTTCAGGTTGTGCGGCACGCGGCGCTCCATGTCGCCGTTGACGTAGACCTCTTCGATCTCGGTCAGCCCGCGCAGCAGACGATCGCGCAGCATGCGCACGCGCTCGTTCTCCGTCGCCATCTCTTCGCGTGCGATGCGGAACGCTTCGCCCATGCCGACGATCTGGTGC
>CAYRLJ010000151.1:0-8355 GCA_964425025.1 uncultured Burkholderia sp. | reverse complement strand
GCGGGCCGTCGTCACGTCGTCACCTCGTCACGTCACGCATCGAAATGGCAATGGCCCGGGCTGGCCGTAAAATAGCGCCCATCGTCAGCCGAGACGGGCGGCGCTCGCGTCGCCCGCGAACCATCGCATGAAGATCCTGTTCTATAAGCCGCATCTCGACGACGCACCCGCATGGATCGCGTCGCTCGCGCGCGCTCTGCCGTCCTGCGACGTTCGCCTCTGGACGCCCGGCGACACGGGCGCGGCGGATTTCGCCGTCGTTTGGCGGCCGCCCGCCGAATTGCTCGCCAAGCGCGAAGGCTTGCGCGCCGTGTTCGTCCTCGGCGCGGGCGTCGACGCGCTGCTCGCGCTCGAACGCAGCCAACCCGGCACATTACCCGCCGGCGTGCCGCTAGTGCGGCTCGAAGATACGGGGATGGCCGAGCAAATGGCCGAATACGCCAGCTACGCCGCGCTGCGCTACTTACGCCGCTTCGACGAGTACGAGCTCGCGCAGCGTGCAAGCGCCGGCAGCGGCTCGGCGCGCTGGCACACGCTCGAGCCGCATGCACGCGAATCGTTCCATGTCGGCGTACTCGGCCTCGGTGCGCTTGGCGCCCATGTCGCGAAAACGCTAGCATCGTCGGGCTTGCCGGTTCGAGGCTATAGCCGCAGCGCCAAATCGATCGACGGCGTCGCCGCGTTCGCCGGCCCAGGCGAGTTGCCCGCGTTCCTTGACGGCTTGAAATTGCTCGTCAATCTATTGCCGAGCACGCCCGATACCGAAGGCATACTCAACCGAGAAACGTTCTCTCACCTCGCGCAAGGCGCCTACCTCGTGAACCTCGCTCGCGGCGCCCATCTGGTCGAGCGCGATCTCATCGACGCGCTCGACGAAGGCCGGCTCGCCGCCGCGACGCTCGACGTCTTCGCCACGGAACCGCTACCCACCGAGCATCCGTTCTGGCGCTTGCCACGCGTGACCATTACGCCTCATATCTCCGCACTGACACTGCGCGAACCAGCAATCGAGCAAATTGCGGGTAAGATTGAAGCGCTTGCACGCGGAGAAAAAATAGGCGGCATCGTCAACCTTCTTCGCGGCTACTAAAAAACAAAAAATCTTGGCCCGAGGCTTCGCGTTCATCACGCTCGAGGCCGCGCGCCATTGCTTAGCATTCCAAACGAATTGTATTGAGGAGACATTCCATGGCTATGCCTAGTGCAGTCAAGATCGTCGAAGTCGGCCCGCGCGATGGGTTGCAAAACGAAAAAGACTTCGTGCCGACGCGGGTCAAGGTCGATCTCGTGAACCGGCTTTCGGCAGCAGGCTTTCGCAACATCGAAGCGGCATCGTTCGTCTCGCCGAAGTGGGTGCCGCAAATGGCCGACGGCGCGCAAGTCATGGACGGCATCGAGCGCCGAGCCGGGACGATCTATTCCGTGCTTACGCCGAACATGCAAGGGTTCGACGGCGCGCTCGCCGCGCGTGCGGATGAAATCGTGATTTTCGGCGCGGCCAGCGAAGCGTTTTCGCAAAAGAACATCAACTGCAGCATCGCCGAAAGCATCACACGGTTCGAACCCGTCGCGCGCGCCGCGAAAGAATGCGGCATGCGCGTGCGCGCCAGCATCTCGTGCGCGCTCGGCTGCCCCTATCAAGGCGAGGTGCCGGTACCGTCCGTCGTCGACGTCGTGCAGCGCATGGCCGCGCTCGGCTGCGATGAAATCGATATAGCCGATACGATCGGCGTCGGCACGCCGCTGCGCACGCGCGAAGTGTTCGCGGCGGTCACGAAGGTGTTTCCGCGCGAGCAACTGTCTGGACATTTCCACGATACGTACGGGCAAGCGCTCGCCAACATTTACGCCGCGCTGCTCGAAGGCATCGAGATCTTCCACGCCTCGGTGGCCGGCCTCGGCGGCTGCCCCTACGCGAAGGGCGCAACGGGCAACGTTGCAACGGAAGACGTCTTGTATCTAATGAACGGCCTCGGCATCGAGACGGGCATCGATCTCGATGCCGTCGTGGCAATCGGCGATTTCATCTCGAAGGAGATCGGGCGCGCGAACGTCTCGCGCGCGGGCCGTGCGCTGCTCGCGAAGGCGGCCAATACCGCATGCGCGTCGTGAATCGGCGGAACGAACGCGATATGGAGAATACGCACATCACGCCCACTAATATGCCCGACGGCGCCGATGCATCGGAACCGCTCGTCGCACTACCCGAGTCGGCGCAGCGCGTTGCGCTGCTGCTGCGCGAATGCGGTCATGAGAAGCCCGTCGTCATGCTGCCGCAAACGGGCAAGACGTCGGCCGAGGCCGCGGCCGGGCTCGGCTGCTCGGTCGCGCAAATCGCCAAGTCGATTTTGTTTCGCCGCCGTGAGGACGATGCGCCCGTGCTCGTTGTCGCGAGCGGGGCGAATCGCGTCGACGAGGAGAAAGTCGCACGGCATGTCGGCGATATCGCTCGCGCCGATGCGAAGTTCGTCCGTGAAAAAACGGGCTATGCGATCGGAGGGGTCTGTCCAATCGGCCACCTGACCCCGCCCGTCACGGTCATCGATTCGGATCTTTTGCAGCTCGACAGCCTGTGGGCGGCCGCCGGCCATCCGCACGCGGTGTTCAATTTGTCGCCGCAGGAATTGCTGGCGCTGACGGGCGCGCCTGTTGTCGACATCGCATTGCGTGCGTAGCGCACAAGGAGCCCGGCGCCGCGCGCTTTAGACGCGCGTGTGCGCCGCGGCGTAACACCGCAGCGGTGCGCGCGATCGTCGCACCAAAAAGAAAGCCGTTCATCGTTGAGGACGAACGGCACAATTTTCGACGTGATCAGCGTCAGTCGTCATGATACCGACGCCGCCCGATGCATCGCATCGGTGATTTCCCTGCAGACCGGGATGGGCCGAAGCCCCCCCTCCAGAGAACACTCATGCGTGCCTTCGGACAGCCCCCTTCACTTTGAAGTGACGCGCGTGACAACGTGCCTCGATGCGCCTCGCGGCACGATTCTCCATCCAAAATTTACGCCGGCCGCGGCGAGCAGAATCAACGCGGCGCCAGCTAATTGCATCCACGCGAGCGTCTGTCCGAACGCGAAGCGGTCGCAGACGATTGCCACGATCGGATAGATGAAGGACAGCGCGGCCGTCATGGACGTCGGCAGCTTTTGAATCGCGCCATAGAGCAGGACATAGACGAGCCCCGTGTGCACGACGCCGATCGTCCCAAGATCGGCCCACGGCATGAACGTGGTGGGCAGCGCGTGATAGTTCACGAATGGCGCGAGCAGAAAGACCCCTAGCGTGACTTGAATCAGCGCGATCAATTGCGGAGGCGTTCCCTTCAGCCGCTTCGTGATGATCGACGAGACGGCATAAAAGAAGGCGGCCCCGAGCGCGTAGCCGATCCCTTGCAGATATTGCCCCGGCACGGCGAGCACTGCCGGTTGGACCTTCACGACGAGCAACAGCCCGACGAATGCGACGCCGAGCCAAACAGCCGTCGACGCAGTGATGCGCTCGCGGAACACGGCCGCGCCGAGCGCGACGAGCATGAACGGCTGCGTGTTGTAAGCCACCGTCGCCATTGAAATGGAAGCACGCGAGTAGGCGGCAAAGAGCAGCACCCAGTTTGCGACGATCGCCGCGCCCCCAGCCGAAGCTAGCGCGAGCGTGCGCCAGGTCAGCATGTCTTTGCGGATGATGCCGAGCGCCAAGCAGATCGCCGCGAGCGTCGGCGCGCCGAGCGCGCAACGCACGAAGACGACGTTTTGCGGCGACTGCCCCGACGCGACGACGAGCCACCCGATCGTGCCCGAGATCAGCATCGCGGCGATCATCTCAACGGCGCCGCGCCGGATTTCCTTGCTTACGTGATTGGGGTGGGTCATAGCTGCACCATGCGCTCGCCCGATTCGTCGGCTTCGAAGAAATCGTGGATCTCGGCGATCAGCGCATCGGGCGCTTCTTCGGGAATGTAATGCCCGCATTCGAGCGCGCGGCCACTAACGTCGCGCGCCACGCGCTGCCATTCGCGCAGCGGATCGAAGCAGCGCGCGACGACGCCTTGCGCCCCCCACAACGCCCGCACCGGACATCCGATCTTACGGCCGCGCTCGAGATCGGCACGGTCATGCTCGAGGTCGATTGTCGCCGAGGCCCGGTAGTCCTCGCACATCGCATGAACCGCCCCGGGCGCGCGCAATGCGTCGCAGTAGGCGCGCAACGCGTCGGGTTCGAACGGCGCGAGCCCCGCGTGACGGCCCCCCATCACGGATTTGACATACGTCTCGGGATCCGCGCCGATCAGCGTCTCGGGCAGCGGCTGCGGCTGAATCAGGAAGAACCAATGAAAGTAGGCCGTCGCGAAGGCGCGATCGGTGGCCTCGTACATCGCGAGGGTCGGCGCAATGTCGAGCAGCATCATGCGCTCGACGGCATCGGCATGATCGAGCGCCATTCGGTGTGCAACGCGCGCGCCGCGATCGTGCGCGCATACCAGGAAGCGTTCGAACCCGAAATGCCGCATGACGGCCACTTGATCGGCGGCCATCGCCCGCTTCGAATAGGCTGCGTGCGTGTCGTCGCTCGCGGGTTTGCCCGATTGGCCGTAACCGCGCAAATCGGTCGCGACCACGGTGAAGTGTGCGGCAAGACGGACCAGGCAGCGATCCCAAATTCGATGCGTTTGCGGATGCCCATGCAGCAACAGCAAAGGGGGGCCTTCGCCGCCGGTCAGCCCGGCAATTTCCACGCCGCCGGCATCGACGCGAAACGGAGTAAATTCGGCGAAACTCATAGCGTTCGCTCCTGCCTCTTATCGTTGTTCGAACCTTCGTATTCTAGGTGCCTCGATAGCTGCCCAGGGGCCCTGGGCTCGCTTCAAGCGCGATGAAACGTAGAACCAGAGCACTCACTCCAGAGCCATCGACTGCGAATATGGCGTTTTGATCGCTTATAATTCGAACGTTCGTTCTTTTATGAAGGAGACACGCGTCATGGCTCTGCCCGCCGTCCTACAGAATTTGACGCTGCCTGTCGTCGCGTCGCCGATGTTCATCGTCAGCTACCCCGAACTCGTGCTCGCGCAGTGCAAGGCGGGCATCGTCGGTTCGTTCCCGGCGCTGAACGCCCGACCCGCCGAATTGCTCGACGAATGGCTGACGCAGATGGGCGAAGCGCTCGACGCGCATCGCGCCGCCAACCCCGGCGCGCGGATCGGCCCGATCGCCGTCAATCAAATCGTCCACCAGTCCAACGTGCGGCTCGAACATGATGTGCGCGTGTGCGTCGAACACAAGGTGCCGATCTTCATCACGAGCCTGCGGGCGCCCGCCAAGGAAATCATCGATGCCGTTCACAGCTACGGCGGCATCGTGCTGCACGACGTCATCAATTTGCGCCATGCGCAGAAAGCGCTCGAGGCCGGTGTCGACGGGTTGATCCTCGTTGCGGCCGGTGCCGGCGGGCACGCGGGCACGACTTCGCCGTTCGCCCTCGTTGGCGAAGTGCGGCGCATCTTCGACGGCCCGATCGTGCTCTCGGGCTCGATCGCCAACGGCGGTTCGATCCTCGCCGCGCAGGCGATGGGCGCCGATCTCGCCTATATGGGCACGCGCTTCATCGCGACACAAGAAGCGCACGCCGTCGACGACTACAAACGCGCGATCGTCAACGCGAGGGCATCGGACATCGTCTACACGAATCTGTTCACGGGCGTGCATGGCAACTACATGCGCGAGAGCATCGTCAGCGCGGGGCTCGACCCCGATGCACTGCCCGTCTCGGACAAGACGGCGATGAATTTCGGCGGCGACAAGGCGAAGGCGTGGAAGGACATCTGGGGCGCGGGTCAAGGCGTGGGCTTGATGGATGACGTGCCGAGCGTGGGCGAACTCGTCGCTCGGCTCAAGCAGGAGTACGACGCAGCGCGCGAGCGTTTGCTGCCGACACGATAGAGCAGATAGCGGTTATCGGAGCGAGGCGGCGGCAGTCCAACCGCGCGCTGCCGTCACGGCTCACATGTTGCGCCGATACTGGCCGCCCACCTCGAATAGCGCGTGCGTGATCTGCCCGAGCGAGCAGACACGCACGGCATCCATCAGCACGGCAAACACGTTTTCGTCGTCGATGACGGCACGGCGCAGGCGCTCGAGCATCGGTCCTGCATCCTGCGCATGACGCGTATGAAACTCGCTCAATCGTTCTAGTTGGCTTTGCTTTTCTTCTCGCGTCGAACGCGCTAAGGCCAGCGTGCCCTGCGTCGCGCGCGCTTCGTCTCCGACGAACGTATTGACGCCGACGATCGGATACGAGCCGTCGTGTTTGCGATGCTCGTAGCGCATCGATTCATCCTGGATGCGTCCGCGCTGGTAGCCCGTTTCCATCGCCCCGAGCACGCCGCCGCGCGCCGTCAGACGATCGAACTCGTCGAGCACCGCGGCTTCGACGAGATCCGTCAGCTCTTCGATCACGAAGCTGCCTTGGTTCGGATTCTGATTCTTCGCCAAGCCCCATTCGCGATTGATGATGAGCTGGATCGCAATCGCACGCCGCACCGACGCCTCCGTCGGCGTCGTGATCGCTTCGTCGAACGCGTTCGTATGCAGGGAATTGCAATTGTCGTAAATCGCGATCAGCGCCTGCAGCGTCGTGCGGATGTCGTTGAACGCGATCTCTTGCGCATGCAGGCTGCGACCCGATGTCTGCACGTGGTATTTCAACTTCTGGCTGCGCTCGTTCGCGCCATAGCGCTCGCGCAGCGCGACGGCCCAGATGCGGCGCGCCACGCGGCCGAGCACCGTGTATTCCGGCTCCATGCCGTTCGAGAAGAAGAACGACAAGTTCGGCGCGAATTCGTCGATCGCCATGCCGCGCGCGAGATAGGCTTCGACATACGTGAAGCCGTTCGCGAGCGTATAGGCGAGTTGCGTAATCGGATTCGCGCCGGCCTCGGCAATGTGATAGCCCGAGATCGACACCGAATAGAAATTGCGCACGCCGTGCTCGATGAAATAAGCCTGCACGTCGCCCATCATCTTCAAGCTGAACTCCGTCGAGAAGATGCAGGTGTTTTGGCCTTGGTCTTCCTTCAGGATGTCCGCTTGCACGGTGCCGCGGACATCGCGCAATGCGCTTCTACGCGTCTCTTCGATCTCGCTCGCGCTCGGCTCGCGTTCTTCGGATGCGCAACGCGAGCGCAACCGTTCGAGCTGTCGGTCGATCGCCGCGTTGAAGAACATCGCGAGAATCGTCGGTGCGGGGCCGTTGATCGTCATCGAGACGGAGGTGGCCGGATCGCACAAATCGAAGCCGTCGTAGAGGGTTTTCATATCGTCGAGGGTGGCGACCGAAACGCCCGAGTTGCCGATCTTGCCGTAGATGTCGGGCCGCTCGTCAGGGTCTTCGCCGTAGAGCGTCACCGAGTCGAATGCCGTCGACAGGCGCCGCGCCGGCATGCCTTCCGAGAGCAGCTTGAAACGCCGGTTCGTGCGCGGCGGATCGCCCTCGCCCGCGAACATCCGCGTCGGATCTTCGTTCTCGCGCTTGAACGGGAATACGCCGGCCGTGAATGGGAAATAGCCGGGCAAGTTCTCGAGCATGAGCCAGCGCAACGTTTCACCGGGATCGGCGAACTTCGGCAGCGCAACCTTGCGGATCGAGGTGCCCGAGAGCGTCGTCACCGTAAGCGGTGTGCGCAGTTCGCGGCCACCGATCGTGACGACGCGCTCCTCGCCTGAGTATTGCGCCACCGTCTGCGGCCAGGCATCGAGCAGCGCTCGCTCGCGTGCGCCGAGACGCGTCTCCCGTTCGGCGATCAGCGCGTCGAGGCGGGACGAAAGCGGATCGGCGGCATCGGCGACATCGGCGTGCTCGATGGAATCGCTATCGACCGCCACGCCGCTAGCATCCTTCACCATCCGCCACGCTTCGGCCAGTTGCCAGCGCTCGCGCGCGCACTGCGCCTGCTCGTCCGCCCTTGCGCGATAGGCGCGCACCGTCTCGGCGATCTCCGATAGGTATCTCGCTCTCGCTGCCGGCACGATCGCGCCGCCTTCGCGCGAATGACGCGCATCGAGCCGCGGCAGCCTCGCCCCCGGGTCCTCGGGCGTTCTCAAGCCGCACTCGCGCAACGCGTCGACGACGCGTGCGTAAAGGGCGGTCACCCCATCGTCGTTGAAACGCGACGCGATCGTGCCGACGACAGGCATGCGCTCAGGATCTTCGGCGAACGCGTTCCGGTTGCGCTGCATCTGCTTGGAGACGTCGCGCAACGCATCGACCGCGCCGCTGCGATCGAACTTGTTGATGGCGACGAAATCGGCGAAATCGAGCATGTCGATCTTCTCGAGCTGGCTTGCGGCGCCGAACTCGG
>CAYRLJ010000150.1:0-8414 GCA_964425025.1 uncultured Burkholderia sp. | reverse complement strand
TGGATGGACTCGCCCGCCGTGGCCGAACTCATCAAGAACGAGCACCCGCAGATCATCGCGACGATTCTCGTGCACTTGGATCGCGATCAAGCCTCGGAAATCGCCGCTTGCTTCACGGACCGGCTGCGCAACGATGTGCTGCTGCGCATCGCCACGCTTGAAGGTATCCAGCCGGCCGCGCTGCGCGAACTCGACGACGTCCTCACGGGGCTGCTCTCGGGCAGCGACAACCTGAAGCGCAGCCCGATGGGCGGCGTGCGCACGGCGGCCGAAATCCTCAACTTCATGCCGAGCATGTACGAGGAACCGATTCTCGAGAACGTTCGCCAGTACGACGCGGACCTCGCGCAAAAGATCATCGATCAGATGTTCGTGTTCGAGAACCTGCTTGACCTCGAAGACCGGGCGATCCAGCTGCTGCTCAAGGAAGTGGACTCGGAAGGGCTCATCGTCTCGCTCAAGGGCGCCCCGCCCGCGCTGCGTCAGAAGTTCCTCTCGAACATGTCGCAACGCGCGGCCGAACTGCTCGCCGAGGATCTCGACTCGCGCGGTCCGGTGCGGGTCTCGGAGGTGGAAACGCAGCAGCGCCGCATCCTGCAGATCGTGCGCAACCTGGCCGAGAGCGGCCAAATCGTAATTGGCGGAAAGGCGGAAGATGCGTATGTCTGATTCAGGCCGCACGGACAAGAAGCCTATCTCGGCGTACCAGCGCTGGGAGATGGCTTCGTTCGACCCGCCTCCCCCGCCCGATCCGGTGCGCGAGAACAAGCTCGCGCAGGAAATCCAGCGCATTCGCGCGGCCGCTCACCAGCAGGGGCTCGCTCAAGGGCATGTGGCCGGTCAGGCGATCGGCTATCAGGCCGGCTTCGATCAGGGCCATGCCCAAGGGCTGGAGAAAGGACGCCAAGAGGCGCACGCCGAAGCCGCGCGGCTCGCCAGTCTCGCCGATGCGTTCAAGGCCGCGCTCGACGGCGCCCAAACGGAAATGTCGGACTCGCTCGTCTCGTTGGCGATCGATATTGCCCAGCAGGTCGTGCGTCAGCACGTGACGCACGATCCGGCCGCCGTCATTGCCGCGGCCCGCGAAATTCTCGCGGCCGAGCCGGCGCTCGCAGGCGCCCCGCAGCTCATCGTGAATCCGGCCGATTTGCCGATCGTCGAAGCTTATTTGAAAGTCGAACTGGAAACGCTCGGCTGGAACGTGCGCACCGATATCGCCGTCGAGCGCGGCGGCTGCCGCGCGCAGGCCGCCACCGGTGAAATCGACGCCACGATCGGCACGCGCTGGCAGCGCGTGGCGGCCGCCCTCGGAAAAGTGAGTCAATGGTGAGCGAAACGACCGTCGAATCGCTGCGCGCAAGCGCTCTCTCGCCGCTCGAAGTCGAGCTGGCGCTCGCTTCGTTCAGCCCGGAAGCGCTGCCTGAGGCACGCCGCGCGCTCGATCCGAACGGGAACGCGAGCGAGGCGGATTGCTCTTTCGCCGACATCGATCCGACGGACCACTTGGCTGCCATCGACGCGATCGACGCGATCACGAAGGCCGAGGCGGGCGATGACGCGCCCGCGCCGGCACCACTCGAGCGCGTCGCTCATCCGCCGCAGGCGGGCGCAAGCGCATCGCGGGCAGCCCCGCCGCACCCCGTTTTTACGCCCGATCCCGCGCTCGCGAACAATCGCCATCTGGCCGCTTGGCGCTCGCGCCTCGATGCGTTGCGCGAACGCAGCGCGCTCACCCGGCCGCTGTCGGCATGCGGACGCCTCACGCGCGCGGCGGGGCTCGTGCTCGAAGCGATCGGCATGCGCATGGCCGTGGGCGCCGAATGCCTGATCGAGATGCCGCCCGGCAGCACGCTGCCGATGGCCGAAGCCGAAGTGGTGGGCTTCGCCGGCGATCGCCTCTTTCTGATGCCGACGACTGAAGTGGCGGGCCTGTTGCCCGGCGCGCGCGTCTACCCGCGCGAGGCCGCCCCGCTCGCCGATCCGCTCGCGGGCGCCAAGCGCCTGCCGGTCGGCTGGGGCATGCTCGGGCGCGTCGTCGATTCGTCGGGGCGCCCGCTGGACGGCCTCGGGCCGCTCGACACCGAGGCCGACGCGCCGCTGTCCGCCCCGTCGATCAACCCGCTGCAACGCGAGCCGATCCATCAGGTGCTCGATGTCGGCGTACGCGCCATCAACGCGCTGCTCACGGTCGGACGCGGCCAGCGCATGGGCCTGTTCGCGGGCTCGGGCGTCGGTAAATCGGTGCTGCTCGGCACGATGGCGCGCTATACGAGCGCGGAAGTCATCGTGATCGGGCTGATCGGCGAACGTGGCCGCGAAGTGAAGGAGTTCATCGAGCAGATCCTCGGTGAAGAGGGGCTCGCCCGTTCCGTCGTCGTGGCGGCGCCGGCCGACGTCTCTCCGCTCATGCGGATGCAAGGCGCCACCTATGCCACCTCGCTCGCCGAATATTTCCGCGATCAGGGGAAGCACGTACTGCTGCTCATGGATTCGCTCACGCGCTACGCGATGGCGCAGCGCGAGATCGCGCTCGCCATCGGCGAGCCGCCGGCGACGAAGGGCTATCCGCCGTCCGTCTTCGCCAAGCTGCCGGCACTCGTCGAACGGACGGGCAATGGCCCAGCCGGCGGCGGCTCGATCACGGCGTTTTATACGGTGCTGACCGAAGGCGACGATCAGCAAGACCCTATCGCCGACTCGGCGCGCGCGATTCTCGACGGCCACATCGTGCTGTCGCGCTCGCTCGCCGAAGCCGGCCATTATCCGGCGATCGACATCGAAGCCTCGATCAGCCGGGCGATGACGGCGCTCATCGACGAGAAACATCTGGACCGCGTGCGGCTCTTCAAACAGATGTTGTCCCGTTATCAGCGCAATCGCGACTTGATCAATGTGGGCGCCTATTCGAGCGGGCGCGATGCGCTGCTCGACCGGGCGATCGCGCTGTATCCGCGCATCGAAGCATTTTTACAGCAAGGCTTTCGCGAATGCGCACCATTCGAACCCAGCCTCACTATGCTCGATGCGCTGTTTCAATGAGGAGTCCTAAGCGATGACGAATCATTTTCCGATCAAAACGCTGATCGACCTCGCGCAAAACGACGTCGACGCGGCCGCTAAACAGCTTGGCCGCGCGCAACGCGAACGCGCGGACATCCAGGCGCAGCTCGATTCATTGATCCGCTATCGCGACGAGTATCACGCGAACTTCTCGTCTTCGGCCCAGGCCGGCATGGCCGCCGGCAGCTGGCGCAACTTTCAGGCGTTCATCGATACGCTCGACGGGGCGATCGAACAGCAGAGGCGCCTGCTCGTGGCGGCCACCTCGCGCCTCGAGGCGGCCAAGCCCGAGTGGCAGCGTCAAAAGCAAAAGCTGGGCTCGTACGAAGTGCTGCAAGCGCGCTCGGTTACGGCCGAGGCACGTGTGGCCGCGCGGCGCGAGCAACGCGACGCCGACGAGCACGCCGCAAAAGCGCTGCGCATGCGGCGTGAAAACTTGAACTGAACAGGAATCGAATCGGCCGGCCAGCGCAACTGATCCGGCCGCCGACCACACAAGAGGCATTGCCATGTCGTCCATCTCCTTCCTTGGATCGCTCACCGAGACCCCGGGCGCCGCCTCCGGTAGCCCCGGCTTTGGCGCGAACACGCTCCCCGTGACGTCGTTCTCACAGACGCTCCAGCAAACCGTGAACGCGCAGCAGCAGGCGGCGCAACCGGCTCCGCCCGCGGCGAATCCGTCGCCCTCGAACGCCGCGCAAAACAGCAACGCCTCGCAGTCGAGTTCCGCTTCGAAAGACGCCAACGCGGCGAACGGCAAGGACAACAGCAACAGCAACGCCGCGCCAAGCTCGGAAGCGTGCTCCGGCACGAAGAGCAGCGAAGGCAGCGCCTCGGCCCAATCCGGTACGGGCACGAAACACAGCGACTCCTCTTCGAACGCACAGCAAGCGAGCCAGGGCCAAAACGCCGCCGCCGCCGCCGACGCGAGTAACGCAGCGGCGCAGGCGCAAGCCGCCGCCCAAGCCGCGGCGCAGCAAGCGCAGGCCGCCGCGGTCGGTGCGGCGACCGGCACGAGCGTCGCCGGGGCCGATGCGACCGGCGGTACCGACGCAAGCGCAGGCCTTAGCGGCAAGTCGACGAAAGGCACGGCCGAGCCGAAGACGGTGCGCGCGGCGCTCGAAGCTTTACTCGCGGCCCAGATGGGGATGCAAAGCGCCGCCGCGGGCGCCAGCGCCGGCGCGGCATCGGGCGTGCAAGTGCTCGGCAATACCGGCACGTCGGCCGGGGCGAGCACGCTCGGCAACAGCACCGGCTCGCTGTCTTTGAACGGCAAAGGCATTGGCGCGCTGACGGACGACGGCAAGAACGCCAATGCGCAGGCGATCGGCAACGCGGCGAACGAAGCCGCGAAGGCGGCGCCGGACGCCACGGCCTCCTCGGCCAGCGTGGCCGCCGCGACAGCACAAGCGCTCGCGGGCGGGGGCGACGCCACAGCGGCCATCGCCACGCTCAAGGACAACGCGGAAGCCGCACGCGCGGCGCTAGCCGCAACGCAAGCGGCCTCGGCATCCGGTGTGGCCAGCGCAGCCGCCCAGGCCGCGGCGACCGCGCCGAACGCTAGCGCGCAAGCAGCGGCGGCCTCGCTCGCTCCGCAAGTGGGCACGCCCGATTGGGAAGACGCATTCAGCCAGAAGGTCGTCTTCCTCACGAACGCGCACCAGCAAAGCGCCGAGCTGACGCTCAACCCGCCCGATCTGGGACCGCTGCAAGTCGTTTTGCAGGTGGCCGACAATCACGCGCACGCCCTGTTCGTCTCGCAGCACCAGCAGGTGCGCGAAGCGGTCGAAGCCGCGTTGCCGAAGCTGCGCGACGCGCTCCAGGCCGGCGGCCTCGGGCTCGGCAGCGCAAGCGTCAGCGACGGCTTCGCGCGTCAAGCGAGCCAGCAGCAAGCGGGCTATCAAGGCAGCGGTAGCAGCAGGCGCGGTGGCAGCGGCAGCGATTCGGGCGGCGCAGGGAGCGACGATACGGTCGTATCCTCCGCGGCGATCAGTTCGCGCCGCACGGTCGGCATCGTCGATACGTTCGCCTAAGCTCAAGCCTGCTCAAGCCTGCTCAGGCTGGGCCTCGGCCTCGGCCTGAAAGACCGGCGAACTATCGGCGCGAGCGGCACAGCCGCTGCACAGCAGCCACACCAGCGGCGCGTACGCGCGGGCCGCTGGCGCACACGCGCGCTCGAAGGCATCGTCCGTCGGCGGTGGGACCGGATCTTGCTCCCCATTTTTTAGCCCGTCACTGCAAGGCCATCGTCTTAAACGGATGAGATGGCATCGAATGTCCCTTCTTTTCGGCATATCGCTAGAGCCCGGAATAGCCAAAAATTCACCCTACCGAATTCACGCAAAGCATTGTCATGGCATCCACGACCGCAGCTCAGCAGACCGTCGACGTTCCCGCGAAAAAGGGCAAACTCAAACGCATCGTGCTGATCGTTTTGATCGCACTCGTCGCGGCAGCCGCCGCCGCCGCGGGCATGTACTTTTTCCTGCTCAAGCATGGGGTCGGCAACGGCAAACCCGTGCCGCCGCCGCCGCCCCCGCCGCCGGTGTTCTTCGCGCTCGACCCGATGACGGTCAACCTGCTGTCCGACGACGGTCAGCACTACCTGCGCGTAGGCCTGTCGCTGAAGCTGAAGGATGAAAAGATCCAGGAGGCGTTGCAGCAGCACATGCCGGAAATTCGCAGCCGCATCTTGCTCGATCTGTCGAATAAGCATCCCGAGGATCTCGAGACGCTCGACGGCAAGCGCGGGCTGTCGCAAGAATTGAAGACATTGATCGAGAAGCCGGCGGACGCGGGCGAGCCGCCCGTGCATGTCGAAGAAGTGCTCTTCACGGAATTCGTGGTCCAGTAGCCGCGCGCCGCCCGGCGCACGCGCCGGGCCGAACGTGCCGCTTCAGGCGATTTTCACCAACCGCAACTCAGGGACGAGCTAAAGCGATGGGCCACGAAGAGTTCATGTCCCAAGAGGAAGTCGATGCACTCCTCAAGGGCGTAACCGGCGAATCCGATGCCGATGCCGAACATAGCGAAAAGGCCACTGTTCGGCCCTACAACATCGCGACGCAAGAGCGGATCGTTCGCGGCCGGATGCCCGGCCTCGAGATCATCAACGAGCGCTTCGCGCGTCTCTTGCGTCTAGGGATCTTTAATTTCATGCGCCGCACCGCCGAAATTTCGGTCGGTCCGGTCAAGGTGCTCAAGTACAGCGAGTTCACGCGCAATCTGCCGATTCCGACGAACTTGAACCTCGTGCACGTCAAGCCGCTGCGCGGCACGTCACTGTTCGTGTTCGATCCGAACCTCGTGTTCTTCGTCGTCGACAATCTGTTCGGCGGCGACGGCCGGTTCCATACGCGCGTCGAAGGCCGCGATTTCACGGCCACCGAGCAACGCATCATCGGCAAGCTGCTGAATCTCGTGTTCGAGCACTACACGACGGCGTGGAAGAGCGTGCGGCCGCTGCAGTTCGAGTTCATGCGCTCGGAGATGCACACGCAGTTCGCCAACGTCGCGACGCCGAACGAAATCGTCATCGTCACGCAGTTCTCTGTCGAGTTCGGCCCGACCGGCGGTACGCTGCACATCTGCATGCCGTATTCGATGATCGAGCCGATCCGCGACGTGCTGACCTCTCCGATCCAAGGCGAGGCGCTCGAAGTCGATCGCCGCTGGGTGCGCGTGCTCTCGAAGCAGGTGCAAGCGGCCGAGGTCGAACTGACGGCCGATCTGGCGCAAATCCCGGTCACGTTCGAGGACATCCTGAACATGCGCGCGGGCGACGTGCTTCCGATCAACATCCCCGAACACATCGTTGCGAAAGTCGACGGCGTCCCCGTCATGGAATGCGGGTACGGAATCTTCAACGGTCAATATGCGTTGCGTGTGCAAAACATGATCAGCGCAGCGGAAAACACGATTAAGGAAACGGATTATGAGTGACCTGAACGCCATGCCGGGTGAGGGCTCGGCTGAACTCGACGCGCAACTCGCCGCCATGGGTGCCGGGACCGCCAAACCCGCCGCGCCGGCCATGGACGACGACGGGGGGCTCGACGATTGGGCCGCCGCGCTGGCCGAGCAGAACACGAACCCGGCCCCCGCGCCCGCCGCGGCCGGTGTGTTCCAGCCGCTGTCGAAGGTCGAGCCGGCCACGACGCGCAACGACATCGACATGATTCTCGACATCCCGGTCCAGATGACGGTCGAGCTGGGGCGCACGAAAATTGCGATCCGCAATTTGCTGCAACTTGCGCAAGGTTCCGTCGTCGAACTCGACGGGATGGCCGGCGAGCCGATGGACGTGCTCGTGAACGGCTGTTTGATTGCACAAGGCGAAGTCGTCGTGGTCAACGACAAGTTCGGCATCCGGCTGACCGACATCATCACGCCGGCCGAACGCATTCGAAAACTCAATCGATGAAATCACGCTTGCACCGTGCGCCGCGCTTGCGGCGCGTGGCAGCAACTCTCACGGCGGCAACGGCCGCCGTCATGTCGGCGGCCCTCTCGCCCGCGGCAGCGGCCGCCGACATGAACGCAGTCAACAATGCCGCGAAAATCGCCTCGCGCGTAGGCGCCGGCACGGCTGTGCCGTCCGTCGGCGTGGGCGCCGTGCTGCAGACGCTCGTCGGCCTGGCCGTCGTCGTCGCGCTCGTGTTCGCCTGCGCATGGCTTGCGCGCCGCCTCGGCCTGCAGCCTTCGGCTCGCGGCCAGCTCGTACGCACCGTCGGCGGCGTTTCGCTTGGCGGCAAGGAGCGCGTGGCCGTCGTCGAAATCGGCGATACCTGGCTCGTGCTCGGCACGGCGCCCGGCAGCGTGCGGCTGCTCCATACGATGCCCGCACCGGCGCCCGGCTCGCCCAGCGATCCCGGCGCGCCCGGCACCGGCACCGAAGCGGACGAAAGCCCCCTGCCCGGCACGTTCGGCTCGCGCTTTCGTGCGGCGCTCGGCAATGAGGCGAAGAAACGGTTTTCTCGGCCTTCGGTCGGAGGCAAGTAAATGTCGTCCAGCTCCATTGTGCGGCTCGCGCGCGCCGCGGCTCCCGCACTCCCCTTTGTCATCTTCGCGCTGCTCCCGACACTCTCGCACGCGCAAACGGCGCCTGCCGGGCTGCCGGCGTTCAACACGAGCCCGGGCCCGAACGGCGGCACGACGTACTCGCTGAGCGTGCAGACGATGCTGCTGCTCACGATGTTGTCGTTTTTGCCGGCGATGGTGCTGATGATGACGAGCTTCACGCGCATCATCGCGAACCTCTCGCTCGGTATCCTCAATCGCGCCGCGCCGCAGATCGGCTTGTTTCAAATCGGCTTTTCAGTCACGCTCATGGTCGGCATGCTGCTCTTGACGCT
>CAYRLJ010000149.1:0-8553 GCA_964425025.1 uncultured Burkholderia sp. | reverse complement strand
CGAGGGAGGTGTTCGATGAAGACAGTGTTGATCGTAGGTGCATCGCGCGGTATCGGTCATGAGTTCGTGCGCCAGTACGATGCGGCCGGCTGGCGCGTGATCGCCACCGCGCGCGACGCTCGCGCCCTCGCGCAATTGGATGCGTTCCATGCCTCGCCGGTTTCGCTCGACGTCACCGAACCCGACGACATCGCCGCGCTCGAATCGAAGCTCGCGGGCGAGCGGATCGACGCGGCATTGATCGTTTCCGGCGTCTACGGGCCGGCCACGGAGGGCGTCGAGCCGTTCACCGTCGAAGACTTCGATTACGTCATGGCGACGAATGTGCGCGGCCCGATGATGCTGATGCCGATTTTGCTGCCGCTCGTCGAATCGGCCCAGGGCGTGCTCGGTGTCGTATCGAGTCGCATGGGCAGCATCGCCGAAGCCACGGGCACGACGGGCTGGCTCTATCGCACGAGTAAAGCAGCACTCAATTGCGCATTGCGCATCGCGGCGGTGCAGACGCGGCGCGCCACCTGCATCGCGCTCCATCCCGGTTGGGTCCGCACCGACATGGGCGGCGCGCATGCGGCAATCGATGTGGAGCGCAGCGTCTCGGGCATGCGCGCGGTCATGGCTGCGGCCTCGGTCGATCGCGAGACCTATCACGGCCGTTTCGTTCAATACGACGGCACAGCGATCGATTGGTAGTCCTAATCAAACGGACGTGTCGAGCGCGATCGGCAAGCAGTCCTAACTAAACTCAGGAAGCGTCGACCATGGTGCAGGGCCCAGATCACTCGATGAGACGCGACGCCGCGCGCACCGACCCGCACAGCGACGCGCCCCTCGAATGCCCGTGCTCGGGCGCGGCACCTGGCCGGCCCGCCGACGCACGGCCGCCCCGCTTCGACGCTTGCTGCGGGCGCTATCTCGACGGTCGAGCCGCTGCGCCGAGCGCGCTCGAGTTGATGCGTTCGCGCTATACGGCTTATGTTCTCGGCCGCACAGACTACCTGCGCGCCACGTGGGACCGGGCCACCTGCCCCGCCGAGCTCGACATCGATACCGACGCGCCCGACGCACCGCGCTGGCTCGGCTTGCAAGTGAAGCGGTTCGAGTCGCAAGACGCGCAGCACGCGATCGTCGAATTCGTTGCCCGCTACAAACAAGGAGGCCGCGGTTATCGACTGCATGAAGTCAGCCGCTTCGTGCGCGGCGAAGACGAACGCTGGCGCTACGTGGACGGCGACGTCAGCGGGCGCTAACCCGCGCGCCGTTCGGGCGATCGTTGCTCCAGCAAAGGTTGCCGGCACATCGACTCTGGCGGATCCGTCGCCCCGGGTTCTCCTGCATTGCGTGGACCATTTCCGCGACGCTACGATGACCAAGCTTGTGGTGTGTCGGTGATTTGGGCCGTCTTCGTTTCATGACGGCCGGCCGGCTGCAAATGCCGGCGACAATAACGCGCGCTGGGTTTAAGTCTTCGCTTAAACCCAAGCCTCATCGCCACGCACCCCTTCCCCGCTGTTTTCCACGATTGGCTGCGGCTGTCCCGCCACCGCCGATGGGCTAATTTGCGGCCGGTGCCGGCCTCTTTTCGAGCAAAGGCATCGCGAGCAGCTCGCAGATACTGAGTCAGCCGGATGGATCGATGGTCCGGCGTCGTCGACGCGACGCAATTTTGTGATCAGGGCAGACACGCGCATGAGTTTGAAAAAGGTAATCGTCGGTTGTTTGTGTGCGTGCTCGTGGGCGAGCGCTGTCGCCGGCGCGAACGCGAACGCGACGGCACCGAGCGATGCGGGCGCCATGAGCGCATGGACCCTCGCCTCGAACGATTCACGGCCGCTTAGTCGCACGAGCGTCGCATCGCTTAATTTTGGCGGGACCGATTACGCGCTTCCCCCGCTCGCGGGGAACATGAACGAGCAGGTCGTCCGTATCCCCGTCGACGCAGCGGGAACGATCACGCTCGAGGCGACCATCTACAAGCCGGACGGCAAGGGTCCGTTCCCACTTATCGTCTTCAACCATGGAAAGATCGACGGCGATCCGCGCGCGCAGCCGCGCAGCCGTCCCCTCTCGTTTGCCCGCGAGTTCGTCCGTCGCGGCTATGTCGTCGTGGCCCCCAATCGCGAAGGCTTCGCCGATTCGGGCGGCAACTATCGCCAGGAAGGCTGCGACGTCGAAAAGAACGGCGTTGCGCAAGCCGACGACGTCAAGGCGACGATCGCTTATATGTCTGGACAATCGTTCGTCGATGCGTCCCATATCGTCGTGGCTGGGACTTCGCACGGCGGGTTGACGACGATCGCGTACGGCATGGGCGCGGCGCACGGCGTGCGCGGTCTAATCAATTTCTCAGGCGGATTGCGGCAAGACGCCTGCACGGGCTGGCAGGACAACCTGACACATGCGTTCGAGCAGTACGGCCAGGCCGTGCACGTTCCCTCGCTCTGGATCTACGGCGACAACGATTCCGTTTGGAGTCCCGACTTAGCGAAGCGCATGTATGCGGGCTACGTCGAGCACGGCGCCCCCGCGCATAGGGTCGACTTCGGCGACTACAAAAACGACGCGCACCGGCTCGTCGTCGATCGCGATGGCGTGCGGGTTTGGTGGCCGTCGGTCGAGGCGTTCCTCGACCGGATCGGCATGCCCACGCGCGTGCTGTACGAGGTGCAAGGACCATCGGTTCCGCAAGCATCGGGCTATGCGGCGATCGACGCGGTCCGCGCCGTTCCCTACCTCGACGAGGCGGGCCGCACCGCTTATCGCGCGTTCCTGGACCAATATCCGACGCGTGCGTTCGCGGTGTCGTCCTCGGGCGCGTGGTCATGGGCGGAAGGCGGCGATAATCCGATGTCGGTCGCACTTGCCAATTGCCGCAAGGAAAACGGCGGCTCGCCGTGCCGGCTCTATGCCGTCGACAATCACGTCGTCTGGAACGACAAAGCTACCGCTGCCTCGCAAACGGCTTCGTCGTCGAGCCAAGACGACGCGAACGGATCCGCGCTCGCAAGCCGCGATTGATCGCGCCGGGCGGGAACTTAAGTTCCTGCCCCACTCTTTCCCTTTTTTCGAACGCACCCTCACATGTCGGTGGTGCGCACTTTTGCGCTTGGGTTCCGGTGGTCAAAAACCGGTTTCCAGCGCGCGGCACAAAATTTTTTTCTGAGGCAGAGCTCACTCTGCCGTCGTCATCTGAGCCGATTTCGGTCGATCTGTTCAAAAGCGTCGCCAGATGCCTCGAACGGCTCGCAAGCGCACCAAGACGAGGAGGTCTGACGGCAGATGCATTCATGCGCCGAACGCGTTAATCTCACGCGGTTTTGGGCCAATGCGACGGGAATCGAATATGCAAATCGAGCGACCTGTCGCGCGTTTTTTGCATGAAAGGCGAGCAACCGCGCGCATCATTCATGCAATGGAGCGGTGATTGAACAGACCAGCAGCCGACGATCGTCAAGCGCAAACACTATCCGGCGCCGACCGAGCCGATCACGATTGGGTAGCCCGAAGCCTGAAGGCCGTATGGCATCCCTGCACGCAGATGAAGCATCACGAGCGCCTGCCGCTCATTGCTGTCGCGCGCGGCAAGGGCGCTTGGCTCTACGACCGTGCGGGTCATCGCTATCTCGATGCCATCAGTTCGTGGTGGGTCAACCTCTTCGGCCATGCGAACGACGACATCAACGCGGCCCTGAAGACGCAGCTCGATACGCTCGAGCATGCGATGCTTGCGGGCTGCACGCACGAATGCGCCGTGGAACTCGCCGAGCGGCTGTCGCTGCTCACGCACGGTACGCTCGGCCATGCCTTCTTTGCGTCGGATGGCGCATGCGCGGTAGAAATCGCGTTAAAGATGAGCTTTCACTATTGGCGCAATCAGGGCCGCGCCGAAAAGCGCGAATTCGTCTGCGTCGCCAATGGCTATCACGGCGAGACGATCGGTGCGCTCGGCGTGACCGATGTGGCGTTGTTTAGGGATGCTTACGATCCGCTGATTCGTTCGGCCCATATCGTCGCCTCGCCCGACGCCCGCCTCGCCGAGCCCGGCGAAAGCGCACGCGAGGTCGCGCAGCGCGCGCTCGAAGACGTTCGCACGCTACTCGACGCGCACGGCTCGCGCATCGCCGCGCTCATCGTCGAGCCGCTCGTGCAATGCGCGGCCGGCATGGCGATGCACGATAGCGCCTACGTAGCAGGCCTGCGCAAGCTCTGCGACGAATTCGACGTGCACCTGATCGCCGATGAAATCGCCGTCGGCTGCGGCCGCACGGGGACGTTCTTCGCCTGCGAGCAAGCGGCGATCTGGCCGGATTTCCTCTGCTTGTCGAAAGGAATCAGCGGCGGCTATCTGCCGCTTTCGCTCGTGCTCTCGCGCGACGAAATCTATCGCGCCTTCTACGACGACGACACGACGCGCGGCTTCCTGCACTCGCATTCGTACACGGGTAATCCCCTCGCCTGCCGCGCTGCGCTAGCGACGCTCGATCTGTTCGAGCGCGACGATGTGCTCGCTCAAAACGAAAAGAAAGCGGCCCTATTGATGGACGCGCTGTCGCCGCTTCGCTCGCATGACGCCGTACGCAACTTCCGCCGAACGGGCACGATCATCGCGTTCGACGCGGCGATCGACGGCGATGCCGCCCGCACGTTCTCGCGCCGCTTCTTCGAGCAAGCGTTGTCGCGCGAGCTGCTGTTGCGGCCGATCGGCGCGACCGTCTACCTGATGCCGCCGTATATCTTGGACGCCGACGCGATCGCGCTGTTGGCTTCGCGCACGTGCGAGACGTTCGAGGCCACGCTGTCCGAGGGAGTTCGGTGATGTTCCTACTCGACACGCTGCGAGAAGCGCTCGCCGATCTCGATGCACGCGGGCTCACGCGCCGGCGGCGCGTCGCCGATACACCGTGCGCCGCGCATATGACGGTGGATGGCCGCGCAATCGTCGGCTTCGCGAGCAACGATTACCTCGGCCTCGCCGCTCATCCGCTGCTTGCCGAAGCGGTGGCGGAAGGTGCGCGCCGTTACGGCTCGGGCAGCGGCGGTTCGCATCTACTCGGCGGCCACTCGCGCGCGCACGCGATCCTCGAGGACGAACTCGCGGCTTTCGCGGGCGGTTTCGTCGACTCGCCTCGGGCGCTGACATTCTCGACGGGCTACATGTCGAACCTCGCCGCCCTGACGGCGCTCGCGGGACGCGGCACGACGCTGTTTTCCGACGCCCTGAACCACGCTTCGCTCATCGACGGCGCTCGCCTATCGCGCGCCGAGGTGCAGATTTATCCGCATGCCGACACCGAGGCGCTGTCAGCGATGCTCGAAGCGTCCGATGCATCGGTGAAGGCGATCGTCACCGATGCCGTGTTCAGCATGGACGGCAGCATCGCACCGCTCGCGCGGCTACTCGAGTTAGCGGAGCGGCACGGCGCGTGGCTCATCGTCGACGATGCGCACGGTTTCGGCGTGCTCGGCCCGCAGGGACGCGGCACCGTGGCGCAGGCTGCGTTGCGCTCGCCGCATCTCGTCTATCTCTGCACGTTCGGCAAAGCCGTCGGCGTAGCCGGAGCCGCCGTCATCGCGCACGAGACCGTCATCGAATGGCTGCTGCAGCGCGCGCGGACTTATATTTTCACAACGGCCGCGTCGCCGGCCGAAGCGCATGCCGTTTCCGCCAGCCTCGCGCTGATCGCGGGCGAGGAAGGCGAGGCACGCCGCCGGCATCTCGATGGGCTGATTCGGCGTACGCGCGAGATCCTGCGGCTCACGCGCTGGCGCCCCATCGATTCGCCGACGGCCGTCCAGCCGCTCGTCATCGGCAGCAACGAGGAAACGCTCGCGCTGGCTGCACGCATGGATGACGAAGGGTTGTGGGTGCCGGCCATCCGGCCGCCGACCGTGCCGGCCGGGACCTCACGGCTGCGCATTTCGCTCTCGGCGGGCCATCGCTTCGACGATCTCGATCGGCTGCACGCCGCCCTCATTCGCACGGGAGAATCCGCATGAGTTCGCCGCTTTCGCTGTTCGTCACCGGTACCGATACGGAGATCGGCAAGACCCTCGTTTCCTGCGCGCTCTTGCGCGGATTCGCCAAGGCCGGCTTGTCCGCCGCCGCGATGAAGCCTATCGCCGCCGGCGCGTATTTCAGCGCCGAAGACGGCATGTGGCATAACGAGGATGCCGATCAACTCGACGCCGCTGCCGGCGCGCTGCTGCCCCCGGAGATCAGAACGCCGTATCTGCTCAAAGCGCCGGCCGCGCCGCACATCGTGGCCGCGCAGGAAGGCCGCACACTCGATATGTCGACGATCGTCGACTGTCATCGCGAAGCGCTGCGGCGTGCCGACGTCGTTGTCGTCGAAGGCGTCGGCGGCTTTCGCGTGCCGCTCGATCGCAAGCGCGACACGGCCGATCTCGCGCTCGCGCTCGGGCTGCCCGTCGTACTCGTCGTCGGTATGCGGCTCGGATGCATCAACCACGCCTTGCTGACCGCGGAGGCGATCGCCTCACGCGGCCTGCACCTCGCGGGGTGGGTCGCGAACATCGTCGATCCCGCGATGCGCTTTCCCGACGAGAACATCGAAACCATCCGCGAGTGGCTGGCCCGCGAGCACGGTGTGCCGCTCATCGGCACCGTGCCGCATCTCGCGCCGCCGTCGGCGGAACTCGCCGCGACACACCTGGACATGACAACGCTGCTAACCGCGCTGCGTGCGCACGCTGGTTGAGCCCCTATTCGAACTGCCCTTTCGATTCAATCGATTCCCAACCGGATCAACGATATGACTGAAGCCAAAAACGCTACGCTCATCGCCTCGCCGAACCACGACACGGCGCGTGGCAACGACGCGAAGGCGAGCAATACGAACGCTGCAGGCAGCACGCCGCGCTGGCGCGTCGCCGACGTCGTCGCGCTGTACGAGCTGCCGTTCAACGATCTGCTCTACCGCGCACAGCAAACGCATCGCGAACATTTCGATGCGAACGAAATTCAGCTCTCGACGCTGCTCTCGATCAAAACGGGCGGCTGCGAGGAAGACTGCAAATACTGCTCGCAATCGTCGCACTACGACACGGGGCTCAAGGCCGAGAAGCTCATGGATGTCGACGCGGTGCTCGATGCGGCGCGCGTCGCGAAGCAAAACGGCGCCACGCGCTTTTGCATGGGCGCCGCATGGCGCAGCCCGAAGGAGCGTCACCTCGAGCCGATCGCGCAGATGATTCGTGGCGTGAAGGCCATGGGCCTAGAAACGTGCATGACGCTCGGCATGCTCGAGCGCGATCAAGCGAAGACGCTGCGCGAGGCCGGGCTCGACTACTACAACCACAACCTCGATACGTCGCCCGAATTCTACGGACAAATCATTTCGACGCGCAGCTATCAGGAGCGCCTCGATACGCTCGAGCACGTGCGCGACGCCGGCATCAACGTCTGCTGCGGCGGAATCGTCGGGATGGGCGAATCGCGCCGCGAGCGCGCGGGGCTCATCGCGCAACTCGCAAACATGGACCCGTATCCCGAGTCGGTGCCGATCAACAATCTAGTGGCGATCGAAGGCACGCCGCTCGGCCACGTCGATCCGATCGATCCGTTCGAGTTCGTGCGCACGATCGCTGTCGCGCGCATCACGATGCCGCGCGCCGTCGTGCGGCTCTCCGCCGGCCGCCAGCAGATGGACGACGCGTTGCAGGCGCTGTGCTTCATGGCCGGCGCGAACTCGATGTTCTACGGCGATCAATTGCTGACGACGGGCAATCCGCAAGCCGACGCGGATCGCCAACTGCTCGATCGGCTCGGCATCCGGGCCGGCAGCCCGGAGCCGGCGCAAGGCGGCGAATCCGGCACGTCGTGCTCGGGCGGCTGCGGCGGCCACTGACATCGCGCGCGGTCGAGTTGGGCGATAGAAGCCGCTTTTTATCGGAGCGGCCTTTATCTTTCCGGCACCCCTTCGCTCACGCGGCATCGTCCGCGAAGCGAATCACACGAAAGCGGCTTGCCTCTTGCGCGTTCGCCGCACTCGCGGCGACATGCTCGTGCGGGCGGCCGATATCGATGCGCGAAACATAGTGGCCCTCCCCGGTGTTCAACGTCATCAGCGTTTTGTCGTCGTCGACGAAATCGTAATAGAACTTCGTCCATTCGTTGCTGCGAGCCATGATCAGATCGTCCACGAGCGGCGTGGCCGGGTCGGGCGAGACAGCCCACCATCGTTCGCTCGCCGGGTAGTGGAGAATCACGCTGGATTCACCGTCTCCCCAGCCGGCTCGTAGCTTGCAGCTCTCATCCGCTTGCTTCTTCTTGATCGTTAGATCGCCGTAACGCTCCGGGCAAACGAAACGCCCGTTTTCCGTCAAGAGATAAATCGTCTCGACAATCATAGAAGCTCCCTTCCTAAGTGGATATCGGTAGATAGACAATGGCGGGCCCGTTGCGGCCGGGCTCGTCTTTTCGTTATCTCATGTACGGGACGGCCTATTACAAGGCTCGCGTAATTTCGGACCATTGCGCGGGCCGTCGTCACGTCGTCACCTCGTCACGTCACGCATCGAAATGGCAATGGC
>CAYRLJ010000148.1:0-8593 GCA_964425025.1 uncultured Burkholderia sp. | reverse complement strand
TGACGTGGGAATGTTTTGCCTCGGGCAAGCAAGCGTCGTCGCTGCCCGCGCCGGGTTCCGGGCCGACTCCGCTAGCGGCGGCGACGTTGCCGGCTAAGCTTGCGCCGCCCGAATGTCGTACATGAACACATGCGATGGCGTGACAGATACCCACAGTGAAAGGAAATTTTTGTATAGTGCGCCGGTTGCCGACGGCCCCTATCCTCATGACCTCACCATTCGCTCGTTATTTGTCGTTCGCATCCCTGGCCCTCGCGGCGCTGCTGCCGTATGCGGTCACCAACCATACGTATCCGATCCCCACGTTCTACGCCGAGTTCACAGCGCTCTCGCTTTACCTACTCGTTGGCGCGGCCGTCTTGCTGATGGCGATCGCGGAAAGGCCGCGTATGCAATACGCGATGCCCACCGTCGCGCTCGTGCCGCTCGCGTTCGGCGCCTTGCTCGTACTTCAAACGCGGGTGCTGCCGCTCACGCAGCCTTCGATGGCTTGGCTCGGCGCTGGCTTCTTATTGGCCTCCTTCATGGCCGTACACGCCGGATACGGCTTTGCGCGCGCGGGAGTGGCCGATACGGCATTGCGCTGGATGGCGGCCGCACTGATCGTGGGCGGCTTGTTCGCGGTGTTTTGTCAGGTCGTGCAGCTGCTGCATGCGGAAGCGACGTTCGCGCCGTTCGTCGTGGCCTACAACGTGACATCCGAGCGGAGGCCGTTCGGAAACATGGCGCAAGCGAATCACCTCGCGACCGTCATAGCGTTCGCGCTCGCCGCTGCGATGTATCTCGTGCAGACGCGCCGGTTAAATATCGTCGTTTGGGTCGCCGTATCTGCTGTTTGCGTACTCGGGCAAGCGTTGACGGTGTCGCGCGGGCCGTGGCTGCAGACGGCCGTCATCGTCGCCGCTGGATTCTGGATGGCGCTCATTGCGCCGCGCGAACAAATTTTCTCGCGTCGCCGCGTGCGGGAATGGATCGTTCCTGTCCTGCTCGTCTTGCTGTTCACCGCGGTGAACCTGGCGGTACGTTGGGCCGACGAGCGTTTGCACCTGAACCTGGACGTATCGGCCGCGCACCGCTTCCAAGACAAAGGACAATTCGTTTTGCGTCTGGCGATGTGGAAGTACGGCTGGATGATGTTCAAGGGGCATCCGCTGATCGGTGTCGGCTGGGGCGAGTTTCCGCGTTTCGAATTCGACCTCACGAAACAGCTCGGCGATGTCGAGATCGCCAACAACTCGCACGACATCGTCATCGATTTGCTCGCGAAGACGGGCGTCGTCGGCCTAGGCATCGTGCTGCTGGGCCTCTCGGCCTGGTTGTGGCGCGTCGTGCGTGCGCCGCAAGCGGCCGAACGCGTGTTTGGCCTTGCGCTGATTGGCGCGTTGCTCATGCACGCGCTGGTGGAATATCCGCAGCAATACATGTTTTTCCTGCTGCCGGCGATGTTCGTCTTCGGCATCCTGGAGAGGAAGCCGCTCGCGCTCGTGCCGGGTCGATTGGCGCTGGGTTTGCAAATGCTGATCGTGGCGGGCGGCTTTGTCGCGCTTCACCCGATCTACCGCGATTACGCGCGCGCCGAAGTGCTTTATTACGGCGCGCATCCGGCTGAGGAATATCGGGCCGCGCCATCGGTGCTGTTCGGCGCGTGGGGCGAATACGGCATGGCGACGCTGCTGCCGATGGACAGCAACGATCTGCAGACGAAGCTGGACATGCACGAGAAGGCGCTCGCGCTGTTGCCAGGCGAGACGGTGCTGCGGCGATATGCGGTTTTGCAGGCGCTCGACGGCAAAGAGGATCAAGCGTTCGATACGGTCGACCGGCTCAAGATTTTTGCCCGCGTCTTGCACGATTGGCCGTCGCAGCTATCGGCGCTGTATGAACTGTGTGACGGTGAACCGAAACTCGCGTCGTTCAAGGCGGAACTGGTCAAACGATATGGGACTGCGCCGAAAGCATCAGATGAAAACAGTGACGACGCCAGTGGCGATTGAGGAGGGCGGCGCGGTAAAACCATTACCCCCGAATCGCGCTCGAATCGCGCTCGAATCGCGCCCGAATTGCTTGATCGATCTAAAGCAACACTATAACGTTACGAAACATGCGCGTGCAGCACGGGTTTGGCCGTAAGTCCATTGGCTGAATGCGCTTGTGTCAGGAACGGTTGCGGTTGCACTCGTATCGATAAATAGAAAACGCGCGAGACTACACGACAATGACGACATCGTTGCGGCAAACAGGACGCAGGCAGGCGGACAAAACAGCAGTGCCGGTCGGTATTCCATTGGCTTGGCCGGTGTTGGATGAACGGGGCATGGTGCTGATGCGCGCTGGCGCAGTCATCGCCAGTGAAGAACAGCGCGAATTCTTGTTTCAGCATTTCCGGCCGCAACGGGGCGCGCTTGATACAGACGTGCAAACTCCCTCGAGCGCGAACGGCAGCAACGAATTGCCGTCGCTTTCGCTTGCCGATATGCAGCTTTCGATTGCCTCGCCGCTGGGTATGCGGCGCCAAATTGCAACGAGTGGCGCAATGCGGCCGAGCCGGCTAATCGGCTTTAGCGCCAGCCAGGCGCTTTTTGTGATGCCGCCGGGTGCGGGCAATCAACCGCTCACGCTGGCGCTGGGCGAGAACGTTCAAGTCGTCGCCGTGGGCGCCCAGGGGGTCTTCGCCTTTGTATGTACGGTAGAGGCGGTATGCCTTCAGCCGTTCGAGTATCTGGTGCTTTCGCCGCCCGGCAATGTTCGCCGGCTGCGCGAGCGCAAAACGGTGCGGGTGCAGACGCACTTGGCTGTCGGCTATTCGACTGATCCAAACACCGACCGCTTCAATGGTCTTGGCATCGGGCGCGACCTGAGCGTGTCCGGTATGTCGCTCTCTGCGCCGCAAATCGTGGGCAATCCGGGCGCGCGCGTTCGTCTGTCATTCCCGGTGAAAACGGACGAATTCGACATTCAACTGGAGGTCAACGCCATCGTCCGCAGTGTGAATGAGAAGGGTGGTTCGTCCGATCTGTGGACTCAAGGGCTGGAATTCGAGAAGCTTAATGGCGAACAACAGTTTGCTTTGAAGTCGTTCCTGCTCGATCGGTTGGCGGCAACGGCGCATTGACCGGTACGCCGATTGGAGAAAACTTTAGTGGATCGGCGACGCCTGGAGCCACCAGTTCAGGGCGCGCCTCGTCAGGTGTTGCGCCGTCGCCGAGGCCGAGACTCGATGCCATTTGCCGCTAGTGGCTTTTTGACCCTCCGGTTTGAGCAAACGTCCTTCCTGTGCTTTCTGCAGTTCTCGCATAAGCTTCGGATTGAGGTTGTAAAAACCCATCCCCGTGAGGGCGTCGAAAACCGGCCGGAAGGCGCTGAGGCCGGACAGCGCAACGAGCGCTAAGCGGTCGTTTGTTAGTGCTGGGAGGGTCGCTTCGCTGGTAGACGTGACACGGCCACGCTCGATCCTATAGAACGGCCCATTACCAGGGCCGCCCAAACGGCATTCCTCGGTCTGTACCTCGAATCCACGATTGTTGAGTGAGCCGATGTTGAAGGCGTAATGTCCCGACTGCTCGCCCAAGCTGAACTCCAAGCGGACGCCGAAATGGGTGGGATGACCACTCGAACGACGCCGCACTTCCGCCAATCCGCCACGCACGCTCAGCGCCTGTTCGAGCGAACTCGTTAGTGCCTCGGATATTAGATGGAGCGCGTCGACGAAATTGCTCTTACCGGCCCCATTCGCACCGACTAGGTAAGTCAGCGGGCCAAGCGTTACGTCACATTGGCCGATGCTTCGGTAATTGCGCAAGACGATGCGGGAGATGAACGGTAGCACTCTTGTCGGATTCCATTCGGTGACGGGAGCGTAGATAGTACCAGCCGTGCCACGTGCTTCTCGCGTCCAGCGGACGTGCTTAAGCTTATCGCGCGAGTGTTGGCGAGAATCCATTCGGCAGAAAAAACAGGGCCTAACGAAGTAGGTCTCAGCTCCCCGCCACCCAATCCCCCGACTTCCCCCCATGCTTCTCCATCACCTTCACCTCGGTGATGACCATCCCGCGATCCACGGCCTTGCACATGTCGTACACGGTCAGCAGCCCAACTTGCACGGCCGTCAGCGCTTCCATTTCCACCCCCGTCCGGCCGAGGGTTTCAACCTGAGTCGTGCAGTGCACCCCAGGCAGCGTTTCATCAAGCGCGAAATCGACGGTCACGCGCGTGAGCGCGAGCGGATGGCAAAGCGGAATCAAATCGGCCGTGCGCTTCGCACCTTGAATCGCAGCGATGCGTGCGATGCCGATCACGTCGCCCTTCTTGGCATTCCCGTCGCGGATCAGCGCGAACGTTTCAGGCTTCATTCGGATCGAGCCGCGCGCGACCGCGATCCGCTTCGTTTCGTCCTTGCCGCCGACGTCCACCATATGCGCCTGGCCGGCCGCGTCGAAATGGGTCAATTCAGGCATGTCGTGCTCCTTCGATGGGCGCTTATCTTAGCAGCCCAACGGGCGGCTCAACCCGCGTGCCCTTTGGCGGCCGCCGGGCTCGCGACGAAACCGAAGCGCGCGGGAACGTCCGCGCGCCGCACCGTCTCGATTGCGAGCGGCTTACCGTCTCGCCAATCGAAGGTGCCGCCAAGTCCGGTGTCGTCAATCGTCGCCAATTGCGCGAAAAGATCGAGGTCATGATCGTGCAGCACCGCCACACGGCCAGGATGAGATCCGTCCGCAAGCAGCACGCCGCCTTCATCGTCGACGAATACGGCCGTCGGCACAAACGAAGCGCCCGTTTGATCGGTCAATGCGGGCGCACCCGGCGAAGGCGGCGCGAGCCGCACGACCCACGGCGTATAGGCCAACTCCACATACACTCGCTGCGGCCCGTTCTGGAAGAACCAGCAGCCGCTGTCGTCGCATTCATAGTTGCGCTCGATAAAACCAATCAGCGCGGCGTGGCGGATCGGCGTCCCGAGTTCGCCGCGCGCTTGCGCGCCTTCATCGCGCATGCGCCACTGGCCGCGCCGATCGAGCAGCAGCCAGCCCGTGCAATGCGGAACATTCGGCCATTTGGCGAGGGCGGCTTTGACGATGTCATCCATGGTTCGCGAACCGCTCCATAAAACTGAACACGCGTTGCGGCAGCCATTCCATGCGGCCTGGAAACGGCCCCGTCATAAAGCCGACGTGGCCGCCGGCCTCGGGTTGATCGAGTTCGATGGCGAGCGACACTTCGGCGCGCGTGGGCAGCGCGGCGCTCGGCAGGAAAGGATCGTTGCGAGCGTTGAGCACGAGCGTGGGCACGACGACATCGGGCAGTACCGGCCGCGTCGTCGCACGCGTCCAGTAGTCCTCCGTATTGCGAAACCCGTGCAGCGGCGCTGTGACGACGTTGTCGAATTCGTACATCGTCCTGCACGCCAGCATCGTGTCGCGATCGAACAATCCTGGATACTGCTCGAGCTTGCTGAGTGCCTTGCGCTTGAGCGTCTTCAAAAAGCTCATCGTATAGACGAGCGCGAAACCTTGCGAGAGCGCGCGGCCGCCCGCATGGACGTCGATGGGTGTCGAGATCGCGGCGGCCGCCGAGACAAACGCCGCATCCGCGCCGCGCTCGCCGAGCCAGCGCAAAAGGACGTTGCCGCCCAGCGAGACGCCAGCCACGACGATGGGGCCGCCATGCGACGCGTGCAGCCGGCGCAGCACCCAGTCGACTTCGGCGCTATCCGCGAGGTGGTAAAACCGCGGCGCCAAATTCAGCGGGCCGCTGCAGCTTCGAAAGTGCGGCACGACGCCATGCCAGCCGAGCACGCGCGCCGATGCCATCAGCGCGCGTGCGTAATGCGAATCCGAATTGCCTTCGAGCCCGTGAAACAGCACGAAGAGCGGGGCGTCGGGCGGCGGCGCGGCCGCGTTGCCGGGCGGATAGGCGAGCCAGTCGAGTTCGATGAAATCGCCGTCGGGCGTGCTCCAGCGCTCCCGTCGATAATCGACGGACGGCCTGCGCGCAAATAGGGCGGGAATGATCGTTTGGGCGTGGCTCGTGGGGAGCCATCGAGGCGGGTTGTAAAGCAGTTCGATCAACGTGTCGGTGGCCGCGTCCCCCGCGGCCCGTGACGACGCCGGTTTGTCATGTGTGGTGCTCATGACCGTCCCCAAATCCTATTACTGCAGCGACCGGCGTTAAGCAGCCGGCCAATCAGTGCAATGCGCCTTGCCCGTGGCGAATCTTGGCGGCAAACTCGGTGGCCGTTTCTTCTGGCATCGGGCTCGCATGAATGTGCGCGATTCGCCATTCGCCGCGTTCGTGAACCATGACATATGTTGTATAGACCATCCGCGGCTGTTCGAGCGGTTCGGCGAACCGATGCGCTTCCGCGACTGTGTAGACGACCGTGCCGAGGCTGTCGTACACGCGTACGTCGAGCGGCTCGATCGCTGTCGGCAGCGTCTTCGCGCTCGAAGCCGCGGTGAGGCCGGCGCGGATCTGTTCCACGCCGTGCCAGTGCGCACCGCCCGCATGCACGTAGCTCGTGAACTCTTCGTCGATCCAAAGCGCCATCAGCGCATCGATGCTGCCGTCGGCGACGCTCTGATAGAAAGCGTTGAGCGTATCGGCTGCGGCTTCGAACAAGCGGGCGAAACGTGGCATGGTTCTTTGGGCTCGTGGATAACGCGCAAACTCGCGGCGCCGCGGTTCACTTGCGCGGCGTGCTTTTCAATACGGTCTTTCAGGCTCGGTGTGCGGCGGCCGCGAGCGATCAACGCATCGAGGCCCGGGGCCTTACGGGCATCAGCGCTCGCCGAGCAGCATCGCGCGCAAATCCGCGAATACTTGTTCTGGCGACAACTCGCGCAGGCAGCGCAAATGACCGAGCGGACACTCGCGAGCGAAGCAAGGGCTGCACTCCAGATGCAGCCATTGTACCTTCGCAAAGTCCGATAACGGGGGCGTGTGGCGCGGATCGCTCGATCCGTAGATTGCAACGAGCGGGCGGCGCAGCGCCGCCGCGACGTGCATGAGGCCCGAATCGTTACTGACGACGGCGCCCGAGCGCGCGATCAGCGCACAAGCTTCGCCGAGTGACGTTTGTCCGCACAGGTTGCGCACGTTCGGCGCTTCGTCGGCGATGGCCTGCGCAAGCGGTGCGTCCTTGTTCGAGCCAAGCGCGACGATCTGCGTGTACGGGAACGACTGCCTGACCATCCGCGCGAGCGCGGCGAAATGCTCGGCGGGCCAGCGTTTGGCGTTGCCGTACTCCGCGCCGGGGCAAAACACGACGAGCGGCACGCGCGTGTCGAGGTGAAAACGCGCCGAGACGCGTACCGATTCGTTCGGATCGGCTTCGAGATGCGGCATGCGCAGCCGCGCTTCGAGATCGAGCACCTCCGCGCCCGGCGCATAGGCGAGGGCGGCGTAGTGCGGCGCCATCGGCGCGCGTTCGGTCTTCCCTGGATTCGGATGACGTACGTTTAGCAGCCCGACGCGACCTTCGCCCGTGTAGCCGATGCGCAGGCGAATGCCCGCCAGCCAGGGAATCAGAGCCGATTTGAGCGAATTGGGTAGAACGTAGGCGGCGTCGTAGCCGTTCTCGCGCAGGTCGCCCGCGAGTTGCCAGCGCCGGACCAATTGCAGCTTGCCGTGTGCGAGATCGGTTGCATGCACCTCGCTGATTTCGGGCATCCGCTCGAGCACGGGCGCGACCCAGGTCGGTGCCAGCGCGTCGATGACGATGCGCGGATGAAGTTGCTTGAGCAGCGTGAACAGCGGCTGCGCCATCAACGCGTCACCGATCCAATTCGGTGCGATTACCAACGCGCGACGCATTAGTGTGGGTATCCGAGAGAAAGGCAAGCGCGGCACGCGATGCGCACCGCATTCGGCGATTGAGCGAAGGGTGTCGCGCGGCCGCGCGCAGGAGGCCGGCCGAAGCTGCCGCCCCTAGATGCTCGCCGCTTACGCGCTTGTCGGCGGAAGGGCGAGCGTGCAGGCGGCGCGCCGGCGACGGGACGGATCAGTGATGCTTGACGATTTCGCCGTCGCGCAGCTTGTAGCGCGTGCCGCAATACGGGCAGCGCGCTTCGCCATGCGTGACGTCGATGAACACGCGCGGATGCGCGCTCCAGCGCGGCATCGACGGATTCGGGCAGTAAGCGGGCAAATCTTTGGCCGACAACTCGACCAGGGGCATTTCCTTCGTTTCGATCATGAGACGGATTCTCGTTTTAGGCGGTGTGACGTATGGCGTACGGCGTACGGCGTTTTCTGATCAGATCTTCGTGAGCCAGTGCTTGTACTTCGCGTTCTTGCCCGCGATGACGTCGAAGAACGCCGATTGCAGTTTTTCGGTGATCGGACCGCGCGTGCCGGCGCCGATCATACGGTTGTCGAGTTCGCGGATGGGCGTGACCTCGGCGGCGGTGCCCGTGAAGAACGCTTCGTCGGCCGTGTACACCTCGTCGCGCGTGATCCGTTTTTCGATGACTTCGATCCCGGCGTCGCGCGCGAGCGTGATGACCGTGTCGCGCGTGATGCCGTCGAGGCACGAGGCGAGATCGGGCGTGTAGAGCTTGCCGTTGTTGACGAGGAAGAAGTTCTCGCCCGAGCC
>CAYRLJ010000147.1:0-8951 GCA_964425025.1 uncultured Burkholderia sp. | reverse complement strand
TCGGCGTGATCGCTGATGATAATCAAGTCGTGAGCCTGGCCGGCATCATGGGCGGCGACAGCACGGCGGTGACGCTCGATACGACGAACGTCTATCTCGAGGCCGCGTTCTGGTGGCCGGACAGCATCCGCGGCCGTGCGCGCAAGTACAACTTCTCGACCGATGCCGCGCATCGCTTCGAGCGCGGTGTCGACTACGAGACGACGGTCCTGCACATCGAACGCATCACGCGCTTGATCCTCGACATTTGCGGTGGCGAAGCGGGCCCCGTGGACGACCATATCGTCAACCTGCCGCAGCGCGCGCCCGTGACCATGCGGGTAGCGCGTGCGCAGCGTGTCATCGGCATTGCGATCGATGCCGATGAAATGGCGCGGATTTTCACGCGCCTCGGGCTCGAGTACGAATTCGACGGCGAGATCTTCGCCGTGACGCCGCCGTCGTATCGCTTCGACATCGAGATCGAGGAAGATTTGATCGAGGAAGTCGCGCGCATCTACGGCTTCGAAAAGATTCCGGCACACCCTCCCGTTGCGGCCAACGCGATGCGCGCGACGAACGAGACGCGCCGCTCCGTCCACACGCTGCGCCACGCACTCGCCGCGCGCGACTATGCCGAGACGATCAACTTCAGCTTCGTCGACGAAAGCTGGGAGCGCGATTTCGCCGGCAACGAAGCGCCGATCCGCGTGGTCAATCCGATCGCGAGTCAGCTTTCGGTGATGCGCACGACATTGTTCGGTAGCCTCATCGATGTGCTGCGCCACAACTTGAATCGCCGCGCGGATCGCGTTCGCGTGTTCGAAGCTGGCCGTGTGTTCCTGCGCGACGCAACGGTTGGTGCGAGCGAGATGACGGTCGAAGGCTACCGGCAGCCGAAGCGCATCGGGGCGCTCGCCTATGGTCCGGCTGCGGAAGAGCAGTGGGGCGCGTCTGCACGCATGGTCGATTTTTTCGACGTTAAGGGTGATGTGGAGGCGCTGTTCGCGCCGCGCGTCGCGCGCTTCGTCAAGGCTCAGCATCCGGCGCTGCACCCAGGGCGCAGTGCGCGCATCGAACTCGATGGACAGGCGGTCGGCTGGATCGGCGAGCTGCACCCGCGCTGGATGCAGCAATACGATTTGCCGCAGGCTCCGATTTTGTTCGAAGTCGATGCCGATGCGCTGATGGAGCGCGCGTTGCCGACGCCGATGGAAGTATCGAAATATCCGCCCGTGCGGCGCGATATCGCGGTGGTGGTCGACCAAGGCGTTGAAGTTCAGGCGTTGCTCGACGAAATGCAAAAGGCGCTCGACGAGGGGGCAATCAAGTTCGTTCAGAGGGTTGCGCTTTTCGATGAATTTCGTGCAAAATCAAGTACTTCCGGTGGCATGGCGGCGCACGAGAAAAGCCTTGCCTTCCGTGTGACCCTGCAAGATACTGGCGGCACTCTGCAGGACGAGACGGTCGACACGGCCGTCAAGACCTTGGTGGAGCGCTTGGCTCGAGTCTACGGCGCGCGGTTGCGCGGATGAACGTGTGGACGCTCGCAAGAGCGTTCGTGCGATGTGTCGCCATCGATTAGTCGCCGTTTTGAGATGAACGAAATGAACTCGAGTGATTTCGAAGCCCTACTTGCGGCGCAGCGTGGCGCCATGATTCGCGAAATTCCGACATCGCCCATCGGTGTTTCCACTTCCACGGAGACGCCGACTCTGACCAAGGCCGAGCTGGCCGAGTTGCTGTTCGACAATGTGGGATTGAACAAGCGCGAAGCCAAGGACATGGTCGAGGCGTTTTTCGAGGTAATCCGCGACGCGCTTGAAAGCGGCGACAGCGTGAAGCTGTCGGGCTTCGGCAATTTTCAGTTGCGTGACAAACCACAACGGCCGGGGCGCAACCCCAAGACAGGCGAGGCGATTCCGATTGCCGCCCGCCGTGTCGTGACGTTCCATGCGAGTCAAAAGCTGAAGGCGCTCGTCGAAAACAGCGCTTGAGGCGGCTACGCCGCGCGTGGAAATCGGCGAATTTTCCGACGCGTGCAGCGCCCCTTTTACAACGACGGTTAACCGACGATGACTACGACGGTCGAAAAAGTCGTCCTGCCCCCGATCCCTGCGAAGCGTTACTTCACGATCGGCGAAGTGAGCGAACTGTGCGGCGTCAAGCCGCACGTGTTGCGCTATTGGGAGCAGGAATTCACGCAGCTGCGGCCGGTGAAGCGCCGCGGCAACCGTCGTTACTATCAGCACCATGAGGTGCTGTTGATACGCCGTATTCGGGAGCTGCTCTATGAGCAGGGCTTCACGATCAACGGGGCGCGCAACAAGCTGGATGCGCGCGGTGCGGTGATCGAAGAAGACGAGGCGGCGAAGGCGGAACAGGAAGGGCTGCAAGGTGCGGATGCGTCGGCATCGGCATCGGCCAGCGCATCGTCTCAGGAAGCAGGGGCGAATGTCGACGTCGCAAGGTTGCGCCAGGATCTGATCGGCATCATCGAACTGCTGCGCAGATAGTTTCGTGAAGGTGGTTCAATTCAGTGAGAGGGTCTGTTATACTTTCGCTCTTTCGGGGCGTAGCGCAGCCTGGTAGCGTACCTGCATGGGGTGCAGGTGGTCGGAGGTTCAAATCCTCTCGCCCCGACCAGTTTTAAAAAACCCGCGTCAGGATTGGCTGTCGCGGGTTTTTTATTGCACGCGTTTTTCTATTCCTTCAACGGCGATTGCGGCTGTTGGCCTTGTTGGAAAGCCGACATGACAGCCTGAGTCATCCCAAGTTGGGATGATTGAATCCTAGCCTCGACGGCCTCGATGCGTGCGTCGAATTCCTCTCTACATACGCTACTCATCTTGAGCTTTTTGGTTCCCGTTCTGTCTGGCCGACTCGCATGGTCTCTGCCCGGATGTCGTTCCATGAATTCGACCCGTTTCGAGCGCTACCTCTTGAGCGGCTCCGCATACGCATGACGAAGCGGGTAGGCCGTGATGACCATGCCGTTCTGAGCGAGTACGATTCGCACGTTCCTGATCGCGTATGGCGTATTGCCGTGCCTAAACATGAAGTAGTCGAACGTTCGGATGACGTTGCCGTTGCGCGATGACGTCTCTTGCACGAACCGGGCGCTCGGGTCGGTCAAGGCCGCCATGACGATTTGCACCAGCATATCGCGCCCGTTCACATTTAGCCCTCGAAGCGCTCGCCAGTCCTCCCTATGACCGGCGTCGTCGCCACCACCCGCGCCGGCGGTCCAAATGTGCTCGACGCCGTAGCGGAATCGGCCCTGTGTGCCGCTGCTCGTCGGATCGTTGATGAAGACGAAGCCGAGATTGTCGCCGGTCGGTGCCTGATCTCTCGCAATCGCCGCCGTGAACCGCGGTAACTCTGCTTCGGACATGCCCCAAGGCATCCCTCTGCCCGAGTTGCGAAATTGCCTGACGAGCCTGTCGAACTGCGCGGTCCCACGCTGGTGAGAGCGTTCATTGCTTTCCACCAGCGGGGGAAGCGCTACGACGGGGCCCGTGCGATGGAGCCGTTTGTTGGCTTTGCGGACGCATTTCTGGAACCCGTCTTCCGAAGCATCGTCGTCTTCCGCTGTTTCGATGCAGCTTGCCTTGACCAGCTCGCGCGCATCCTTTTCTTCGTTCTTAATCGGCTCGTCGGGTTCTTGTCTGGCGTCCGATACATGCACGATGGCCTGCGCGGCGTTCAGCGCGTTAGAGGCTCGCATCAAGTCGGCGTTGAGCCATCGATCGAGTTCGCTATCGCCCGTCGACAACGTAGCCGTCGACGTTCCCGGTCGATCCGGGTCGAGCATGCTTCCGATTTGAGCCAGCAATTGTCCGATTTGCCGCGGTGTCAGCGTGCCGATGGCTGCAATCGCGCGCGTTTCGAACTCAGTGCAGTGTTGATCGCCTGCCTGTCGAACGTGATTGGCGTTGCAAAACTGGACGTTCATTGCGGCGTCGAATGCAGCGGACGCATTAAGCTGCTCGGGCTCCAGCGCGGCGGCTTCGAACACGGTGGGCTCGACGAAGCGCGGGACGTCGTCGGGAGGTGTCACTTCAACAAGCGGCAGCCCTGCGCCAACGTCCTGGTGCGGGTGGGGGTCTAACGAGCACAGGTCGGGCCGGCCGAACATCACTTCCATGAATGCGGCGGCCATTGCTGTGGACACGTAATAGAGCACGTTGTCGATGCATCGTTTGTCACGACGACGCTCGCTCACATCGTGACGCAGGTCGATCGTACGTTGATCGACGAACGGAAGGCGGCTCGTGATGGCGGCGCTCTGATCGAGCGGGCCGTTGCCGATATCCGGCATCGTCCCCGCTCGAATCGGTTCTTCTCGCCAACGCGTCCAGTCTCCCTCGTTCACGGCGAGCACGATGTTCCCGGCCAACGTGCGTCCATTGACCACGTTCATGCCTTGCACCGTGGCTTCGTTGACCGACACAACCAGGTTGGACGTGTTTGTACGCTCCGTTTGACCGCCTAGGCGGGGGAGGACATAAAGCGTGACAAGGAAGTGGGTGGCGTTGCTGGATATCTTGCGGCCGATGTTGATGACTTTCGCCCACCGGCGCGTTGCGCTGCCGTCCCAGGTTGCTGAGTGATGGGCTCCTGAAAAGGGATTGGCCGATTCCACGACGGAAGGTCCGCCATACCTCACAACCAGGGCGTGGTTATAAAAATCGACGTTGACATAGGCCGATCCGCTCGGCAAGGCCAGCGCGAAGTCATTAGGGCTATTGCGTGGTATCAGCGCACGCACCGAACGCGAGTGACCTGCATCAACGCGCGGTGCATCCGGTTGCGACAACGACGGTCGCTTGCCCTCGGCTTGCGGGAAGGTGGCGGTATCGACTTGCTGGATCACTCGGATGCCAGTAGGCAGCGTCGCGTCGTGGATGCGATAGTCGCCCGAGTCTGCGATGGCCTCGATCGAACAGGTCAGTGAAAGGAACAAGAGCAGCGCGCCGTGGAGCCTGCGCGCGTGCACGGGTGAGCAGCGAAACATGTATGCCTCCTTGAATGAAGGAATGGAGCGCTGAGCGCGCGCGAAGGCGGCGCATTCATCGCCGTGCGGAGGCTAGCTGTTCGTTGCCGATACTTTGTCTGCCGACACAAATCTAGGACCGGTCCGAGGTTGCGAGGCTTTCGATCTTGCCGAAACGCTTCGGATCGGGGTGCATGTCATTGGCGTTTACGCTTTTTTTACGTGCGCGCCCTTACTCTTTTCGTTGCGTTTACGCGTTCTCTTCTACGCTCCAAGGTGTCCGATCCGCTATAGGAAAACGCCAAAAAATGGACTTCATTTATTTAGTCGGCATAGCCATCTTCCTGGGGTTATGCGTGGCGCTGACTGCCGGCTGCGAAAAGCTCCGCGGCCGTGGAACCGGAGGTCGGCCGTGATTGCATGGATGATGTGGCTCGCTGGCGCCTCGACGCTGCTATTGCTGACGTACCTCGTCTACGCGCTGCTGTACGCGGAGGACCTCGAATGAACGCCGATAACTTCCTTCAAACGGCTCTCTTCATCGTCGTATTGATCGCGCTGGCCTTTCCGATCGGCCGATACATGACGACGGTGCTCGACGGCTCGTCCGTCGTCGTGCGCAAATTCGGCGCGCCGATCGAACGGCTGATCTATCGGATCGCCGGCGTCGATGCGGACGCCGAAATGTCGTGGAAACACTATGCGCTGGCCGTGTTGTCGTTCAATGCGCTGGGCGCACTGGCCGTCTACGGATTCCTGCGTCTGCAACAGTGGTTGCCCGTCAACCCTCAGGCGTTCGGGCCGATGACGCCTGACGCGGCCTTCAATACGGCCGTCAGCTTTGTAACGAACACGAATTGGCAGAACTACACGCCTGAGTCGACCGTCAGCTATTTGACTCAGATGGCCGGCCTTACCGTGCAGAACTTCCTGTCGGCGGCAACAGGTATCGCTGTCGTCATCGCGCTGATCCGGGGCTTCGCGCGTCATACGATGCAGACGATCGGCAACTTCTGGGTCGACCTCACGCGTACGACGCTCTATATCCTCGCGCCGCTTGCGACGATCGTCGCGCTCGTCTTCATCAGCCAAGGGGCGATCCAGAACTTCAAGTCGTATCAAGACGTGCCGACGCTGCAAGCCACCACGTATCAGGTGGCCACAACCGACGCACAAGGCAACCCGGTCAAGGATGCCAAGGGCAATGCGGTCATGCAGGACGCAAAGGCCGATAAGCAGACGCTCGCGATGGGGCCGGTGGCCTCGCAAGAAGCGATCAAGATGCTCGGCACGAACGGCGGCGGCTTCTTCAACGCCAATTCCGCTCATCCGTACGAGAATCCGACGCCGCTATCGAATTTCGTGCAGATCCTGTCGATCCTCATCATTCCCGCAAGCCTTTGCGTCGTGTTCGGACGGATGGTCAGCGATCGTCGACAAGGCTATGCCGTGCTCGCGGCGATGACCGTCGCGTTCGCTGTCGCGTGTTGGGGAGAGATTTCCGCGGAGCAGGCCGGCAATCCGCTGTTCGCGTCGCTGCACGTCGATCAAAGCAAGACCGCGCTGCAGCCGGGCGGCAACGCCGAAGGCAAGGAAGTGCGCTTTGGCATCGCGCAGACGGGAATCTTCACGGTGGCGACCACCGCAGCCTCGTGCGGCGCGGTGGATGCCATGCATGATTCGCTGACCCCGATGGGCGGGTTCACCGCGTTGCTGCTGATACAGCTCGGCGAAGTGATCTTCGGCGGCGTCGGCTCGGGCCTGTACGGCATGCTCGTGTTCGCGTTGCTGGCGGTGTTCGTGGCGGGCCTCATGATCGGACGCACGCCCGAGTACGTCGGTAAAAAAATCGAATCGTATGAAATGAAGATGGTATCGATCGCGATTCTACTGACACCGTTGCTGGTACTCGTCGGGACGTCGATCGCGGTGCTGTCGCCGTTGGGGAAAGCCGGCATCTCGAACCCGGGGGCTCACGGTTTCTCCGAAATTCTCTATGCGTTCAGCTCCGCTGCGAACAACAACGGCAGCGCGTTTGCGGGGTTGTCCGTGAATTCGCCGTTCTACAACGTGCTGCTGGCGATCGCCATGTGGTTCGGCCGCTTCGGCACGATCGTGGCGGTGCTCGCCATCGCCGGTTCGCTTGCGAATAAAAAGCGCATGGCCGTGACCTCCGGCACGTTGCCCACGCATGGGCCGCTATTCGTCGTGCTGTTGCTCGGCACGCTCGTGCTCGTCGGTGCGCTGACTTACGTGCCGGCATTGGCGCTCGGCCCCGTCGCCGAACATCTGACGATGATCTCCGGTCACTGATTTCGAGGAATGCATGACCACTGCTACTCAACCGCCCGTTCATCGTCCCGATAACCTCGGGCAGGCGCGTACCGCTGTGCGGTCGATGTTCGACCCGGTGCTCGCGAAACCCGCGATCATGGAGGCATTCAAGAAGCTCGGGCCGCGCACGCAATTGCGCAACCCTGTCATGTTTTGTGTCTACGTCGGCAGCATGTTGACGACGATTCTCTGGCTTGCGGCACTCGATGGCCAGGCCGAAGCGCCGGCCGGATTCATTCTCGCCGTCGCGCTGTGGCTGTGGTTCACGGTGCTGTTCGCCAACTTCGCCGAGGCGCTCGCGGAAGGCCGCTCCAAGGCCCAAGCCGCATCGCTTAGGAGCGCTAAGCATGATGTCATGGCGAAGAAGCTCAACCAGCCTCATCCGAAGGCGGCCGTGCTGCTCGTGACGTCCACCGACCTGCGCCGGGGCGATGTCGTGCTCGTCGAAACGGGCGATACGATTCCTGCGGATGGGGACGTCATCGACGGCGTCGCCTCTGTCGATGAATCGGCGATCACGGGCGAATCGGCGCCGGTCATTCGCGAATCGGGCGGCGATTTTTCGTCGGTGACGGGCGGCACGCGCGTGCTTTCGGATTGGATCGTCGTGCGCGTAAGCGTCAATCCCGGCGAGGCGTTTCTCGATCGAATGATCGCAATGGTGGAAGGCGCCAAGCGGCAAAAGACACCGAACGAAATCGCGCTGACGATTCTGCTCGTCGCATTGACGCTCGTGCTGTTGTTCGCCACCGCCACGCTGCTGCCGTTCTCGATCTTCTCGGTGGCCGCCGTCAAGGCAGGCCACCCGGTGACGATCACGGCGCTCGCCGCACTGCTCGTCTGCTTGATTCCGACGACGATCGGCGGGCTCTTGTCGGCGATCGGCGTGGCCGGCATGAGCCGGATGATGCAAGCGAACGTCATTGCCACGTCGGGCCGCGCCGTCGAAGCGGCCGGCGACGTCGACGTGCTGCTGCTCGACAAGACGGGCACGATCACGCTCGGCAACCGGCAAGCTTCGTCGTTCATGCCGGCGCCCGGCGTGTCGGAAGAAGCGCTGGCCGATGCGGCGCAATTGTCCTCGCTCGCCGATGAAACGCCCGAGGGCCGGAGCATCGTTGTGCTCGCGAAGCAGCGCTTCAATATTCGAGAACGCGATATGCACTTGCTGAACCCCATCTTCCTCGCGTTTTCCGCGCAAACGCGAATGAGCGGCGTCGACGTGGCCGGCCGCGAGATCCGCAAAGGGGCATCGAGCGCGATCAAGCAGTATGTCGAAGAGAACGGCGCTGGCTACCCGCAAGAAGTGACGAAGGCCGTCGACGACGTCGCGCGCCGCGGCAGCACGCCGCTCGTCGTCGCCGAGAAGATGAACGGCGTGGCCCGAGTTCTCGGTGTAATCGAGCTGAAGGACATCGTGAAGGGCGGCATCAAGGAGCGCTTCGCCGAGTTGCGCAAGATGGGCATCAAGACGGTGATGATCACGGGCGACAATCGGCTGACAGCCGCCGCGATCGCCGCGGAGGCCGGCGTCGACGATTTCCTCGCCGAAGCCACGCCGGAAGCGAAGCTCAAGATGATCCGCTCGCATCAGGCTGAGGGGCGCCTTGTCGCGATGACGGGCGACGGCACCAACGACGCG
>CAYRLJ010000146.1:0-9014 GCA_964425025.1 uncultured Burkholderia sp. | reverse complement strand
ATGGGTGAGGCGACGCAAGCGTCGTGCGTCGTCTATCGCGATCACAAGATGCAGAGCTCGGAGTATCGCCGCTACAACATCACGGGCATCACGCCGGGCGACGACTACGCGGCCATGCGGCAAGTGCTCGCGCGCCGCTATGAGAAGCTTGCGTTGCTTGCCGCCGAGAACGCGGACGATCGCGCGCAAGCGCTCCAGCCCGAGGCCGCGGCCGATCCGGAACTGGCGGTGGACTCCGCCGAGCGTGTCGCCGCCGGAGGTATCTTGCCGAACATCGTGCTGATCGACGGCGGTAAAGGGCAGGTCGAAGTCGCGCGCCAAGTGTTCACGGAACTCGGGCTCGATCGCTCGATGCTCGTCGGCGTGGCCAAGGGCGAGGGCCGCAAGGTCGGTTTAGAGACGCTCGTTTTTGCCGACGGCCGTACACCGCTCGAACTTGGAAAGGAAAGCGCCGCGCTGATGCTCGTCGCGCAGATCCGCGACGAAGCGCACCGCTTCGCGATCACCGGCATGCGCGCGAAGCGGGCGAAGGCGCGCCAGAGCTCACGGCTCGAAGAGCTCGACGGTGTGGGCGCCAAGCGGCGCCAACGGCTGCTCGCGCGCTTCGGCGGTCTGCGCGGCGTGGTGGCGGCGAGCGTCGAGGACTTGGCGAGCGTTGAGGGAATCTCGCACTCGCTGGCCGAGCAGATCTACCGGCAATTGCATTGAGGTGGGTCGCGAACGCACGGGCGTCCCCTATGTACGCCCGGCTGCAATGTCCATGCATCGGCATCCATAGGCCGCGTGCTCCGGCGCTCAGCTTGTGGCGGGTCCAGCGACGCGGCACAATGACGTCTCCCCGGTTCCGCTCCCTTACTCCAACGCCTGTCCCTCGTCCATGCCGTTCAATTTTCCGATTTTCCTGACATGGCTGCGGATCGTCCTGATCCCGCTCGTCGTCGGCGTCTTTTATCTACCCGATTCGGCGATGAGCGGCGTCGATCGCAACATCGCGGCGGCGGCGATCTTCGTGTTGGCTGCGTTGACCGATTGGTTCGACGGCTTCCTTGCGCGTAAATGGAACCAGACCTCGGCATTCGGGGCATTTCTCGACCCGGTTGCCGATAAGCTGATGGTGACGGCCGCGCTCCTCGTGCTCGTCGAACTCGCGCGGATACAGTCGGCCATCGCGCTTGTGATCGTCGGCCGCGAGATCGCGATTTCGGCCTTGCGCGAATGGATGGCGCAAATCGGCGCCTCGAAGAGCGTCGCCGTCAACCAGCTCGGTAAATTCAAGACGGTGTGCCAAATGGTGGCCATTCCGATGCTGCTCTACTACGGCCGTGTGCCGCTCGGCGGCACGCTCGCGATCGATACCCGCGTTTGGGGGCTTTGGCTCATCTATCTCGCGGCCGTGCTGACGATCTGGTCGATGCTCTATTACATGAAGCTGGCCTGGCCGCAAATCCGCGAGCGCGGCGGCGCGCAGTGATCTAGGCCGCTCGAAGACGGCGGCGCGCGGGCGGAGACGTCCTCGCGCCGCTTTTTTATCGGCCGAGCAGATCGCGTGAGAGCGCGGCGGCCACTTCTTCGACCACGGCATCCCATTGTCCCGGCGAAGGTTGCCGCACGAGCCGCGCGCTGGGATACCACGGGCTGCGGTCGGTCTTCGTGAACCAGCGCCAATCGGCCGCGAACGGCAGCATGAGCCAAAGCGGCTTGCCCAGTGCTCCCGCAAGGTGGGCGATCGACGTGTCGATCGAAACGATGGCGTCCAGCCGGTCGACGATGGCGGCCGTGTCGGCGAAATCGCCGATGCGCGCATCGAAGCGGTGAATCGAGGCCGTGCGGGCGAGCGTATCGAGCGCGTTTTTGTCGTCGACGGTCAGATTCGGTTGAAGCACGAGCCAATCGACGCCATCGAGCGCGACGAGCGGCGCAAGGGCGCTGATGGGCATCGCACGATTTTCCTGCGCCTGAATGCGGCCGGACCAAGCCAGGCCGATTTTGATCTTGGCGTGGCCGCCGAGCGAGCCGCGCCAGCGGCGCCGGTAGGCAGCCGGAACATCGAGGTAGCGGTGCGGCGCCGGCAACCTGTCCATCGTCGCACCGAGCGCGAGCGGCAGGCTGAGCAGCGGGCAGTGCAAATCGGCTTGCGGCCGCGCCTCGCCGGCGACGGCCAGCGTCACGCGCCAATCCTTCGCCAGCGGTGCGACGAGGGGTTCGAGTTCGCGCTGGACCGTCAGCACGACACGGCCGGCGCGCTCGCGCGCGAGCGGCAGGAAGCGCAGAAACTGCAGCGTGTCGCCGAACCCTTGCTCGGCTTCGATCAACAGCGTGCGTTCGCCGATCGGTTCGCCGCGCCAGCGCGGCAAAGCGGCCGCGCCGGCAGGCGCGCCAGCGGCGGCTGTGGCGGCGATCGCGAGTCGCGATTCGTAAGCAGGCAGGCCGCGCGCGAGATCGCCGAGCGTGAGCAGCGTCAGCGCGCGGTTCAACTGCGCCGAAGCGAGGTCGGGCCGCAGCCTCAGCGCCTGGTCGAACGCGCGCAACGCCGCCTCGTGTGCACCGAGCGCGTGATGCGCGTTGCCAAGGCCGAGCCATGCGAGCGCGAGCTGGGGATCGAGGCCGACCGCGCGCTCAAAGCGCGCGACGGCCTGTCCATGCTGGCCTTGCGCCGCGAGCGCGTTGCCGAGGCCAAGCAGGGCCGGTGGAAAGGCCCCCTGCAGCGCCAAAGCAGCCTCGAACGCGCAAGCGGCTTCGCTGTGGCGGCCGATCGCATCCAGCGTGTTGCCGAGGTTGAAGTGGGCCCCGACATAGTTCGGCTGTGCCGCCAGCGCGGCGCGAAACTGCGCGATCGCGTCGTCGGCGCGGCCCAGCGCCGCGAACGCCATGCCAAGGTTGTTGTGCGCCCCGGCGTGACCGGGACGCAGCGCGAGGGCCCGCGAGAACGCCGCGATCGCTTCCTCGCAGCGGCCAAGCGCATGCAGCGCGTTGCCGAGATTGTTGCAGGTCGAGGCGTCGTTCGGTTGCAGGCGCAGCGATCGCTCGAAGGCGTCGACGGCATCCTCGTGACGACCCGCCAGCGCATAGGCATTGCCGAGGTTGTAATGCGCGAGTGGAAATTCGGGCGCGAGCGTGAGCGCGTTGCGAAAACGCTCGATCGCACTGTCCAGGCGGCCCAAAGCCTTTAGGGCATTGCCTAGATTCAATTGCAGCGCGGCGTCGTTCGGCCGCAGCGCGACGGCCCGCCCGACGAGGTCGGCCGCTTCTTCGTGCCGTCCTTGCTGGTGGCGCAGCACACCTAAGAGATGCAGTGCGTCGGTATGGACAGGGTCGGCATCGAGCGCGGCACGGTAATCGCGCTCGGCATCGACGAGTCGTCCGTCACGATGCGCCTCATAGGCGCGCGCGAAAAAGGGTTCCATGAAGCGGGGTAACGGCGCAGGTAAACGCGGCATTGTCCCACACTCGCGCGGGTGGGCCCAAGGCGATGCGGCGGCGGTGCGGTGGCGTGACGCCGGCCCCGGAGCGTTCGGTGACGAGTTAGAAGCCCGCCACGGAAGGTCCGGCGTACACTTGGCGGGATCTCTTGGTTCGCCGGAGGACAAGGATGGCCGCCGTCAACGTCAACGCGCTGCCGGTGCTGATCGTGGGAGCGGGGCCGACCGGGCTCGCCTGCGCGATGAGTTTGGCGCGCGCGCACACGAACGTGCGTCTGATCGATCGTGCGCCGCAGCCGATCCCGCATTCGCGAGCGATCGGCATTCAGGCGCGCACGCTGGAGTTGCTGGAGCAACAGCGGGTCGTCGAGCCTTTCCTCGAACTCGGGCACCGTTTGCGCGCGGCCAATCTGTACTCGAACGGCACTCGGCTCGCGCGGCTCGATTTCGATCCCTTGCAAACGCGCTATCCCTATCTGCTCTGTTTAGAGCAATCGATAACGGAGCGCGTGCTGACCGAACATCTCGCGACACTCGGCGTGCAAATCGAGCGAGGCGTCGAGCTCGCCGGCCTGCGGCAGGATGCTTCGCAAGTCGAGGCCCAACTCGTGCACGCTGACGGCCGCGAGGAAACGTGCCGCGCCGCCTACGTCGTCGGCGCGGACGGCGCGCACAGCACCGTGCGCCATCTGCTCGGTTTTAGTTTTGCCGGCAGGACGTTCGAGCAGACATTCATGCTCGCCGATCTGCAGATCGATTCGGATTTGTCGGACGACGAATTTCATCTGTTCGCGTCGGCCGACGGATTGGCCGGGATCATTCCGATGGGGGGCGGCCGGCATCGCCTCGTTGCCGATAACGCAGCAGCGCTGGCGCGCGGCGCGATGGGGCCGGATTCCGTCGAACAAGCAGATGGCTCGCCCGATACCACAACGTTTGACAAGCACATGCCCGGATCCGTTGCCGCCGGCGACGACTCACCACCCTCGCTCGAATTGTGCCGCGGCCTCACGCAGCGGCGGGTGCATCGCCCGTTGACGCTGTCGGCGCTCGGCTGGTCCAGTTATTTTCATCTCAATAGTCGAATGGTCGAGCAGCTGCGCGCGCAGCGCGTGTTCTTGGCCGGCGACGCCGCGCATGTTCACAGTCCCGCGGGCGGGCAGGGGATGAACACGGGCATCCAGGAAGCCTTGAATCTTGGCTGGAAGCTCGCTCGTGCGGTGGCGGGCCGCGGGAGCGAGTCGCTGCTCGACACTTATCAGATCGAGCGCCATCCGATCGAGCGCGACGTTTTGCGTCAGACGGCTTTCATGACGCAGTTGGCCGAGGCCGAGCGCGGGCCGTTGAGGCTGTTGCGCGAGCGCGTGATGCCGGTGCTCGCCTCATTCGGGCCGCTACGCGATGCGGCGCGGCTGATGGTCAGCGAGTTGGCGATTCAGTACCGGCGCAGCCCGCTCACGCTCGAACGTGTGCTCGACGGCGGCCCGCGAGCCGGCGAGCGCGCGCCGGACGCCTTGGTGCATGTCGTCGACGGCCCGCTCGGGCGGGCGCCCGGTATTGGCCGGCTTTACGATTTGCACGATCCCGGGTGCTTCTCGCTGTTCATCCTCGTGGAGTTGCCGAGCAGGGCTCCTGGCACACTCGATGCGACGAGCACGCTCGCCGCCCCCGACATCAAGCACGCGCCCGAAGTCGAGCGCTTGAGTGCGACGATTGGCGCGGTACTGCCGGAGGGGGTGCGGATTTGGCGCGTGACCGACGCGCAAGAAGACGATGTGTCATCGCTGACACATGCGTATGGCCGAACGCGTCCTGCGTTCTACCTGGTACGGCCCGACGGTTACATCGGTGCGCGCGGGCGGCCGGCGTCCGACGCAAGCGCGCTCGCTCGGCATTGCGAAACTTGGTACGCGGCGGGCACGGGCGCGGGCGCGCGTAAGACGCTCTGAGGCCCGCTTGCCCCCGCGTTCACGATGGAGATACGCGGGCGCCGGCGCCGCGCTCCCTGATAGGCGTCACGCCAATGCGTCACGCCACCGCTTGCGGTGTCAGCGCCTCGCGCGAGCGCGTGAGCGCTTCGCGCACGATCGGCGACATCGTCTCGCTCGCCGCCGGATCGTCGAGCGACGCGAGGATCGCGCGCCGCATGCGCGGCTCCCAAAAGCGTCGAATATGTGCGGCGATGTCGGTCACCGCTGCCTCGCGATCGGGCATCGACGCAAAAAAATCGCCGATTTGATTCGCCATCTCGATCAAGTGCTCGGTTCTCATCGCCGCTCGCCTTCGTTCGTCAGTCTCGGATTGCTCGACATCATGGTCACTTGCCGCTCGTCGCGCCGGCCAGCGAACGCTCGCGCTCACGCAGCAATTCCAGCTGCGTCTCGTTGAAGCGTTCGTATTGCTGCTGCCACTGCGACGGCTGCGCGACCGACTGCACCTGCACCGCCGTGACCTTGTACTCAGGGCAGTTCGTCGCCCAATCGGAGCTGTCCGTCGTGATGACGTTCGCTCCGGATTCGGGGAAGTGGAACGTCGTGTAGACGACGCCTGGCTGCATCCGCTCGCTGAGGAGCGCACGTAGCACCGTATGTCCCGCGCGCGATTCGATGCCGACCCAATCGCCCGTCTTGATGCCTCGGTCCTCGGCGTCGTGCGGGTGGATCTCGAGCCGATCCTCGTCGTGCCAGCGCGAGTTTTCCGTGCGGCGTGTCTGCGCGCCGACGTTGTATTGCGACAGAATGCGTCCCGTCGTCAGCAAGAGCGGGAAGCGGCGCGTGACCTTCTCGCGCGATTCGACGAATTGCGTGATGACGAATTTGCCCTTGCCGCGTACGAATTCGTCGATGTGCATCGTCGGCGTCCCTTCCGGCGCCTGCTCGTTACATGGCCATTGGACGCTGCCGAGACGATCGATCAGCTCGTAGGAGACGCCGTGGAATGTCGGCGTGAGCCGTGCGATTTCGTCCATGATTTCGGACGGATTCACGTAGTCCATCTCGTAGCCGAGCGCACGCGAGAGCAGCAGCGTCACTTCCCAGTCTGCATAGCGCGCGAGCGGCGGCATGACGCGGCGCACGCGCGAGATCCGGCGCTCCGCGTTCGTGAACGTGCCGTCCTTTTCGAGGAACGACGAGCCCGGCAGGAACACATGTGCGTACTTCGCCGTTTCGTTCAGGAAGATGTCTTGCACGACGATGCATTCCATCGACGTGAGCGCGGCGGCCACGTGCTGCGTGTCCGGATCCGACTGAACGATGTCCTCGCCCTGGCAGTAGAGGGCCTTGAAGCTTCCGTCCACGGCCGCGTCGAACATGTTGGGAATGCGCAGGCCAGGCTCGGGTTGCAACTGCACGCCCCAAGCGGCTTCGAATTGATGACGTGCTTCGTCGCCGCTGATGTGGCGATAGCCGGGCAGTTCGTGCGGGAATGAGCCCATGTCGCACGAGCCTTGCACGTTGTTCTGGCCGCGCAGCGGGTTCACGCCGACGCCTTCGCGGCCGATGTTACCCGTCGCCATCGCGAGGTTTGCGATCCCCATGACCGCGGTCGAACCCTGCGCGTGCTCGGTCACGCCGAGGCCGTAGTAGATGGCCGCGTTGCCGCCGGTCGCGTACAGCCGCGCGGCTTCGCGTACGAGTTCGGCCGGCACGCCCGTGACCTCGGCCGTCGCTTCGGGCGAATTTTCAGGCTTCGCGATGAAAGCGCGCCACTGCTCGAACGCGAGCGGCTCGCAACGCTCGGCGATGAACGCTTCATTGAGCAAGCCTTCGGTCACGATGGTATGCGCGATCGCGTTGATGAGCGCGACGTTCGTGCCGGGACGCAGCGGCAGGTGATGCGTTGCCTTGACATGCGGGCCGTCGACGAGATCGATGCGGCGCGGATCGGCGACGATGAGTTTGGCGCCTTCGCGCAGACGGCGTTTCAAGCGCGAGCCGAACACAGGGTGACCGTCGGTCGGATTCGCGCCGATGACCATGATGACATCGGCGTGTGCGACGGACTCGAACGTCTGCGTGCCGGCCGATTCGCCGAGCGTCGTCTTCAGGCCGTAGCCCGTCGGCGAATGGCAGACGCGCGCGCAGGTATCGACGTTGTTGTTGCCGAAGGCCGCGCGCACGAGCTTCTGCACGAGGTACGTTTCCTCGTTCGTGCAGCGCGAGGACGTAATGCCGCCCACCGAGTCGCGCCCGTATTTGCCTTGAATGCGGCGGAATTCGGATGCCGCGTAGGCGATGGCCTCTTCCCAGCTCACTTCACGCCAGGGATCGGTGATCTTCGCGCGGATCATCGGCTTCGTGATGCGGTCCTTATGGGTTGCGTAGCCCCAGGCAAAGCGGCCTTTCACGCACGCGTGCCCTTCATTCGCCTGGCCGTTCTTAAACGGCGTCATGCGCACGACTTCACTGCCCTTCATCTCCGCTTTGAACGAGCACCCGACGCCGCAATAAGCGCACGTCGTGATGACCGAGTGTTCGGGCTGACCCGTGAACGAGACCGTCTTCTCGACGAGCGTGGCGGTCGGGCAAGCCGCGACGCAAGCGCCGCAGGAGACGCATTCCGATTCCATGAACGGCTGGCTCTGGCTCGCGCTAACGCGCGATTCGAAACCGCGCGCGGCAATCGTCAGCGCGAACGTGCCTTGCGTTTCTTCGCAGGCGCGCACGCAGCGATTGCAAACGATGCACTTGGCCGGATCGTAAGTGAAGTAAGGATTCGATTCGTCCTTGACGTCTTTCAGATGGTTGGCGCCATCGAAGCCGTAGCGCACTTCGCGCAGGCCGACGACGCCGGCCATGTCTTGCAGCTCGCAGTCGCCGTTGGCGGGACAGGTCAAGCAATCGAGCGGGTGATCGGAGATGTAGAGCTCCATCACGTTGCGCCGCAGCGCTTGTAGCCGGTCGCTTTGGGTGCGCACGCGCATGCCGGCTTCGACCGGCGTCGTGCACGAAGCGGGATAGCCGCGCTTGCCTTCGATCTCGACAAGGCACAGGCGGCACGAGCCGAACGGTTCGAGCGAATCGGTCGCGCACAGTTTTGGCACGTTGACGCCGGCTTCGATCGAGGCGCGCATGACGGACGTGCCTCTCGGCACCGTGATGCTGCGGCCGTCGATTTCGAGCGTGACGTCAGTATCGGCATGCCGGCGCGGCGTGCCGTAGTCGGTTTCGTCGAGCGGCGAGAGTGCGTTCGCGCGGCATGCGCAGGTTGCTGAACCGCAGCCTCCCGAGCTCGTCGGGGCGGTAAGGGTACGGGCGGGCGCGTCGGACATGTGAGGCTCCGTCAATCAAGCCGCTGCCGCTTTCGGCGCAGCAGGGAGAAGACCGAAGTCTTCGGGGAAGTGGTCAAGGGCGGACAGCACCGGGAAGGGCGTCATGCCGCCCATCGCGCACAGCGAGCCCGACACCATCGTGTCGCAAAGGTCGCGCAGCAACGTGATCTGCTTGTCCGACGTGTCGCCTTCGCGGATGCGTGCGATGACTTCGACGCCGCGCGTCGAGCCGATGCGGCACGGTGTGCATTTGCCGCACGATTCGATGGCGCAAAAGTGCATCGCGTACTGCGCGAGTTCGGCGAGATTCGACGTGTCGTCGT
>CAYRLJ010000145.1:0-9244 GCA_964425025.1 uncultured Burkholderia sp. | reverse complement strand
AGGCAGGGGTTGCTGGTTCGATCCCAGCCGGGCGCGCCATATCTGGTAAGGGTTTTCGCCCGATCTCCACTAGTTAGCTACGAAACGCGATGACGCTAGGGCCGATCAGGGTAGCGTGTCGCATATCAACTCTGCCTGTTCTCCCTTCACCCAAGCGAATTCGCAGGCGCCTGCGTAAGACATTTCGATCGCCAGCAAGACAAGCTCGTCCTTATCCCCCTGATGACCGACGATCGACGCGATGTTGATCACATGCCCGCTGCGTTGTTCGCGCAGATACGGCATGGCGTGCCGCAGCACCGTCAGCGCCGTGATCGATCGCCTCAAGCGACATGGCGCGAGTCAGCTGGGCGAGCGCGCCTTTCGACGCGGCGTAGGCGGCGATCAGCGGAAACGCCTGATAGCACGCGTACGAACGCCCCGCCCACGTCCGCCCGCCGCTCGGATCCGCACTGAGGGCAAGCCCCAATGCCGATTTAGCCGGCCATTACCCTCCCTCCGTTGCCACGCCTAAACTGGCGTCACTGCGAACAGCGCGAGTCATCCGCGTTGCCACTCGCAGACGGAGGAGACACCCCATGCCCAAGCTCATTCACACGATGATCCGCGTGCAGGATCTGTCGCGCTCGCTGGACTTCTACGACAAGGTATTCGGTTTAAAGGTCTCGCACCGGCTCGACTTCCCCGAGTTCGCGCTGGCCTACCTGCGCAACGGCGAGGCCGACACGGAACTCGAGCTCACCTGGAACAAGGGACACGCCGAGCCGTATACGCACGGCGACGGCTATGGCCATGTGGCGTTCGTCGCCGACGACGCGAAGGCCGAACGTCAGCGTCTGCTCGACATGGGTTTCGAGCCGAACGATCTGCGCGAATTCCATGCGGACGACGGCTCGCTGATCGCCCGGTACTTCTTTATCCAGGACCCCGACGGCTACAAGATCGAAGTACTGGAAAAGCACGGGCACTATCGTTAGCGATCCTGCACGGCTGCGCGCCAGGCCCGATCCAATGGCGCGAGATCCATACAACGGAGACAACATGACCCCCACGATCATACCGATCGCTCGCGACCCGCACGGGCAGCCGGTCGACGCCGCACTGCGCATCAAGCTCACGCGGCGGGAGCTGCTCAAAGGCACCGGCGTGCTGACGGGCACCCTTGCCCTGTCGTCCACGCTGGCGATGCTGGCGCCGAGCCGCGTCTGGGCGCTCGAACTGCAGGGCCTCGACACCCACCAGGGCGACGTGCTGCTCGCCTTCACGCGCCAACTCTATCCGCATCCGACGCTCGACGACGCGGTCTACGCGCTCGTCGTCAAAGACCTCGACGGCAAGGCGCAGAAGGATCCCGCAGTACGCCGGCAACTGGCCGACGGCGTCAAACAACTCGACGCGACTGCCGGTGGTTCCGACTGGTCTAAGCGCGACAGCGGCGCCCAGGCGCGCGACGTCGCCGCGCTGGCCGGCACGCCGTTCTTCACGACGGTGCGCACGACCGCGATCGTCTCGCTGTACAGCAATCCGTTGGCTTTTGAGCACTTTGGCTACGGGGCCTCCGACGGCGATGGCGGCTATCTGTACAAGGGCTTCAACAACCTGTCCTGGCTACCCGACCCACCGGCCGAGGCAAGCGGCCCGATTCCAAAAGATAGCTGAGACAGGAGACGGATCATGGATCTGAACAAAAAGCACTTTTCGCTCAACGACAGCAACGTGGTCGTGGTCATCGGCTCGGGCGCGGGCGGCGGCACGCTCGCGAACGAACTCGCGCAGAAAGGCATCGACGTCGTGGTGCTGGAAGCGGGCGCGATGCACACCCAGGCCGATTACGTCACCGACGAATGGGGTTCGTTCCAGTTGCTGTCGTGGCTGGACAAACGCACGACGTCGGGAACATGGCGCATCGCCAAGGACTTTCCGAACCTGCCGGCATGGATCTGCAAGACAGTGGGCGGCACCTCGACGCACTGGGCCGGCGCGAGTCTGCGCATCCAGCCGCACGAGTTCAAGACGCGCACCGTTTACGGCGACATCAAGGGCGCGACGCTGCTCGACTGGCCGCTCACCCGCAAAGAGCTCGATCCTTACTACGACCGCGCCGAAAAGAAGCTCGGGGTGACCCGCACCAACGGACTGCCGGGTCTGCCCGGCAACAATAATTTCAGGGTGATGTCGGCCGGCGCGATGAAAGTCGGTTACAAGCAATGCAACACCGGCCACATGGCGATCAACAGCGTCGTGCGTGACGATCGCAGTCACTGCTTCCAACGCGGCTTCTGCTTCCAGGGCTGCCGCACCGGCGCGAAGTGGTCGACCCTCTATACGGAACTGCCGCGCGGGCAAGCGACCGGCCACCTCGAATTGCGTCCACAAGCGCATGTGGTACGAATCGAGCACGACGCGCGCGGCAAGGCGACGGGCGTGCTGTATTACGACGCGCAAGGCAAACTGCAACGCCAGAAGGCACGCGTGGTGGCCGTCGCGGGCAACACGATCGAGACGCCGCGGCTGTTGCTCAACTCGCATTCGGGCAAGTTCGCAAATGGCCTCGCGAACTCCTCCGACCAGGTCGGGCGCAACTATATGCGCCACACCACCGGCTCCGTATATGCGACCTTCGATCACAAGGTCGATATGTACAAGGGCACGACGATGGCCGGCATCATCGAGGACGAGGCGCGCAACGATCCGGCGCGCGGCTTCGTCGGCGGCTATCACATGGAGACGATCTCACTCGGGCTGCCGTTCTATGCCGCGTTCCTGAATCCGGGCGCTTGGGGGCCGTCGTTTACCGAGGCGATGGACCAGTACGCGAATACGGCGGGGATGTGGATCGTCGGCGAAGACATGCCGCGCGCCGACAATCGCGTCACGCTGAACGCCAGCGTGAAGGACCAGTACGGCCAGCCGGTGCCGAACGTGCATTTCGACGATCACCCGAACGACGAGGCGATGCGCGAGCATGCGTTCAAGCAGGGGTCCGCGGTGTACGAGGCGGTCGGTGCGAAGACCGTGTACCGCGTGCCGCCCTATCCTTCGACGCACAACCTCGGCACCTGCCGGATGAGCGCGAAGCCGGAGGATGGCGTGGTCAATGCGCATGGCCAGACGCATGACGTGCGCAACCTGTTCGTCTCGGACGGTAGCCAGTTCACGACCGGCGCGGCCGAAAACCCGACGCTGACGATCGTCACACTGGCGATCCGCCAGTCCGACTATATCGCCGACCAGATGAAGCGCAGGACGATCTGACGAGGCGCGGCTGACGATCCGCTAAGGACGGCCCGGCCGCGCGAACGCACTGCAGCAACGCTGCGTTTGCGCGGCCGGGGCGCCCTGGCGTATGTTTATGGCCGATACCTTCTCGAGCCGAGAACCGGAGACGATCATGTGCGGCATCTATGTCAACGCGGACCCGATCCTCTATGAATCGCGCACGAGGTCGCTACGCGTTCACGGCGTGATTACGACGGTCAGACTGGAAAACCTGTTCTGGGACGTGCTGCAGGAAATCGCCGCACGGGAAAACATGACGACGAGTCAGTTCGCGGTGAAACTGTATGACGAACTGATCGCCTTGCGTGGCGAGGCCCCGAGCAACTTCGCGTCGTTTTTGCGGGTGTGCTGCCTGCGGTATCTGTCGTTACAGACGGCTAAGGAGGAGCCGCCGGCGAGCGCGGCGGTGTCGGGCAGCGATATGCGGCGGAGGATTCTGAAGACGGTCTGAAGAAAGATGGGTTGTTTTCATTGGAGTAATCGCGACCCTCCTCAACCTGTCGCGATCACGTTTGTTTGCCGTTGCGCGCAGCCACCGCAACGGTATTCGGCGAATCAGCGAGTGAAACGAAGCGTCGTGTCGCGCCGTCGAGCGCATCGATGGCGCCCTTCTCGATGTCGTAGACCCAGCCGTGCAGATTCATGCGCCCCTGTTCGAGCGCGAGCGCCACCGATGGATGCGTGCGCAGGTTCGCAAGCTGCGCGATCACATTTTCACGCACGAGGCCGTCGAGCTTCGCGCGAGGCGTGTCGAACTGATGCGCCGCATTGATCGCTTTCGCGGCGTCAGAGTGACGCAGCCAGTTCGCGACCGCCGGCATATGATCCAGACACGTGCAGCGAGAAATCGCACCCATCGCTCCGCAGTCCGAATGGCCGCAGATGACGATGTCTTGCACGCCCAGCACCGCGACCGCATATTCGACGGTGGCTGACACGCCGCCCGGTTCTGGACCGTACGAGGGTACGATGTTGCCCGCGTTGCGGATCACAAACAGCTCGCCCGGTTCGCGCTGTGTGAGGAGTTCGGGCACGACACGGCTGTCCGAGCAGGTGACGAACAGCGCCTTCGGATTTTGCGTCGTCGCAAGGTGCCTGAAAAGCTCGATGCGTTGCGGATAGACCTCGCGCTGAAAGCGTAGAAAGCCGTCGATAATGTCACGCATAGCGTCCTCCAGATTCGAATGCACGATGGTGGCACGACCGATCGATACGTCATCGCGCCGCTGTGGCCGCCATTATCGCCGACATTGCGCGTGGGCTGAATTTAGCAACACGGATCATTCTAAAAAATAGTTGCGTCGCCGCGCATCCGCACCCCACCTCGAATCGTATTCCGCTCTGAAGACGGATGACCCCGCGTCGCGTGTTCTTTCGGAACACGCGCGGGAGACACGTCGCCTTCGATTGCGTCGAGCGAGCCGCGCTGCCGCACCGTCGGCCTGTCCAGTTTCCCCCGCGCGCGTGAGCTTTGCGTCAGTTCAATGGAACTCGTCAAGGAGCAAAATCATGTCCGAATCGGAACTCATCGTTGAAGCCTTCGATCGTCGGGTCGAGCGCCGCAGGAATCGTCGCCAGTTCTTCAGAAACGCGGGTGGACTGGGGCTGGGCCTCGTGGGCGGCACGCTGATCAGTGCGTGCGGCGGAGGCTCTGGAAACAACGCAAGCGCCGCGTCCGCGCCGACAGACGCGGAGATTCTGAATTTCGCCCTGAACCTCGAGTATCTCGAATCCCAGTTCTATACGTATGCAACGACGGGTGCCGGTTTGCCCGCCGCGATGACGGCGGGTGTCGGGACGATGGGTGCCGTGGTTCCCGGGCAGCAGGTGCCGTTTCAGGATCCCGTCGTCAAGGCCTACGCTAACGAGATCGCCAACGACGAACGCGAACATGTGACGTTCCTGCGTACCGCACTCGGCTCGGCCGCCGTCGCGCAACCCGCCATCGACATCGGCGGAACCGATCCGAACGGGGCATTTTCGAACGCGGCGCGTGCGGCGGGCCTGGTCGGGGCGGGCGCTGCCTTCAACCCCTATGCGAATGACAACAATTTCCTGCTCGGCGCTTTCATCTTCGAAGACGTCGGCGTGACGGCGTACAAGGGCGCCTCGCCGCTCATCACGAACAAGACCTTCCTCGAAGCGGCCGCCGGCATTCTCGCGGCAGAGGCCTATCACGCAGGGCTTGTGCGAAGCACCCTGTACTCAAAGGGCATCAACACGACCAGTCTGATCACGGCTGCCAATGCGATATCCGCAGCACGCGACAGCCTCGACAACAACGGTCAGGACGACCAGGGCATTACGGGCACCGCGCCCGGCACGGCGAATATCGCGCCGCTCGATGCCAACGGGCTCGCATTCAGCCGCAATTACGCGAACGTGCTCAACATCGTCTTTTTGACAAGTTCCGCCGCGATGAAAGGCGGGTTTTTCCCGAACGGCGTGAATGGCACATTGAACATGAGCGCCTGACACGCAACCTCTGGGGCAGCCGGCGCTGACCCGCTGCCCGATCTCATCTGCGATGAGCGCCCGTGGCGCACGCTGGAGCCCCAATGAATCAGGTTGCCGTTCGCGCCACGGTCGATCCGTCGCTCACCGAACAGACGCGAAACGCCGTCCAGGCCGTGCTGGCAGGCAAGCTACGAGGGCCTCGCGCGATGCTGGCCTGTGCGGGGCCGGCTGTCATCGCGTCGATCGCCTATATGGATCCTGGCAATTTCGCCACGAACATTCAGGCCGGCGCGCGATACGGCTACACCCTGCTCTGGGTCGTCGTGGTGGCCAATCTCGTGGCCATGCTGTTCCAGTCGCTGTCCGCGAAGCTTGGGCTCGCGACCGGACGCAATCTCGCGGAACTCTGCCGCGATCATTTGCCACGCCGTTATGTCATCGCGATGTGGCTCGTGAGCGAGGCCGCGGCGATGGCGACCGATCTTGCTGAATTCGTCGGCGGCTCGCTCGGTATTTCACTGCTGAGTCATCTGCCGATGATGCCGTCGATGTTCGTCACGGCGGCCGTCACCTACGTGCTTTTGCAATTCGAAAGCAGGGGATTTCGTCCGCTCGAACTGGCGATTGCGGCGCTGGTCGGCGTGATCGGCCTGTCGTATGTCGCCGAACTGCTGATGACGCACGTCGAGTGGGGCGCCCTCGCGATTCATGCGGTCACTCCGGCGATTCCCGATAAAGACGCGTTGACGCTGGCGGTCGGCATCGTGGGCGCGACCGTGATGCCGCACGTGCTGTTTCTGCATTCGGGCCTCACACAGAAGCGCGTCCCGGCCCGCGACGTCCGGGCGCTAGCTACCCTGGTCCGGTATTCGAACATCGAGGTCATTGCGGCATTGGGCGTGGCGGGACTCGTCAATATGGCGATGGTCGTGATGGCCTCCGGGGCATTTCACGCTGGACATCCCGATACCGCCGAAATCGAAACGGCGTGGCGCACGCTATCGCCCGTACTCGGCAGCGCCGCGGCGGCAGTCTTTCTCGCAGCGTTGATCGCATCCGGGGTCTCCAGCTCCGTGGTCGGAACGATGGCGGGACAGATGATCATGCAGGGATTCGTCGGCGTTCACATCCCCGTGTGGGCAAGACGGCTCGTCACGATGATCCCGGCGTTCGTCGTGGTATCGCTCGGTGTGGATGCCACGCGGGCCCTTGTGCTGAGTCAGGTAGCGCTGAGCGTTGCGTTGCCTTTGCCGATGATTGCACTCATCTGGTTCACGTCGCGCAGTGCCTTCATGGGGCCGTTTCGCAACCGCCCGATCACGACGCTCGCAGCGCTCGTGTGCGCCGTGATTGTTCTGGGTTTGAACATGCTGCTGATTGCCCAGGTGCTCGGGGCTGCATGAATCGGCGAGCCCGTGTGCGGTCGAGCCTGCCACCGGGACGCCAGCATGTCAGATGCCTTCCACGGGACCCGCTGCAAGTACTGGCCCGGTGGGCTGCCCGGTTGGCGATCCGCCTCGCGGTTCGAGCGACACGGCGAGGGTGACCTTGGCCCGCAATGCATCGAGGCGTTCCGGCGGAACATGCACGACGGTGGGACGACTCGCGTCGATGACGCCCAGGGAGAGGGGTTTCGATCCGGGAGGGATCATCCACATTTGCGTCGACTGGGTGCTGCCGATAGCCAGATCGCGAGGCGGCACCACAACGATCCTTGCGTGTTGCGCATCGACCGTCGCCGTCCAGCCCGACGACGACCCTTGACGCTTCAGTGTGGCAATCAGATATTGCGGCGCCGCCGGGGGCGTAGCGGCGTGACGCAACAACACGGAGCCGATCAGGACGACGGCGAGCCCGCCCGCCGCGATGGCCGAACCCAATGCGGTCCAGCGCCAGAACCGCAGGCTGTCCCAGAACGATTCGCGGCCTCGTGCATGAGCCGTCAAGCCGACCTGCGACTGCACCCTGTTCCAGACGTCCTGCGGTGGCGCGACTTCTTCGATGTCTTCGCTCAGCGGCATCAGGCGGGCTTGCCAGCGCGCAACGGCCTGCGCCATCTGCGGGTCTTGCCGCATCGCACGCTCGACTTCGCGGCGCTCGTCATCGCCGAGCACGCCCAGCGCATACTCCGCGCAGCGAAGGTCCATTTCGTCGGGGTTATCGAAGGTGCTCATTTTTCCAGGCATAGCTTGAGCTGGATCAGACTGCGCCGGATCCAGCTTTTCATGGTGCCAAGCGGCACGCTCAGGCGCGCAGCCATTTCCGCATAAGAGCAACCCGTATAAAACGCCTCTTTGACCACCTTTTGCTGGGTGTGAGGCAATCCCTGCAGGCACTGCTCCAGCCGCCGGCGCTCCTGGCTGAGCTGCGCAAGCGCGGCGGGGGTCGCCGCCTCGTCGGCGATCTCTTCGATATTGGCTTCGTCGAGGGGGTGCGTGCGATGGTGCCTCAGGCGGTCTATCGCGCGATTGCGCGCGATCGTCCCGAGCCAGGTGACGGCGCTGGCCAATTGCGGATCGAACGTTGCGGCCTGGCGCCACGCCGTGACAAAGACGTCCTGAAGCGTATCTTCGGATTCGTGCCGGTCACGCAGCATCCGCATGCAGATGGCGAAAATCTTTGGCGATGTGCGACGGTACAGGGTCTCGAAAGCAGCCGTATCGCGTCGCGCGGCGGCCAAGAGCAGTCCGTCAAGCTCATCTCGTTGCGCTGGGTCTGACAAGCCCGGCGGATGCGGCGCGTCACGCTTCTGATTCGCTGGCCTCGACGACATGGTCCTCTCACGATGGATGGACAAGGGGCTGGACAAGGGACGCTTCCGTGCGCGTAGTGTAGCAGCGAGAAAAATATCGAGTGTTTTCGTATAAAGCACTTGCGTCGGCATGGGGATCTCCTCGTGCTTCCAAGCACAACACCCACTTATTTCCTTTTTACGGAATAAGGGGCGCCCCGGATGCACGCCGGTGAGACGTTACCGATCTCGCGCGTTTGGCACACCCGTCCGGAGAACCGCTGGAAGGCCTCGCCGGATATCGGCAGCGGAACTTTCCTTCAATTGCCCTAGGACAATATTTTTTCACCCCCTTTTTGCGTCACTATGGGGACGACGACGCTCGGTACCGGAGCCGCCGTCGACCTTGTCGGAGGTAAGCGGGAGGAGCAGTGGTGATCGAGCAGTGGAGTGAAGCCGTGTGTGCGGTGCACGGCGTTGAATCGAAATACAAGCGGCTGGTCAAGGCGATTGCTGCCGACATCGAAAGCGCTTCGTTGCTGCCGGGCGCGCGTTTGCCGCCGCAGCGCGATGTCGCCGCGGCGCTGGCGATCAGCGTGCAGACGGTCACCAATGCATACAAGGAACTCGAGCGGCAGGGGCTGATACGGTGCGAGGTCGGGCGCGGCAGCTTCGTCGCCGCGCGCGTCACCGAAACGATGTCGAGCTATATGCTCGATACGGCAGAACGCGCGGTGGTCGACTTTTCGATTGCGCGGATCATTCACACATCCGAGC
>CAYRLJ010000144.1:0-9366 GCA_964425025.1 uncultured Burkholderia sp. | reverse complement strand
AGTTGTTCATCCGCGCGAATGCCATGTCGGCCGCGCCGATCTGCAGCGGGATCATCCAGTTCGCGAAGCCGACGAACGCCGGCATGATCGCGCCGAACACCATGATGAGACCGTGCATCGTGGTGAGCTGATTGAAGAACTCGGGACGCATGATCCAAAGGTACGGCTGGAACAGCTCCGCGCGGATCATCAGCGCCGCGACGCCCCCCGAAAGGAACATCACGAACGAGAACAACAAGTACATCGTCCCGATGTCCTTGTGATTGGTGGCGAACAGCCACCGGCGCCAACCATGCGGCATAGCGTGCGCATGGTCGTCGTGGCCATGGCCCGCGGCTACATCGTGTCCGATGCTAGACATGTAAATCTCCTAGAACAAATAGTGCGGCGACACGTCAAGCCGCCGGCGCGGTGCGCGCAGCGACCGCTTCCGGCTGATTCTTACCCATCCGGCTGGCCTTCACGGCGCGCTTCGCACCGATCGAGGCCGTCGGCCCGCTTGCCGCGGCGGCGCCGCTAGCGGCGGGCGCCTCGCTTGCACCGGCCGGCGCGGCAGCACCGCCCGTCAGGTGATCGCCGCCTTCGGGCATCTTGCCGTTGCGGGCATCGGCGATCTGCCGCGGCTGCAGGACGTCGCCGGTATGGTTGCCCCACGAGTTGCGTTCGAACGTGATGACCGAAGCGATCTCGACATCGTTGAGCGTCTTGCCCCAGTTCGGCATCGCACCCTTGCCGCTCAGCACGATGCTCACGTGGTTCGCGATCGCACCGTTGGCGATCTTGCTGCCATCGAGCGCCGGGAACACGCCCGCGCCCTTGCCCGTGGGCTGGTGGCACACGGCGCAGTTCGACTTGTACACCTCGCCGCCGCGCTGCATGAGCTCAGCCATCGTGTAGGTACGGTTCGGATCGTCGTTCGCGTTCGCCAGCTTCTTCTTTTGGTCGTCGACCCACTTGGCGTAGTCGTCGTCCGACAGCACCGTCACGACCACGGGCATGAACGCGTGCTCCTTACCGCACAGTTCCGTACAGAAGCCGCGGAACGTACCGGTCTTCTCGGCCTTGAACCAGGTGTCGCGCACGAAGCCCGGAATCGCGTCTTGCTTGACGCCGAACGCCGGCACGTACCACGAGTGGACGACGTCGTTAGCCGTCGTGATGATGCGAATCTTCTTGTTCACTGGTACGACGAGCGGGTTGTCCACTTCCTGCAAGTACGTATCGGTGATCGGTGCTTTGCCGTCGATCTGGTCGCGCGGCGTCGTGAGCGTCGAGAAGAAGTTGACGCCCTCACCCGGGCCCTTGACGTAGTCGTAGCCCCACTTCCACTGGTAGCCCGTGACCTTGACCGTCAAATCGGCGTTGCTCGTGTCCTTCATGGCGACGACCGTTTTCGTGGCCGGCAGCGCCATCAACACGACGATGATGAACGGTACGATCGTCCAAATGATTTCGACCGTCGTGCTTTCATGGAAATGGGAGGCCTTAAATCCCTTCGATTTCCGGTGCACGATAATCGAATAGAACATCACGCCGAACACGCCGATGAAAATCACCGTGCACAGCAGCAACATCATCATGTGCAGGTGATAGAGCTCCTCAGCGATTTTCGTCACGGGCGGCTGGAAATTGATCTCGTTGACGGCGGGGCCGCCCGGACTATCGCCGACTGCCAAGGCGGCATGCGCGCTGAACAGTGCGCAAGACGCCAGCACGCCCATGAGGGCTCGCTTGATTGTTTTCATAGCATCCTTACCCAAAATTTCCATTCAAACCCTCGCCCCCGCTTGACGTCCGGCTCGAGTCGCCTCAACCGCACCGCGTCAGCGCCGCGCGCAACTCCGCTGCGAACGACGCGCGCCGATGTTGCGCGAGGTGCGCGCCGACCACGACCGCTTGCCCGCGCGACACCACCCTGATCGGATCGCGCGGCGCCGCGCCGCGCTCTATCCGCACCCAACGCGGATTGAATTCGTACTGCGTCAACCGCTGCCCGCTCATCTGCTCGATTACGAGCCGGTTCCGGAAGAGCCGGATCCGCTCGTAGTCGACCGCATGGCGCGCATGAATCACAAATGCGACACCGACCGCCAGCAGCTCGATGCCCGTGAACGGCAAAACCGGCCACGCACCGCGCACGACCCACCAAACCGCGATGACGGCTGAAAACGAAGCCAAAGACGCATAAAACCAAACGAACTGCCGCGGCGAAACCGCGCAATTGCGCTTCATCAACCAATCTCGAACGACTGGCTCCGCTTCCGTCAGCAGGGTTGTCGTTTCCATCGCCGCCTCCCGCGTATGCCATCGAGCACACCGCGCTATTCGGGGCCTGCCGCGCCGGATATGGGGAACTCCGGGCGACAAACTGACGCATTATAGGCGCGTTCAATGGCATCCACAAGCAAAGGGCTATCGGGCTGCAAGCCAAGCGCGACAAGCCTTTGCGCCGTTTTATCCCGTTTCTTTGCATACTGTCACGGCCACTGATTTCGACCATAACGGATCAGGACTTTACGGTCCGCGACAAAGCGTCGCAGCCTGCGATTTTTCGCAAAAATGCTTTCGCCTGCATTGCCTCAACCCGGCCGAGGCCATCGTTGAGCGGCCCTCAACCCGGCCGGCGCCGTCCAATATCTTCTACTCGCACGATCGAATGACCCTCGGCCGTCGTGCGCGGCACCGCTTTCCACGCGTGGCCGTAGATCACTTCGAACGTCAGCGCAATCGTGCCGTCAGCGCGGCGGCGCGCCTCCAATGCCTCCAGCAGCGCCGCGTGCAAACGCCGCGCGCGTACCGTGGGAAGCCCCGCGCCCGGTTGCTCGCCCCGATGCGGATAGGCGCCCCAGCGGCGCACATCGGCCAGCAGCGATTGCGGCGACTTGTAAGTGATCGTCAACGTCTCTTGGTCCATCACGGGGATCTCGAACCCGCTTTCGACGAGCATATCCCCCAAATCGTGCATGTCGACGAACTCAATCACGTGCGCCGCGCCCGGCACGCCATGCGCGGCCTCGACTTCCGCATAGGCGCCGCGCAGCTCGCGCAGCGTGTCGGGGCCTAGCGTGCTGAACATCAGCAGGCCATTCGGCTCCAGCACGCGCTGCCATTCGGGCAGCACGAGATCGGGCCGGGAGTGCCAATGCAACGCGAGGTTGGACCAGATGAAATCGAATGCGCCGGATGCAAACGGCAGGGCCGAGAAGTCGGCCTGTGCAAGGCGCGGCCCGCGCACGCCGAGCGAGCGCTGCAGCGCGGCCGGCAACAAGCGGCGCCAGAGGGCATCGCCCACCGTGTGCGGCAACGCGCGCGCCAGCATCGCGTGGGACAGATCGACGCCGACGAGCGGCGCTTCGGGAAAGCGCTCGCGCAGCGGCGCCAAGTCGTCGCCTGCGCCACAGCCCGCATCGAGCATGCTCGTCGGGCTCAGCAAGATGCAATCGAGCCGCTCGCGCATCCGCTGGGCGATCTCGCGAGGCAGGAACGCCACTTCACCGAATGTTGCTGCGCGGCGATCGAAAATGCGCCGCACAAGTCGGGAATCGTAGGCCGGACGGCCGGACTTTGCGGGTGTGAGGGACATGACGGTCAAACGTGCGAGGAGCCCGAAGTATACTCGCTCGCTTCGATCCGTCCAGCGAGGAGGGCCGCCCATGGCCAACGCACCGAATCTGTGGCCCTGGCGTGTCGGCACGACGACGCAGGCCGGCCGCGCCGCCCTCGCCGCAACGCTCACGTCGCGCTTTGGTCGGCGTCTGGCCGCGCTCGCGCTGCCCCGCACCTGCCTGCTCTGCGGCTTATCATGCGGCACAATGCCGCAAGGTCCAATCTGTCCGGGCTGCGATGCGATGTATTGGAACGAGCCGCGGCTGCGCTGCGCGGTATGCGCATTGCCGTTGCCAGGCCTGCGCGCGCGGCGCAGCGACGGTTCGCGCTTTCGCTGCGCCGCGTGCTCGCGCACACCGCCGCCGTTCGACGCGACGCTCGCACTGGCCGATTATCGTGCGCCGCTGGAACGGCTGGCGCTAGGGCTCAAGTTTCACTCCCGGCTGGCCGTCGCCCGCGAGTTCGGCATGCGTCTCGCGCGCCTGGCGGACGATCATCCCGCCTGCACGCCGAGCCCCGACATCCTCGCGCCGATGCCGCTCGCTCACGGGCGACTCGTCGCCCGTGGCTTCAACCAGGCCTGGGAAATCGCGCGCCCGCTCGCGCGCGATCTCGGCGTGGCGGCCGATCCGACGCTGATGCGGCGAGTCGCCGAAACAGTGCCGCAATCGCGCCTGGATCGCGAGGCACGCCGACGCAACGTCGCGCAAGCGTTTCGCGTGACGCGGCGGGTGGCCGGATTACACGTGGGCCTCGTCGACGACGTCATGACGTCCGGCGCGACGCTCGAGGCCGCGGCGCATGCATTGAAGCGCGCGGGCGCACGCCGCGTGACGAATTTCGTCGCGCTGCGCACGCCACAAGACTGACTCTCGCTCACCCAAAGTAATCATGTTCAACGTCGTTCTCGTCGAACCCGAAATTCCGCCGAACACCGGCAACGTCATTCGCCTGTGCGCCAATACAGGCGCTCGGCTTCATCTAGTCGAGCCCCTTGGCTTCCCGCTCGATGACGCGAAGATGCGCCGCGCCGGCCTGGACTATCACGAATACGCGCAAATGCGCGTTCACAAGAACTGGGATGCGCTCATCGCGAGCGAGGCCCCGGACCTCACCCGCATGTTCGCGTTCACGACGCGCGGATCCAGCCGCTTTCATGACTCGCGTTTTTCGCCCGGCGATTGGTTCATCTTCGGCGCCGAGACGCGGGGGCTGCCCGCGGCGTTGCTCGAGCACTTCCCCACGGAGCAGCGCGTACGGCTGCCGATGCGGCCCGGCAATCGGAGCATGAATCTGTCGAATACCGTCGCGATCGTCGTGTTCGAGGCGTGGCGGCAAATGGGATTCGAAGGCGGCGCCTAACGGCGGCCGAGCTCTGCCTCGTACAGCCGCAAGATCGGCTCGTCGAAACAAGCGAACACGACGCGCGATAGGCCCGCGACCGAAGGCAGCACATCGATGACCGTCTGGACGGCGATCCGCACGGCTTCGTTTGGTGGAAAGCGGTAGATACCGCAACTGATGGCGGGAAACGCAATGCTCGCGCACCCTGCATCGTGCGCGATCTCGAGGGATCGGCGGTAGCACGATGCGAGCAATTGCGCTTCGCCGTGATCGCCGCCGCGCCAGACCGGGCCCACGGCATGAACGACGTAGTTGGCCGGCAGCCGGTAGCCGCGCGTGAGCTTAGCGTTGCCCGTCGCGCAACCGCCCAATGTCTCGCATTCGCGCAGCAATTCGGGGCCCGCCGCGCGATGAATCGCGCCGTCGACGCCTCCGCCGCCGAGCAGCGACGTATTCGCCGCATTGACGATGGCATCGACGGCAAGCGTCGCGATATCGGCCTGGCATGCCTCCAACCGGCACGCACCGAGCATGAGCATGGACATGACGGCATCTCCTAGCCCGCCAAGTGCAGACATGCCGGGGCGGGTCGATACAGCGAGCCTACGCGCTTTCGCCGCGCAATGCTCACTGCCGCTCGCGTGGCGCCCTATTCGCGTGGCGCCCTATACTTGCGCCCCGTTCCCGCCGACCGACTCGGCGCGCGCGTCGCGCCGCAGCAGTGCGTGAACCGCATCGCGCGGCGCCACGCCGTCGAACAGCACGGCGCAAACGGCTTGCGTGATCGGCACGTCGACGCCGTGCGAGCGTGCGATCGCGAGCACCGCCTTCGCGCAACGCACGCCTTCGGCCACATGCCCGAGCGCCAATAAAATATCGTCGAGCGATCGTCCCTCTGCGAGTTGCAGCCCAACGGTGCGGTTGCGCGACAAGTCGCCCGTGGCCGTCAGGATCAAATCGCCGAGGCCGGTCAGCCCCGTGAACGTTTCTGGACGGCCGCCGAGCGCGGCGCCGAGCCGCGACATTTCCGCGAGCCCGCGTGTGACGAGCGCCGCGCGAGCATTCATACCGAGCGCAAGGCCATCCGCGATGCCGGTGGCGATCGCGAGCACATTCTTCACCGCGCCGCCCACCTCCACGCCCACGACGTCGTCGCCGGTATAGATGCGCATGGCGCCATGATGAAACGCCGCGAGCGTGCGCTCACGGCAGGCAGCCGACGCGCTGGCAACCGTCAGTGCCGCAGGTAAGCCGGCCGCGACTTCGCGTGCGAAGCTCGGCCCCGACAGCACGCCGATGCTCGGATGCCCGGCAAGCTCGGCCGCGACGACCTGATGGGGCAGCAACTGCGTATCGGCTTCGAAGCCTTTGCACACCCAGACGAGATGCGCGGGAACGCAATGCGCCTCGTCGCGCATCGCGCGGCACAGCGCGCCGAGCCCCGCGACGGGCGTCGCGACGACGACGAGCGACGCATCGTCGGCCGCATGCGCGAGCGCGGCGGGCAAGCTCGACTCGTAGCGCAGCGCGGCAGGCAACCCGACGCCCCGAAGGTAATGGACGTTCTCTGCCTTGGCCGCCATCTCGGCCACGAGCGCGGCATCGCGCGCCCATAGCACGGTGTCGTGCTTGAGCGCGAGATGCGCCGCGAGCGCGGTGCCCCACGCCCCGGCCCCCAATACCGCGACCTTCATGGCCGGCACCGCTCGCGACAAGATCAATGCTGCGTGGCGTTCGCCGCCGCGCCGCCTTCCTGCTGCGCGTTGACCTGCGCAAGACGCTGCTCGTAGAGCGCCTGGAAGTTGATCTCGGCCAGATGGATCGGCGGGAAGCCGGCGCGCGTGATCGCGTCGGCGATGTTCGAGCGCAGGTACGGGAAGATGATCGTCGGGCAGGCGATGCCGACGAGCGGGTCGATCTGCTCGGCCGGAATGTTGCGGATGTCGAAGATGCCGGCTTGCTTGGCTTCGATGAGGAACGCGACCTTATCGTTGATCTTGGCCGTGACCGTACCCGTGACGAGGATTTCGAAGATGTTTTCGGCCAGACGCTCGGCCTTGACGTCGACTTCCACTTCAACGGACGGCATCTCCTGCTCGAGGAAGATCGCCGGCGAATTCGGCTGCTCGAGCGAAAGATCCTTCAGGTAGACGCGCTGGATGTTGAAGAACGGCTGGTTGTTCTGGTCCGACATGGTGACTCCGATGGATAAATGGTGCGGCGGCAGTACGAGCAAACCGACCGCCGGCTTGTGCGTGTGGCGTCTCGTCCTACCTACTTGCGCGTTTGCGGCTTGGGAAACCGTCAAGCGAAGACGATCGTGGATGCGGCAGGAGAGCCGGCCGCATCCACGCTTACTCCTGGCCGAGCAGCGGCATCAAGCCGCCGGCGCGATCGAGGGCGGACAGATCGTCATAGCCGCCGACATGGGTATCGCCGATGAACACCTGCGGCACCGTACGACGCCCCGTGCGCGTCATCATTTCCTGGCGCTGCTCCGGATCCTTGTCGATCAAGATCTTTTCGATCTGCTGAACACCGCGCGATTTCAATAGACGTTCGGCCATCTGGCAATAGGGGCACACCTGCGTGCTGTACATGACGACGGAATTCACTCTCGCACTCCTTACTTGACGACCGGCATGCCGGCCTGCTGCCAGGCGCTCAAGCCGCCTTGCAGCACGTGAACTTCGGTATAGCCCGCCGCCATGACGGCCTGGGAAGCCTTATTCGACTGCAACCCCGTCTGGCACACGAGCAATACCGGCGTAGCCTTATTCTTCGCGATTTGGCCAATCTTTGCTTGAAGCTCGTCGAGCGCGATGTGACGAGCGGCGGGCACGTGGCCTGCGGCGTAATCGGCCGCGGTGCGCAGATCGACGACCACGGCGTTACGGCGGTTGATGAGCTGCGTCGCTTCGGCGGCGGACAGGCCGCCGCGGCCCCGTCCGGCGATCCTCGGCCAAAGGAGCAGCGCGCCCGAGATGACGAGCGCCGCGATCAGAATGAGGTTGGTGTAATCGGTAAAGAACGTCACGGTATCGTCAAAAAAGGAAGGGTAAACGGGGCAAGAAATCCAGCCATTATAAAATAACCGTTTGACGCGATGGCACTTGGCCTATCGGGCAACGCCGGCGCGCCGAGCGCTTCCTCACTACCGACCGATAATTTCATGTACAAGCTCGTTCTCATCCGCCACGGCGAATCGACGTGGAACAAGGAAAACCGCTTCACCGGCTGGGTCGACGTCGACCTCACCGAGCAAGGCGCACGCGAGGCCCAACAAGCCGGGCAACTACTCAAGGAAGCCGGCTACACGTTCGACATCGCCTACACGTCAGTGCTCAAGCGCGCGATCCGCACGCTCTGGCACGTGCAGGACCAAATGGACCTCATGTACCTCCCCGTGGTCCACTCGTGGCGCCTGAACGAGCGCCATTACGGCGCGCTGGCCGGGCTCAACAAGGCTGAAACGGCGGCCAAATACGGCGATGACCAAGTGCTCGTCTGGCGCCGCAGCTACGATACGCCGCCGCCCGCGCTCGAGCCGACGGACCCGCGCGCGTCCTATGACGATCCGCGCTACGCGAAGGTGCCGCGCGCCGAGCTGCCGCTCACCGAGTGTCTGAAGGACACCGTTGCGCGTGTGCTGCCGGTCTGGAACGAATCGATCGCCCCGGCACTGAAGGGCGGCAAGAAGGTGCTCATCGCCGCGCACGGCAATTCGCTGCGCGCGCTGATCAAGTACCTGGACGGGATCTCCGACAGCGACATCGTCGGCGTGAACATTCCGAACGGCGTGCCGCTCGTCTATGAACTCGACGAAAACCTGAAGCCGACCGCCCACTACTACCTGGGCGACCAGGAAGCGATCGCCAAGGCGCAAGCCGCCGTCGCCAAGCAAGGCAAGACGAGCTGATTGCCGAGCAGCGCCGAGAGGCAAGCGGCCCAGCCCGAGCCGCTTGCCGCGCGGACCGATCGGGCTCGGCGCCGGTCGAATTCACCTATGCGCGTCGCGCCAGAGGGCGCTTGGCCCACGAGCAGTTATACTTGACCGTCCTTCGCCCACGGCGCTCAAACCCCGTTTCCCGAACGCACCCGACTCTATGCGCACGAAACTCAAGAACATCGGCTTGATCGCCGCTGGCCTCGCTACCGGCGTCTTCGCGACGCTGCAATTTTCCGCCGCGGCGCAGCAGCAAACCACAACGACGCTGCCGCTCGATCAGTTGCGTCTTTTCGCGGAGGTGTTCGGGCAGATCAAGCATGACTACGTCGTGCCGGTCGACGACAAAAAGCTGCTGACGGAAGCGATCAAGGGCATGGTGTCGAGCCTCGATCCGCACTCGTCGTATCTCGACAAAACCGATTACCAAGAGCTGCAGGAGCAGACGAAGGGCCGCTTCGCCGGTCTCG
>CAYRLJ010000143.1:0-9479 GCA_964425025.1 uncultured Burkholderia sp. | reverse complement strand
GCCTGCGCCGCCGAGCGCTGGCCGGCGCGCGTCGCGGCGGTCGTATCGAACCGGCCCGACGCGGCCGGGCTTGCGTTCGCGGCTGCCCAAGGCATCGAGACGGCCGTTGTCGAACATGGCGGTTTTGCCGATCGCGAGACATTCGACGCCGAGCTTGGGCAGGTCATCGACAGCTTCTCCCCCGATCTCGTCGTGCTCGCCGGCTTCATGCGCGTGCTGACGCTCAGCTTCGTCGAGCGCTACGCCGGCCGCATGCTGAACGTCCACCCGTCGCTGTTGCCGAGTTTTCCGGGGCTGCGCACGCATGAGCGCGCGCTAGAAGCCGGCGTCGCGCTGCACGGTGCGACCGTCCATTTCGTGACGCCCCAGCTCGATCACGGGCCGATCGTCGTGCAAGGCGCCATTCCGGTGACGTCGACGGACAACGCCGCGACGCTCGCTAGCCGCCTGCTCGCAGTCGAGCACGTCATCTACCCGCGCGCGGTGCGCTGGTTCATCGAAGATCGCTTGACACTGGCCGGGCTGCGGGTTGCCGTAACGCCGCCCGAGCCCCAATGGTTTTTTTCGGATACGCAAGGAACGGCCGCATGAATAATACGAAAAGCAAAGAGAAACGCGCGCCGAAAGGCTCTGCCTCCGGCGCATCGAAAACCTCGTCGAAGGGCGGGCCGCGAGGCGCCAAAGCCCCCGGTCGTACCGGTGGCGGCGGCAAACGCGATTCCGCTTTGCACGGCTTTTTGATCGGCCAGACGGAAACGCTGCTCGCCGACATCCTGAAGTTCACGGGGCCGGCCGACGCCACGACCAGCCGCTTTTTTCGCGCGCATCCGAAGCTCGGCCACGCCGAGCGCGGCATCATTGCCGAGGCCGTGTTCGCCGTGCTGCGCCGGCGGACGGAATTCGCGCATCTGGCTGAAAGCGGCAGCGGTAGCCCGACGCGGCGCTTGGCGCTGCTCGGCCTCATGCAGACGGCCGGCCGCGCGGCCGTTGCGCCCTTCGTCTCCGAAGCCGAAAGCGCCTGGCTCGAGCACGTGTCGAAGATCGATCCGGCGAGCCTGCCGTTGCGCGTGCGGACGAATCTGCCCGAGTGGATCGTCGAAGCGCTCTCGAAGCGGTTCGACGCCGATGAGCTGGCGCAGCTCGCCGCCGCACTGAACTATGGGGCGCCGCTCGATCTGCGTGTCAATCCGGTGAAGGCCAATCGCGAGCAAGTGCTCGACGCGTTGCAAGCGGCCGGCATCGACGCCGGCGCGACGCCGTTCGCGCCGCTCGGCGTGCGCGTGGCCGGCAAGCCGGCCTTGACGAAACTGAAGCCGTTCGAGGACGGCTGGATCGAGGTGCAGGACGAAGGCAGCCAATTGCTGTGCTCGCTCGTCGCACCGCGCCGCGGTGAGATGATCGTCGACTTTTGCGCTGGTGCGGGCGGCAAGACGCTCGCGCTGGGCGCCGCGATGCGCTCGAGCGGGCGGCTTTACGCGTTCGACGTGTCGGACCGGCGTCTGGCCAAGCTCAAACCGCGGCTCGCGCGCAGTGGCCTGTCGAACGTGCATCCGGTCCTCATCGACAGCGAGCACGACGCGAAGATCAAGCGTCTTGCCGGTAAGATCGATCGCGTGCTCGTCGATGCGCCATGCAGTGGTCTCGGCACCTTGCGCCGCAACCCCGACCTGAAGTGGCGCCAGAGCCCGGCCTCGGTCGAAGAACTCGTGCCGAAGCAGGGCTCGATTCTCGCCAGCGCGGCACGTCTCGTGAAGCCGGGCGGACGCCTCGTGTACGCCACCTGCAGCATATTGGAGGCCGAGAACGAAGGCATCGTCGCGCAGTTTCTCGCCGATCATCCCGAGTTCGTGCTGGTTCCGGCGGGTACAGTGCTCGCCGAGCAGCGCATCGAGTTGGAAATGGGCGATTACCTCTCGCTGTGGCCGCATCGGCACGCGACCGACGGTTTTTTCGCCGCTGTCCTCGAACGCCGAGTTCCAGCCTAATTCCAGCCTAATACAAGCCTGATTCAAGTCTGACCGATGACGCAAAGCCGCATCCTCTCCCATATGCTCGCCGGCATCGTCCGCGATTACGGCGAGCCCGTGATGATTTGGCAGGCGGGCACGCTGCTCGGAACGCTGCTCATCGCATGGCTGCTCGCGCGTCTCGTGCGCGGCAAGCTCGATTCGCACCGGCGTGCCCGGCACGAAGTGGCGCGCTTCGGCGCCGAAAGCCTGCACAAGGCGTTGTTCCCGCTGCTCGGCGGCCTGCTTGTCTGGATCGTGCAGACTGCGCTTGACGACTACATGTCGACCTCGCTGCTCGAGCTCGCGCTCGTGCCGTTGTTTGGCATCGCGTTGATTTACATCGTCTTTTTCATCGCACGCCGTTCGTTTGCGCGGTCCGGGCAGGCCCACGCCTGGCTGTCGATCACAGAAAGGTTCGTTTCCGTCCTGGTCTGGATCGGCATGGCCATGACCGTGCTCGGCATCCAGGACCAGATGCTGAGTTGGATGGCGTCGGTCAGATTTCGTGTCGGTACCGCGCACATGACGCTGCTCTCGCTCACGACCGGACTCATGTGGGTCTGCGCCACCGTGATCTTCGCGCTCTGGCTCGGGTCCGTGTACGAGGATCGCGTGATGCGGGCGCATTCGATCGACGCGAATCTAAAGGTCGTGATCTCGCGCCTCGGACGGGCGCTATTGCTGCTCGCCGCGGTGCTCATCAGCTTTTCGCTCGTCGGCATCGACATCACGGTGCTGGGCGTGTTTGGCGGCGCGCTGGGCGTCGGTCTCGGCTTAGGTCTGCAAAAGGTGGCGAGCAACTACGTGTCGGGATTCATCATCCTGATCGACCGGTCGCTGCGAATCGGCGACACGATCAACGTTTCGGGGCTGCAAGGGCAGGTAACGGAAATCCGCACGCGTTACACGACCGTGCGCGGCCTGGACGGCATCGAGACCTTGATCCCGAACGAAAAGCTCATCACCGACGTCGTGCAGAATCATTCGTCGTACCTGACGCGCGGCTATGCGAAAGCGGCGGTGCAGATCGCCTACACGTCCGATCTCGAGCGCGCGATGGCGCTGCTCGTCGAGGCGGCGCGCGGCGTCGAGCGGGTGCTCGCCGAGCCCGCGCCGGCTGCGTATCTAGTTGGGTTCGGCGCGGACGGCATCAATCTCGAACTCGGTTTTTGGATCGAGGAAGCCGCCAAGGGCACGGCCGGCACGCGTTCGACGATCAACCGCAACATTTGGCGGCTCTTCAACGAGAACGGCATCTCCATTCCCTATACGCGGCGCGACATACACCTTGTCGGCGGCTTGCCACCCGCGTTCGGCGGCGCCCCGGAAATAGGTGAAGACCGGGCGACCGGCGCGGTCCGGGCGCAAGCGCAAGCCGTTGAACTGCCCACGGCGACGACGGGCACGGCGCTCGCTGCGGAGGTATCGACAGGCAGTTGATGGCCGGCGCGGCGATCCGCCGCAACGGCTGCGCCGGCCGGTATTTAAGACGAACACGGGCGTCCGCGCCGGCCGTGCGTCTGAAAAATTCTCATTTGTTACAAATACTTGCGGCGATTGCAGTAAAATGCCGGTCAGCTTTGAAATAACTTTTTCAAGCCCGGTCCGAAAGCCGGGTATCGCTGCAATACAGGTAGAACACTTTGCTGAACGCCCTTCTCGATTTCCTCGCACACGGTTTCCTTCGCTGCTCCTGGTGGCAAATCGTGCTGTTCGCGCTCGCCTTCACGCACGTGACGATCATTGGCGTGACCGTCTATCTGCACCGGTGCCAGGCGCACCGTGCGCTCGATCTGCATCCGATCGCGAGCCATTTCTTCCGCTTCTGGCTCTGGATGAGCACGGGCATGCTCACGGGCCAGTGGGCATCGATCCATCGCAAGCACCACGCGAAATGCGAAACCGAAGAAGACCCGCACAGCCCGCAGACGCGCGGCATCTGGAAGGTGCTGCTCGAAGGCGCGGAACTCTATCGCGCCGAAGCCAAGAACGAAGAGACGCTGCGCCGCTTCGGTCACGGCACGCCGAACGACTGGATGGAACGCAATGTCTACACGCGCTATCCGATTCTCGGCGTGAGCATCATGATGGTGATCGACGTCGCGCTGTTCGGTATCGTCGGGCTGTCGGTGTGGGCCGTGCAGATGGTGTGGATCCCGTTCTGGGCGGCTGGCGTCGTCAACGGGCTCGCGCATTTCTGGGGCTACCGCAACTTCAATTCGGCCGATGCCAGCACCAATATCTTCCCGTGGGGCATCATCATCGGCGGTGAGGAGCTTCACAACAATCATCATACGTATGCGACGTCGGCGAAGCTGTCGAACAAATGGTACGAGTTCGACATCGGTTGGCTCTACATTCGTTTGATGTCGTTCGTCGGTCTTGCCAAGGTCAAGAAGATTGCGCCCACGCCGCGACTCGCCGCGCGCAAGCTCGTGCTCGATCAAGAGACGCTGCAGGCCGTGCTGTCGAACCGGTATGAAGTCATGGCGCGTTACGCGAAGACGGTCAAGCGTGCCTATCGCCAAGAGTTGGTGCGCCTGAAGGAAATCGGATCGAGCGACAAGTATCAGCTGATGCGCGGCGCGCGTACGTGGTTCCACAAGGACGAAGCGGGCCTCGACGAGCCGCAAAAGCGCCAGTTGCCCGAAATCTTCGCGAACAGCCAGACGCTGCGCACATTCATCGAATTGCGCGACGATCTCAGCGCGATTTGGGAGCGCTCGAACGCTTCGCGCGAACAATTGCTGGTCCAACTTCAAGATTGGTGCCATCGGGCGGAGCAAAGCGGCATCAAGGCGCTGCAGGAATTCGCGATGCGGCTGCGCCGGTACGCCTAAGCACGCCGAAAGGCGAAATCCATTAAAATTTCGCTACGTCACACACACCCCGCGTTTGGCGGGGTGTTGCTTTTTGGGGCCCGCGTAATGCGCTCGGCTCACCTCCGTCGCCAAGCGAGGGGCCAACGCCACCAGGCGGACCAGAGGAGAACAGGATGGATTCGGCCATCAAAACGATCGAATTCGACAAGCCGCTAAGCGGCGCCGCGTGCGGCGTAGGCCAGGCTTGGGCGAAGGTGTCGCCGGCACCGGCGCCGGAGGAGCGCACGCGGCTGAAGGCGCGCGTGCGTGAGCTGCTGAAACGCGAAAAAGCCGTGCTCGTCGCTCATTACTATGTCGATGCCGAGCTGCAAGAGCTCGCCGATGAGACGGGCGGGTGCGTGGCCGACTCCCTGGAAATGGCCCGCTTCGGCCGCGACCACGAGGCGCAAACGCTTGTCGTGGCGGGCGTGCGGTTCATGGGTGAGACCGCCAAGATTCTGAGCCCCGGCAAACGGATCCTGATGCCCGATCTCGACGCGACCTGTTCGCTCGATCTGGGCTGCCCCGCGGATGAATTTTCGGCGCTTTGCGACGCGCACCCCGATCGCACCGTCGTCGTTTACGCCAACACCAGCGCGGCCGTGAAGGCCAGGGCCGATTGGATGGTGACGTCGTCGATCGGCCTCGAGATCGTCAAGGATCTCCACGCGCGTGGCGAGAAGATCCTGTGGGCGCCCGACCGGCATCTGGGTGGCTACATCCAGCAACAAACCGGCGCCGACATGCTGCTTTGGCAGGGCTCGTGCCTCGTGCACGACGAGTTCAAGGGCATCGAACTCGATTTGCTTCGCGAGGAATACCCGGGCGCCAAGGTGCTCGTACACCCGGAGTCGCCCGCGAATGTGGTGGCCCAAGCCGATGTCGTCGGCTCGACCACACAGCTGATCGACGCGGCTACGCGTCTCGACGCGACGCACTTCATCGTCGCAACCGATCTCGGCATTTTGCACAAGATGCGTCTCGCGGCGCCCGGCAAAACTTTCATCGCTGCGCCGACGGCCGGCAACAGCGCGACCTGCAAGAGCTGCGCGCATTGCCCGTGGATGGCGATGAACGGGCTCGCGAACTTGGTCGAGGTGCTCGAGCGCGGCCACAATGAAATCTTTGTCGATGCGGCCATCGGCGAGCGCGCACGCGTGCCGATCGATCGGATGCTCGCGTTCGCGGCTGCCCACAAGAAGCGCGTGCAGGCGAGTGGCGATCTCGCTCGAGATACGGCGCTGTTCGCCAATATCGGCGCGGCCTGACAGGCGCCTTCGCCTTCGCATTGCCACTTATTCGCATGCTGCGCGGCTTGCCTAGCCGAGCGTGGCGCATAGAACAATGGAGTCAATGACCGTGCAACAAGCAACGTTGAGTGACGGCGCCGTATCGCCGCTTTTCGCTGAGATCCGCGCGCGCTACGGCGCGGCATTCGATGCGGCGCTCATGCGCAACGTCGCCGAGACATTGGCGGAGGACGTCGGCGACGGCGACCGCACGGGGCGGCTCGTGCCGGCCGACTCCATCCGCGATGCGCGCATTCTCGTGCGTGAAGAAGCCGTGCTCTGCGGCGTACCTTGGTTCGTCGCTGTCATGCAGCAGGTGGACACATCGATCGAAATCGATTGGCGCTATCGCGAAGGCGATCTCATGTCGGCCGATTCGCCCGTGTGCTTTCTGCGTGGGCCGGCGCGTTCGCTGCTGACAGCCGAGCGCAACGGCCTCAATTTCCTACAACTGCTGTCGGGCGTCGCGACGGTAACGCGTCGCTATGTCGATGCAGTCGCGGGCACGCGGGCGCACATCCTCGACACGCGCAAAACATTGCCGGGCCTGCGCCTCGCGCAAAAGTACGCGGTGCGCGTGGGCGGCGGAGTGAACCATCGCCTGGCGTTGTACGACGGCATCCTGATCAAGGAGAACCACATCGCCGCGGCCGGCGGGGTCGGTGCCGCGTTGGATGCGGCCTACGCGCTAGACACAGGCGTATCGATCCAGATCGAAGTGGAGACGCTCGAGCAACTTGAATCGGCGCTCGCGCACCGAGCGGAATCGATCCTGCTCGACAACTTCTCGTTCAAGGCGATGCGTGACGCCGTCACGCTGACGGCCGGACGCGCGTTGCTCGAGGTATCGGGTGGCGTAAACATCGATTCCGTCCGGACGATTGCCGAGACCGGTGTCGATCGCATCTCGATCGGGGCCCTAACGAAAGACGTTCGAGCGACCGATTTTTCGATGCGCTTGATCTAGTTCGGTGCAAGCGTAAGCGGGCGGTGAGGGCGCGCGAACGTCCGCGCCGGCTCGATGCGCCCGCGCGACGACGCTTGATCGCCGCGCGCGCCCACATCAAGCGAGGGCGCTCGGTAGCGCGCCTCGCCTCACTCAAATTGCCCGATTGCGGACGCGCTCGGGCGAGAGGACCGACGGCAGTGCTTTCGGTAGCGCGGACGGCCAATCGCGCGAGAAGTGCAGCCCGCGGCTTTCGCGGCGCGCGCGCGCGCCTTCGACGATCAGCGAAGCCACATCGACGAGATTGCGCAACTCGAGCAGATCTCGGCTCACCTTGAAATTCGCGTAGTACTCCTGAATTTCGTCTCGCAGCAGCGCGATGCGGTGCTTGGCGCGGGCCAGGCGTTTGTCGGTCCGCACAATGCCGACGTAGTTCCACATGAGCCGGCGCAGCTCGTCCCAGTTATGCGCCACAACCACTTCCTCATCGGGATCGGACACGCGGGTCTCGTCCCAATCGGGCAACGGTGCATGGGCGGCAGCCGCGAAGCCTTCGCGCTCGATCGCCTCGGCCGCCGAACGCCCGATGACGAGGCATTCGAGCAGCGAGTTGCTGGCGAGCCGGTTCGCGCCGTGCAGGCCTGTGCATGAGGTTTCGCCAACGGCGTAGAGGCCCGCCAAATCGGTGCGCCCTGCCAGATCGGTAACGACGCCGCCGCACGTGTAGTGCGCGGCCGGCACGACGGGAATCGGGTCTTTCGTGATATCGATGCCGAATTCGAGGCAGCGTGCGAGGATCGTCGGGAAATGCTCGTGCAGGAAAGCCGCCGGTTGGTGACTGATGTCGAGGTAGACGCAGTCGATGCCGCGTTTCTTGATCTCGAAGTCGATCGCGCGCGCGACGATATCGCGCGGCGCGAGTTCTGCGCGCTCGTCATGAGCGGGCATGAAGCGTGTGCCATCGGGCAGAACGAGCTTGCCGCCTTCGCCGCGTACGGCTTCGGTGATCAAGAACGACTTGGCGTACGGGTGGAACAGGCAAGTGGGGTGGAACTGGATGAACTCCATGTTCGACACGCGGCAGCCTGCGCGCCATGCCATCGCGATACCGTCGCCGGTCGCGGTGTCGGGATTGGTCGTGTAGAGATAGACTTTGCCTGCGCCGCCCGTCGCAAGGATCGTATGCGGCGCTTCGAGCGTGACGGTGCGCCCGCTGGCCAGATCGAGCGCGTAGAGGCCGTGACAGCGACGCCCCGGCAAGCCGAGGCGATCGGACGTGATGAGGTCGATCGCGCAGTGATCTTCAAGCAGCGTGATATTCGGGTGCGAACGGACGCGCTCGGACAGCGTCGCGACGACGGCATGGCCCGTGGCATCGGCCGCGTGAATGATGCGCCGATGGCTGTGGCCGCCTTCACGCGTGAGGTGGAAGCCGAGTTCCGCGGCGTGGTCTCTCGTGAACGGTACGCCTTGAGCGATCAACCATTCGATGGCAGCGCGGCCGTGTTCGACGATATAACGCGTCGCGCCTTCGTCGCATAACCCCCCACCGGCCACGAGCGTATCGTTGACGTGGTTTTCGATGCTATCGGCCGAATCGAGCACCGCGGCGATCCCGCCTTGCGCCCAGTCGCTCGCACCCTCGTTCATCGATCGCTTCGCGATCACGGCCACCCGCCGCTTTTCGGCGAGATTCAGTGCGACGGTGAGGCCCGCGAGCCCGCTGCCTACGATCACGACGTCGAAATTCATCCTGTGCAAGTCCTTTGTCCCCGGTCCCGCATGGCACCTGCTGCTGATGGAAAGCGCGCGGGTAAGTCGAACAGGATACCGCGCCGGGATACGGAACGGATAGTGCACCAAGCAAAAAGCCCCGCACGCGGCGGGGCTTTTCGAATCTGCGGACTCACGGGAAACCGATCAATTACTTGATCTTCGTTTCCTTGTAAGCCACATGCTTACGGACGACGGGATCGAACTTCATGATCTCCATCTTTTCCGGCATGTTGCGCTTGTTCTTCGTGGTCGTGTAGAAGTGACCCGTGCCTGCGGTCGATTCGAGCTTGATCTTGTCGCGTGCGCCTTTCGCCATGATTCACACTCCTTCGCTTAGATTTCGCCGCGTGCGCGCAAACCGGCAAGCACGGAGTCGATGCCGTTCTTGTCGATGAGACGCAGACCCGCGTTCGAGATGCGCAGGCGCACCCAGCGGTTTTCGCTCTCCACCCAGAAGCGGCGGTTTTGCAGGTTCGGCAAAAAGCGCCGCTTCGTCTTGTTGTTCGCGTGGGAAACGTTGTTGCCGCTCATCGGCGCTTTCCCAGTTACTTGGCATACGCGTGCCATATGAGAGCACTCCTAAAACGCTTAAATTCGG
>CAYRLJ010000142.1:0-9723 GCA_964425025.1 uncultured Burkholderia sp. | reverse complement strand
AGGTAGGGGGACGTGTGCGGTAAGCACCCTGGTGGTCCCATCGGTCATGACGTTCCTTTCCAAATGACGCTTGCAGCACACGGGCCCGGCGTAAAAAGCCCGGCCTCAATCGTCCACCGGCAATCGGTGCCTTACGCGTTCCCGGCTGGCTCAATTATAGGCAGCTAATCGCAATGATTAGAACCGATTAAGCTGAATCGTCAGATTGATGTATACCCTATCCTGATGTCAGGCAAAGCCTGTCAGCAAGGTTGCTGCGCTCGAAAAGCTGTGCGCAGCCGTCCCTACTCCAGCACGACGCGAAGCGTACCGGCTGCTGACTGCGTCGTTGAGTACAGATCAGCGCTCGGCGCTTGACCAGCTTCTACAGCCGTTTGCCCCCCGCCCGATCAGTAAGCTCGCCTGGCTGCGGCAATCGCTGGGCGAGCCGAGCGCGAAAGCCGCCCTGGCGCATATCGAGCGTTTGGAATCGATGAAGCGAATGCTCAATGGGGAAAATCAAACGCAACCAGCACGGCAAAGACACCGTATAGCGTACTGACCGCTACCAGCGCGCGCCCGTCCACAGCACCGCGCCGAAAAAGTCGCCACAGGAACACAATCGCCAGCGCGGTGATAACGCCCGACGCCATCAGCGGACCATCAAAACGCCAAGGCGTGAAGAAGATGCCCAAGGCGCTCGGGATGGTGGCCTGAATCATCATGGCGCCGGAAATGTTGGCAAGCGCCAAGCGCTCTTTACCTTGCCGCACCCAGATGAGCGCGTTCATCGTCTCCGGCAATTCGGTCGCAACCGGACTCAGCAGCAGCGCCACCAAGTGCGGCGACCAATGCAGCGCGGTGCCGATGGCCTCGAGCTGACCGACAAAGACATGTGAGGCGATGCCGATCACTACCACTGCCAAAGCAGCTTGGAGCGCGGCCCAGCCTAGTGACGGCTCCGCGACGGACGCGCGGATTTTCAGCGGCTCAATCCCCTCTTCTTCTGGCGCCGTATCGCTTTCTCTAATTTCCCGCCAGACATACGCGGCATACGCGGCGAGAAAGAGCACGCCCAGCCACGGCTTGATAGTAAAAGCGACGAGGCCCAGCGCGACCTTGACCACGAACACCGCGAGGAAGGCAGCTTGGTCTCGGCTCATTCGAGCGTGATCGACGCGCACATGGTGTGTTACACGGTCGAGCCGGCGGCGATGGAATATCAGCGCGAAGCCCACTACGGCATAGGCCAAGGTGGCCAGAACAAGCGGGCCGCCCATGGCTGCGCCCACGCCAATCTCCTTTTGAGACGGGGTACGCCCAAAGACAACGGCAGTGAAGGTCACCGCACTTTCAGGTAGTGCGGTGCCGAAGGCTGCCAGTACCGATCCAACGGCAGTGGCGCCGAGATTCATGCGCCGACCGAACCATTCGATGCCATTGACGAAGTATTCGCAGGCCAAATAAATGGCACCTGCCGACAGGAAAAACAGGGCGAGCGTTAGGAGCATGTGCGAAATTCGGCCGGGCGAGCAAGAATCCATTGGCGCGACAACACGACTCGCCCGGCTGGCAAAGCGTGTTGCGGCCAAAGGTCTCGCCTGGCTCACTCCACATACGTAGAGGCTGACCACGCCATGAGGTGCGAAACCTCAAGTTTGTTGACGTGGACTCCCTAGCGGGGTGCTAAGGATGGCTACTCCCCAATGACGATGGGCGTGATTCTACCTGCCGGACGGCAAACGGAGCAAGCGGCGCACGCCTGGCCGCCTCGCCTCGCCAACGCAACTCACCCCCCGCACCGCTACGCAAACAATCCACCTCACCCGGGTATGTGACACGGGATATACATATTCCGGTTGCAAACCAAATGGCTATGATTTCGGTAATTTTTCGAATCGCATGGATAGACGGTTGCGTTCGATTATTTCTTTTACCTTACTTTTTAACTACAAATAATTAAACTGAGGAATGAGTTCGCGAACGCGATACCATTGCCATCACCATCGCACCGGCCGCCATCGGCTTGCCACAAGGCTCCAGCACCGCTCGCCGCAAGATGGCGCCATAGCCGGTTTTAAATGCGAGTCATAACCTATTGACGCGATGCACGTCGTGGAGATAATGAAAGGCAACTTCGATCCGTCACCCCGACATGTCCGAAAAACGTAATCAAATCGTCAGCGCCGCAACGCGTCTATTCGGGCTTTATGGATACCACAGCGTCGGCGTCGATTGGGTTATCGCAGAGGCGCACGTCACGAAAACCACGATGTACCGTCACTTTCCGCTCAAGACGGATCTGATCGTCGAGGTGCTGCAGCAGCGTGCGCAGGCATGCGCGGCCTCGCTCGATGAGGCGCTCGCGCAAGAAGAGGCGCCGCTCGAACGCCTGCGCAAAGTGTTCGAATGGCATCACGACTGGTTCAACGCCCAGGATTTCAGCGGTTGCATGTTCGCTCATGCCGCCGCCGAATTTCCCGCGAAGGGATACCCTATCCACGCTGCGGCAGCCGAACAAAAGAATGGGCTGATCAAGCGGATCGAAAGCATTCTGTGCGAGATGATGGACGAGAGCCAAGCCGCTTCGCTGGCCCCCGTCCTCATGATGCTGCTCGACGGCGCCACGCTTTCGGCGCAGATCGTCGGACGAACGAATGCGGCAACCGAAGCGTGGGCCGTCGCCCGCGAGATGGTACTGGCGCGCATGCGTCCCGCGCCTATGCCATTGTGCACCGCGCCTGTTCCAGCAAATTGATCAGATAGTCGTAATACTGCGCGCATGATGCCAGACGCAATTGCGCGCCGAATACAATATCCGAGGCAGCGGCCGGCGTGCGTTCGATCAACGGCACGATGACGTTCTCGAGCCACCCTCGCCCATGTACGACGTCGATTTCGACATGCTCCGAGTAGTAGCGATAGTCCCCTTCGGCAAACCCTAGGCGTCGGCAGCCGCGCACGACCTTCTCGTACGAGGCCGGGTCGATCAATTCGGTTACCGCCATGACGCCGAGCAGTTTCCAATAGTGCGCGCGGCTCAGCGCCGCCATCATGAACAGATTGTGTCCCGCGCATCCTTGCCATGACAACGCATCGATATGATTGGAGCGCGTTTGCGTCAGGCCGCACGTGTCCAGTAAATCGCGGAACGTGCGCACGTGTGCCTCTTGTCTATTGCCGCGCCCCGATTCGTCCCAAAGGTTCTGAACCAGCTCGCCACGCGTGAATTCTTCGGAACCCACCATGGACAGTGCGAGCAAATCGAAAAAACGAATATTGAGCGCGCTATCGCTCGCAAAAAATCGCTGCATCGCGAAGCGGTCGGCATGAACGGCAAGAAAATCGAATAGCGGATGCGAGGCAGCGCGATGCGCTTTGCAAAGCTGCTCGATCGTTTCCACCGTTTGAGCCGGCGTTCCTGCCGCGTGGCGATCCAATGCAGTGCGCTCCGCGGCAAGCCATGCCGTTTCGAGCCGATTACGAACACTGTATAGAAGCGGGTCGTGCTGATTGAACACGGATTCGTCGTCTGGCCCGCAAACCTGTAGCTCATAGAGCGCGAATAATGCGCGATGCGCCTCGGCCTTCGCGGCCTCGTCGCCTGACGCGAAACCGCGAGAGGCGACATCCTGCGCTTTCGCGAGATAGCGTGTAGCGAAGGCTTCGCAACCGTCGACGCGATCTTGAAGCATCGGCGTGCGTGCCAATCGATTAACGCCCGCGTCCAGCGTAAGTGCGAGCACATCCTTTGCCCATGTTAGAAGCGCCGGCGAATCGATCCACGCCTGGGGATTTTGAAAATCTTGTGCGACTCGATTCATCATATTGGCTGACACGCAATTGAGGAGAGCCAGGCGTCCGCCCGCATTCTCGATAAGTGACGGGTTCGACACGGTTTCGTTCGTTGTCGAAGACACCGTTTTACACTACCTATTCTGCATAATCAAGAATTCACAATTGAATTCCATTCGCTGGAATTTATCGACGATTAATGCAATTCGCGCGGCTATTTTCAAAGTGTGGGAAAATGATGCGCCGATTGAATGAAACAGCAAGATTGCGGCAAGCGCGTGGCGATCGGCGAGCACATGATCGAGCAACATCGACCACCCGGCGCGAGGCGCTTCGAAAGCATGACCGTCCGTACGCAAGATCTATCCGCTCTCGGCAACGACCGCGACATTCACGATATCCACGATGAGCGCGGTATCGATCGCGTTGGAGCAACTTCCGACCAAGTCGATGCCATCGATTGGCGAAGCATCGAAACGTCGCTCGACGCGCATGGATGCGCCGTCGTCTCCGCTCTGCTTGCGCCGGCCCAATGCCGCGCGCTCGCTGCGCTATACGACGCTCAATCGCTCTATCGAAGCCGCGTCGTCATGAGCCGGCATGGCTTCGGCCGAGGCGAGTACAAATACTTCGCCTACCCGCTTCCGAAGCTCATCGCCTCGCTGCGCTCGTCGTTTTACCCGCATCTTGCGCCCATCGCGAATCGCTGGAATCAGGCCATGGCCATCGACGTGCGCTATCCCCCAACGCATGCGGATTTCATCGAGCGCTGCCACGCCGCGGGCCAGGTCCGTCCCACTGCGCTCATCCTTCAATATGGGCAGGACGACTACAACTGCCTGCACCAGGATTTATACGGCGAACATGTGTTCCCGATTCAGGTAGCGATCTTACTGTCGCAGCCCGGCCGCGATTTCACGGGCGGCGAGTTCGTCCTCACCGAGCAACGGCCTCGCATGCAATCGCGCGCCGAGGTCGTCTCCCTCGAACAGGGCGATGCCGTCATTTTTGCTGTCAGTCAGCGCCCGGTGCAGGGTGCGCGCGGCCCTTATCGCGTCAATCTACGTCACGGTGTGAGCCGAGTTCGATCAGGCCGGCGCCACACGGTGGGTATCATCTTTCATGATGCCGTTTAGCCCCAGCCGAATCGAACCCTTAATAAATGTGAACGCGGCGCGCGCTCAGCCCCTGCGTACTCACGTAGTGAAGCGCCATCGGTCCGCACGCGAGCAGCGCGACATCGCCGTGTCCGGCCTAGAATGAAACGTGTCATGCGGCTCGGCTGTCGGCACGCTGTCGGCGGCGCGGCCGTCACTATCCGGCATCAGTCACGCGTATGTATGCCTTGTTTAAAGATCGCACCGAGGCGGGCCGCTTGCTCGCCAATCGCTTGCGCGACGAAGCGGGGGCGAACACCGTCGTGCTCGCTTTGCCGCGCGGCGGCGTACCCGTCGCATACGAGGTGGCTTTGGCGCTAGGCGCGCAACTCGATGTGCTTCCCGTGCGCAAGATCGGTGTGCCTGGCCATGCGGAATTGGCCATGGGGGCCATCGCCTCGGGCGGTGCGCTGCACGTCGATCACGACACGATGAAGAGCGCGTGCGTTTCCCAGCCGCGCTTCGACGAAGTGCTCGCGCGCGAGCAGACCGAGCTTGCCAGGCGTGAAACGCTGTATCGAGGGGACCGCCCGCCTGCGCCGGTCGAAGGCCGGACGGTGCTCGTCATCGACGACGGTATCGCTACCGGCGCCACCATGAAAGCAGCCTTGCTCGCGTTGCGCGCTCGCCGTCCAAACCGAATCCTCGCCGCCCTACCCGTCGCGCCTGCCGGCGTCGAAGCGGAGTTCGCCGATATCGTCGACGCGTTCGTCTGCGTAGCACAGCCGGCACTATTTTTCAGCGTCGGCCAGCACTACGATGATTTTGGGGAAACCACGGACGACGAGGTGCGCGCCCTGCTGCAGCGCGCATGGAGTCGACGAGAAGGCGGTGAGCCGTGAGGCTGTAGCCGACGAGCGGGGCCGCGCTTACAGCTTAACCGCCGGTGGCGTGTAACGGCAGTCGTAGCGCTTCCGGACGGTACCGTTTTCGTCGACGCTTTCCAGATAGACGTCGAACTGCCAGAGCCGCGCCATGTGCTTGAGCACTTCCTCGCTGTCGCCGGCCAAGTGGCGGTTGTCGCTCATGAAGTGGCGCAGCGTGAGACTGCGGTCGCCACGCGTATTGACCGACCACACCTGGATGTTCGGCTCGCGATGGTGCATGTCGTACTGGCGCGACAACGATTGACGCACGTGTTGATAGCCGCTGTCGTCGTGGATGGCCGAGACCTCGAGCGCATCGCGTGTATCGTCGTCGAGCACCGAGAACAGACGCATGTCCCGAATCAAATGCGGCGAAAGGTATTGCGCGATGAAGCTCTCGTCCTTGAAATTGCGCATCGCGTAGTGCATCGTCTGCAGCCAGGGCGAGCCCGCGATATCGGGGAACCAGCGCCGGTCTTCCTCGGTCGGCGCCTCGCAAATGCGGCGAATGTCGCTCATCATCGAAAAACCGAGCGCATACGGATTCATGCCGCTGTAGTACGGCTTCGTGACAGGCGGCTGATAAACGACGTTGCTGTGCGAATGCAGGAACTCCATCATGAAGCCGTCTTCGAGCAGCCCCTGATTGTAGAGCGTGTTGAGCAGCGTGTAGTGCCAGAACGTGGCCCACCCCTCGTTCATGACCTGCGTTTGCCGCTGCGGATAAAAGTACTGCCCGATCTTGCGTACGATGCGGATCACCTCGCGCTCCCACGGCTCGAGGAGCGGCGCGTTCTTTTCGGCGAAATAAAGCAGATTCTCTTGCGGCTCGGGCGGGAAGCGCTCTTCTTCCTGTTCGGTGAGTGGCGTGTGATGCGAAGGCAGTGTGCGCCAGAGCTCGTTCACTTGCGATTGAAGATAAGCTTCGCGCTCGCGCCGCAGCGCGGCTTCCTTGGACAGCGAAAGCTTTTGCGGACGCTTGTAGCGATCCACGCCGTAGTTCATCAACGCATGGCACGAGTCGAGCAATTCCTCCACCCTGTCCATGCCGTAGCGCTCCTCGCACTCGGCGATGTAGTTCTTGCCGTAGACCAGGTAATCGATGATCGCGTGCGCATCGGTCCAAAGGCGGAACAGGTAGTTGCCCTTGAAGAATGAATTGTGGCCGTACGCGGCATGCGCGATGACGAGCGCCTGCATCGTCATCGTATTCTCTTCCATCAGATACGCGATGCAGGGGTTCGAGTTGATGACGATCTCGTAGGCGAGCCCCATTTGGCCCCGCCGGTAGCTCTTTTCCGTCGACAGAAAATGCTTGCCGAACGACCAGTGCCGATAATTCACGGGCATGCCGACAGACGCATAGGCGTCCATCATTTGTTCGGCGCTGATGAGCTCGAGCTGGATCGGATAGACGTCGAGTTCGTATTGCTCGGCGACTCGCGCGATATGCGTGTCGTACTCTTCGATCAACTCGAAGGTCCAATCGGACGGCCACGGTAACGGTCTGCGGTCGGCGATGTTCATACGGGGGTCCCTTTGCGCCACAACGGGGGCAGATGCATCGGTGCGGCCTCGCGTTTCGGTGCCGGCTGGCTCGGGCGTCACGTGCTGCTTATCGGGCGGAGCTTGCTCGTGCGTGCCCTTTTGGCGACGCTCGGGCGCATAGCCGCGCGACTCGTTATGCAGATGCTTATGACTCATGAGGCCGCCACCTGCTTTTCGAACAGCTCTCGGAATACCGGGTAAATATCGGCCGCGGCATCGACTTTCTTCATCGCCAGATGCGGTTCAGCCATGGCGAGCTGCGCGTATTCGAGCCACAAGTTTTGCTCTTCGGGCGCGACTTGAATATACGCGAAGTACCGGACCTTTGTCAGGATGTCGTCCTGCAAGATGCGACGGCACTTCGGCGAATCGTCGGTCCAGTTATCGCCGTCCGACGCTTGAGCCCCGTAAATGTTCCATTCAGTCGGCGAATAGCGCTCGTTCTGGATTTTGCGCATGAGCTCGAGCGCACTCGACACGACCGTGCCGCCGCTTTCCGTCGAATGAAAGAACGTGTCCTCGTCCACTTCCTCCGCGCGCGTATGGTGACGGATGAAGACGACGTCGATCTTTTCGTAGTTACGCTTCAGGAATAAATAGAGCAGGATGAAAAAGCGCTTGGCCAAATCCTTGCGCTGCTCATCCATCGAGCCCGAGACGTCCATCAGACAGAACATCACTGCTTGGCTCGAAGGCTGCGGCTGCTTCACGCGGTTGATATAGCGCAGATCGAACGGGTCGATGAATGGGATACGCCAGATGCGTCCGCGCAAGTAGTGAAGCTCTTCTTCGAGCCGCTTTAACTCATCGGCGTGATCGCCCGGCTCGCTCTTCAGCAGCTCATACTGACGCTCGAGTTCGCGCAATTGGTTCATGAGCGGCGCGCCGAGCGCGATCCGCCGGCCCAGTGCGCTGCGCAGCGAACGCACAACGTCGATATTGTTCGGCGTGCCTTCCGCCGCCCAGCCCGCACGGATGTTTTTCCACGTGGGCACGGCCAGCAAATGCGTTTTTACGAGGCGCGGCAGTTCGAGGTCGTCGAAGAAGTACTGCATGAACTCGTCGCGGCTCAACTCGAAGACGAAATCGTCCTGGCCCTCGCCTTCGTTGCTCGCCTGGCTTCCCCCGCCGCCGCTACCGCCGTTGGGGCGCGGGATCTTGTCGCCGCGCACGTAATCCTCGTTGCCCGGATGCACCATTTCACGGCGCCCGCCCGGCCCGTGATGAAACTGCGGCTCGGCGATGTCCTTACGCGGGATCGTAATGCTGTGTGTGTTTTGAATGTCCTTGATGCTGCGATCGCGCACCGCTTCCGAAACGGCGCGCCGAATGTAGTTTTTCACGCGGCGCAAAAAGCGCTCGCGGTTCGCGATGCTCTTATTCTTCCCTGCTAGCCTGCGGTCGATGATTTGGTGAAGCACATCCGGTCTCCCGCTCTTGATTGCCGAAAGCGACACGTCAAGCCTTTGCGCAGGCGCCGTGCCCGCGCGCTCGCATGGCGTGCGCATGCCGCCTGCATCAAACGCTCGCGGGCGCTGAGCCCGCGAGCACGTCGCGCGCGACGACTTATCCTACTGCTCGGTTATGACGACTTGCGTACGCGCAGATACCAGTCGCAAAGCAAACGCACCTGCTTCGGCGTGTAACCCTTCGTGACCATGCGGTTGACGAAGTCTTCGTGCTTGCGCTGCTCTTCAGCCGATCCCTTGGCGTTGAACGAGATGACGGGCAGCAATTCCTCCGTGTTCGAGAACATCTTCTTTTCTATCACTACACGCAGCTTTTCGTAGCTGATCCAAGCCGGATTCTTCCCGCCGTTGGCGGCACGGGCGCGCAGCACGAAGTTCACGATTTCGTTGCGGAAATCCTTCGGGTTGCTGATGCCCGCCGGCTTCTCGATCTTCTCGAGTTCGGCGTTCAACGCGGCGCGGTCGAAGCTCTCGCCCGTGTCGTGATCGCGGAACTCTTGATCCTGGATCCAGAAATCGGCATACGTGACGTAACGATCGAAAATGTTCTGGCCGTACTCCGAATACGACTCGAGGTACGCGGTTTGAATCTCCTTGCCGATGAACTCGGCGTAGCGCGACGCGAGTAGATCCTTCACGAACGAGAGATACTTCTGCTCCGTTTCCGGTGGGAATTGCTCGCGTTCGATTTGCTGTTCGAGCACATACATCAGATGGACCGGGTTCGCGGCCACTTCGCTCGAATCGAAGTTGAACACGCGCGACAAAATCTTGAAGGCGAATCGCGTCGATACGCCCGTCATTCCCTCGTCGACGCCCGCGTAGTCGCGGTACTCCTGGTACGACTTCGCTTTCGGATCGGTGTCCTTCAGATTTTCACCGTCGTACACCTGCATCTTCGAGAACAGA
>CAYRLJ010000141.1:0-9924 GCA_964425025.1 uncultured Burkholderia sp. | reverse complement strand
AGCCTCGTGACGAACGAGGGGCGTGGCCTCGATCAAGCGGCGATTGCCCTGTGGGCGGCGCAAATCGCGCGGTTGCGCGAGCGCGGCAAGGAGGTCGTGCTCGTGAGTTCAGGTGCGATCGCCGAGGGGATGCAACGGCTCGGCTGGACAAAGCGCCCGCGCGAAATCGATGAACTGCAGGCGGCCGCGGCCGTCGGGCAGATGGGGCTTGCGCAAGTCTATGAAAGCCTGTTCGCCAAGCACGGGATTCGCACGGCCCAAATTCTTCTGACCCATGCCGATTTAGCCGATCGCGAGCGCTACCTGAACGCGCGCTCGACATTGCTGACATTGCTGCGCCTGGGCGTCGTGCCCATCATCAACGAAAACGACACCGTCGTGACCGACGAAATCAAGTTCGGCGACAACGACACATTGGGTGCGCTCGTCGCGAACTTGATCGAAGGCGACGCGCTCATCATCCTCACCGATCAACTAGGCTTGTTCACGGCCGATCCGCGCAAGGATCCGTCTGCCGAGCTCGTGCGCCTGGCGGACGCGGGCGCGCCCGAGCTGGAGGCGATGGCGGGCGGCGCGGGTTCGGCGATCGGGCGCGGCGGGATGCTGACGAAAATCCTCGCGGCCAAGCGTGCGGCCGGTAGCGGGGCGAACACCGTGGTGGCGAGCGGTCGCGAGCCCGACGTGCTGACGCGCCTGGCCACGGGCGAGGCGATCGGCACGCAGCTGATCGCCCGTACGGCGCGGCTTGCCGCGCGCAAGCAGTGGATGGCCGATCATCTGCAGGTGCGTGGACACGTCGTGATCGACGATGGCGCTGTCGAGAAGCTCACCATCGGCGGCAAGAGCTTGTTGCCGATCGGCGTCGTCGATGTGCAAGGTGCGTTCGCGCGCGGCGAGGTGATTGCCTGCTTGAACACGGCCGGGCGCGAGGTGGCGCGAGGGCTGACGAACTACAGCAGCGCGGAGACGAAGCTGATCGCCCGCCACGCAAGTAGCGACATCGAATCGATTCTCGGTTACATGCTCGAACCTGAACTGATCCACCGCGACAACTCGGTCGTCGTCTGACGTCGCGTGGTGGCTGCGCAAGCGGTATGAACAAGGCCCGCGTCGTTGACGCGGGCCTTCGTTTTGGGCATGACGTACACCGGCGAGAGGTCGACGCGCGATGAAGCGCGGCGAATCGCAGGCGTGCGTTACATCTGCGATGTTGTCGTGCGATGCAGGCGCATGTTGTTGACGATCGTCTTTGCTTTGCCCGTCGGCGTCTTGCTCGTGCAGAAATAATCTTGATAGAGCGCCGCTTGGTAGGCATTGAGGTTGCCGTTCTCGATGCGCGTCCAATCGTTCACCACCGTACGATCCCAACCATCGTGATCGGCATTGAGCCCGGCATAGAGCCGCCACTCGTAGTTGTCGCAGCGGATGCCTTCGTAATTGACGTTGCGCGCACCGCTCGGGCTCGTGATCACGACCGTGTAACGCACCACGCCGTCAGTCCCGACGCTGAGCGACTTCGCATCGACAGCGAAGTGCAGCGGCGTATTCTGCGAGACGTCGAAGGCGATCAGATCGTGCTCGCTCGGCAGCGGCGGCAGCGTATCGACCTTGTCTTCCGTCCATTCGGACTTGCGATCGAGCAGGTACTGAAACGTGCTGTCGTCTTTCGGATTGGCCGGCATATGCGAACAGCCGGCCACAATGGCGCTGCCGGCCACGCAGGCCAGCGCGAGAACGATCGCTTTCAATATGGGTACCTCAGGTGAACGGGCGCAAAGATTCGAAAGACCGAATGATAGCGGATAGCGCCCGCGCGTCCGATTGAGCGAACGCAATGCGTGCGCCGTGCGCCGCCCGGCGCGCATGCGCCGGCGGGGCACGGGGCCGGGGGACGGCGCCGCGGGCGATCAATCGGGCAGGATGAGGCTCGGCGCTGGGTAGCGCGACGTCTCCTCGCAACCGTTCGGCGCTTGCAGCGGTGGGTCACACGGCCCCGGCTCCTGCGCGGAGGGCGAGACGCGCGGATACCGCTGGCCCTGATGCGGGCCGCGTGGCTTGTCCGTGCGCGGCGCGACGCGGCGCAGGAAGCGTGACAGTTCCGTCAACGCCAAATGATAGACATCCCGCTTGAACTCGATCACACAATCGAGCGGCACCCAATACTCGTTCCAGCGCCACGCATCGAATTCCGGGTGATCGGTGGCGCGAAGACAGATATCGCAGTCGCGGCCGACCATCCGAAGCAAGAACCAGATCTGTTTCTGGCCGCGGTAGTGGCCGCGTACTTCGCGCTTGATGAACTTATCGGGCACCTCATAGCGCAGCCAGTCGCGCGTGCGACCGATGATCTTGACGTGTTCCGGGTGCAAGCCGGTTTCCTCGTGTAACTCCCGATACATTGCTTGCAAAGGGGTCTCACCGTACTTGATGCCCCCTTGCGGAAACTGCCAGGAATGTTCACGCAGCCGCTTACCCCAAAACACCTCGTTGTGCGCGTTCAAGAGGATGATGCCGACGTTCGGGCGAAAGCCTTCGCGATCAAGCATACAACCACCTTCGAATCCTTTAAAATTGCTTTGATTATAAACAGATAACGAGCCTTTGGCATCGGCATGCACCAGAAGGGTTCCAAGCGCCGCAACAATCGTGCCCCGGTGCCTTAGATCACTTGTCTGACGAATATCGCCGCTTCGCGTAGGCTACGGCCCATGCGCGCAGCGGTTCTCGCTGATGTCCCAAAACCACTCGTTCCCATCTTTTGGCGGCTCGCTGCGGGCTGTCGCTTTTGGAAAATTGTTGAATGAAAGCCACCCGTTTCTTTATCGGCACCCTGAAGGAAGCTCCGGCGGACGCTGAAGTCGTCAGTCATAAGTTGATGTTGCGCGCGGGCATGATTCGTCGCGTCGCAGGCGGCGTCTACAGCTATCTGCCCATCGGGCTACGCTCGATCCGCAAGGTCGAGGCGATCGTGCGCGAGGAAATGAACCGCGCGGGCGCGCTCGAGTTGTTGATGCCGGCGGTGCAGCCGGCCGAACTCTGGCAAGAGTCGGGGCGCTGGGAGCAATACGGGCCGGAGCTGTTGCGCTTCAAGGATCGCAAGCAGACCGATTTCGTGATCGGGCCGACGCACGAGGAAGTCGTGACTGACATCGCGCGCAACCAGATCAAGAGCTACCGGCAAATGCCGGTGAACTTCTATCAGATCCAAACGAAGTTCCGCGATGAAATCCGTCCGCGCTTCGGCGTGATGCGCGGTCGCGAATTCACGATGAAGGACGCCTACTCGTTCGATAAGGATCAGGCCGGGCTCAACGAGTCGTACCGCAAAATGTTCGACTCCTACGTGCGCATTTTCACGCGCATCGGGCTCGAGTTTCGCGCCGTGAACGCCGATAGCGGCTCGATCGGCGGCAATCGTTCGCAGGAATTTCACGTAATCGCGTCGACGGGCGAGGATGACATCGCCTACTGCCCCGCGTCCGATTTCGCGGCCAACGTCGAGGCCGCCGAGGCGCTGCCGCTTTACGCCGAGCGCGCCGCGCCGCGCGAAGCGATGCAAAAGACGGCCACGCCGGGCAAGGCCAAGTGCGAATCCGTCGCCGAGTTTCTGAATATCCCGCTCGAAAGCACGATCAAGTCGATCATTCTCGCGACCGACAACGAAGGGGCTGAGCCGACGATTTGGCTGTTGATGCTGCGCGGCGACCACTCGCTCAATGAAGTGAAGGTCGGCAAGCTGCCGGGGCTTGCGGGCTTTCGCTTCGCTACGGAGGCCGAGATCGTCGAATGGTTCGGCACGCCGCCGGGCTACCTTGGCCCGATCGGCACGAAAAAGCCCATCAAGGTGTTGGCCGATCGCACCGTGGCGAATATGAGCGATTTCGTGGTCGGCTCGAACGAGGTCGACTTCCATACGACGGGCGTCAATTGGGGCCGCGATCTGCCTGAGCCCGAAGTGGCCGACATTCGCAATGTGTGCGCCGGCGATCCTTCGCCCGACGGCAAGGGGGCAATCGAAATCTGCCGCGGCATCGAAGTGGGGCACGTGTTCCAGCTCGGCACGAAGTACTCCGAAGCAATGGGCGCGACGTTCCTCGACGAAACGGGCAAGCCGCAGCCGATGATGATGGGCTGCTACGGCATCGGTATCACGCGGATTCTCGGCGCGGCCATCGAACAGAATTTCGACGAGCGCGGCATCATTTGGCCCGAAGCGATCGCGCCGTTCGAGCTCGTGCTGTGTCCGATGGGCTATGACCGCAGCGAGAGCGTGCGCGCCGAAACCGACAAGCTGTATGCGCAACTGTCCGAGGCCGGCATCGACGTCATTCTCGACGATCGTGGCGAGCGCCCCGGCGTGATGTTCGCCGACTGGGAGTTGATCGGCGTGCCGCATCGTCTCGTCATCGGCGAGCGTGGGCTCAAGGAAGGGAAGGTCGAGTATCAGGGGCGCCGCGATGCCGAGCCGACGCTGCTGCCGATCGAAGAAGCGGTGGGTTTCGCGACGGACAAGGTCCGCGCGGCTCTGGCCGTCTGATCACGCACGGCGCGCGGCTGTGGCTGTAATCGCGGGACGGGCGCTTGGGCACCGCAAGCGTGCCCGAGCGTCTGGCGCCTTCCCGCAAAATGGTAGCCAGTACGGCTTAGGCGCCTTCGGTCAGCGCGCGGATCGTCGGCAGATTTCGCCAGTAGCCCTTCGCGTCCATGCCGCAGCCGAACACGTAACGGTCCGGCACTTCGAAGCCGCAGAAATCGGGGCGCAGCGGCTTCGCTTTCGTGAGCTGCTTTTCGCAGAGCACCGCGCTCAGGAACCGCTTTGCGCCCATCGCGAGAATGCGGTCGCGGATCGCAGCCATTGTCTCGCCTTCGTCGAGGATGTCGTCGAGCACGAGCACGACGCGGTCCTTGACCGACTCGGCCGGCGCCACGCGCCATTGCATGTCCGCGGTGCCCTGGGTCGTGTTGCGGTAGCGCGTCAGGTGGATGTAGTCGAACTCGAGCGGAAAATCGAGATGCGGCAGCAGCATGCCGGTGAAGACGGCGGCTCCGCCCATCACCGATAGCAGCAGCGGAAAATCCTCACCGATCTGCGCGCGAATGGCCTTGGCCATTCCTTCGATCGAGGCATTGACTTCGGAAACCGAGACGATTTCCTCGGAGTGGCTAAAGATATGGAGAGCTTCTTCGCGATTCATGGCGGTCAGCGAGCGATGACTATATACATAGTGTGTAGGGGGCGCGCCCGTGCGCGCCGCGGCATGGATCCCTACGCTTAACGCATGCCCGGCAGCATGCCTTTCATACCGCGCATCATTTTTTGCAAGTTCCCGCCCTTGAGCTTCTTCATCATCGTGCGCATCTGCTCGTATTGATTGAGCATCCGGTTCACCTCTTGCACTTGTACCCCCGCGCCTGCGGCGATGCGGCGCTTGCGCGTCGCTTTGATGAGCTCCGGCTTCGCGCGCTCGGCCGGTGTCATCGAATTGATGATGCCTTCCATCCGGCGCATCTGCTTTTCGGCCTGGCTCATGTCGGCACCGGCCGCGGCTTGCTGAAACTGAGCGGGGAGCTTATCCATCAGCGTGGACAAGCCACCCATGTTTTTCATCTGCGAAAGCTGCGCGCGGAAGTCGTTCAGATCGAAATCGCCGCCCTTCTTGACCTTGTCCGCCAGCTTTTGCGCGACTTTGACATCGACGTTGCGCTGCGCTTCCTCGACGAGAGCAAGAATATCGCCCATGCCGAGGATACGGTTCGCCATCCGCTCAGGGTAGAACACCTCGAGCCCATCGAGCTTCTCGGCCACGCCGACGAACTTGATCGGCTTGCCCGTTACGTGCCGCACCGATAGGGCGGCGCCGCCGCGCGAGTCGCCGTCGAGCTTGGTGAGGACGACGCCAGTCAGCGGCAGCGCATAGTTGAACGCCTTGGCTGTATTGACGGCGTATTGGCCGAGCATTGCGTCGACAACGAACAGCGTCTCGACCGGCTTGACGGACGCGTGCAGCGCGGTAATTTCCTGCATCATCGCTTCGTCGATGCCGAGACGGCCGGCCGTGTCGACGATGAGCACGTCATGGTAGTGACGCTTGGCCCAATCGAGCGCGGCGTGCGCGATCTCGACGGGCTTTTGATTCGGCTCGGACGGGAAGAAATCGGCGCCCACTTGTTCCGTCACCGTCTTCAGCTGCGCAATGGCGGCCGGGCGGTAGACGTCACACGAGACGGTCAGCACCTTCTTCTTATACTTCTCGCGCAAGAGCTTGGCGAGCTTGCCCGAGGTGGTCGTCTTACCAGCGCCCTGCAGGCCGGCCATCAGAATAACGGCGGGTGGCGTAACGGCGAGATTGAGCTCCGCCGCCTTGCCTTCGTAATCGCCGCCGATGACGGCCGTCAGTTCGCGCTGCACGACGGAGACGAGCGCTTGCCCTGGCGACAAGCTCGACAGCACTTCTTCGCCGAGCGCCTTCTCCTTGACCTTGGCGATGAAGTCGCGGACGACGGGCAGCGCGACATCGGCCTCGAGCAGCGCGAGCCGTACTTCGCGCAGCATTTCCTGCGTATTCGATTCGGTGAGGCGGGCTTCGCCGCGCAGCGTCTTGACGACGCGCGCCATCCGTTGGGTGAGTGTGTCGAGCATGGGGGGCCGTAGGAAGTACAGCGGCGGCTGCGCGCCAACGCGAGAGCGGGGCGGGTGCGGCGGCCTAGTGTAAACTTGGAACATGGATATTGTACTGTATGCCCTCACTGCGCTCCTTTATGGCGGCCTGGCCGTCGCCGGCTGGCGCGCGCATCAGGTCGAGGGTGCCCCGATGCTTTCCAGCGTGCCGCCCGTGCCCGCGCCGCCGCGCGCGCAATCGGCCGGGGCGGCGCGCCTCACGCGCGCACTGCTGCTCGGGGCGCTGGCCGTGCATGGGTTGCTGTTGCATCTGACGATCTTCCCGCACGACGCAATGGTGTTCGGCTTCGCCTTCGCGCTGTCGGCCATGTTCTGGCTCGGCGCCTGCATTTATTGGATCGAAAGCTTTTTCTTCCCGCTGGAAGGGCTCGCGCTGCTCGTGCTGCCGCTCGCGTGCATCGCGTCGCTGATGCCGCTCGCGTTCGGCGGCGTGCACGTGCTTCCGTATGCGGCCGCGCCGATGTTCAAGCTGCATTTCATCATCGCGAACGTGGCCTATGGGCTGTTCGCGATCGCGGCGTTGCATGCCGTCTTGATGCTGTTCGCCGAGCGCCGCTTGCATAGGCTGCGCGGCGCGCTCGAAAGCAACGGCGGCGGGCGGATCGCCGGTTGGCTCGATGCGCTGCCGCCGCTCTTGACGCTCGAGAAGCTGCTGTTTCGGCTGATCGGCGCGGGCTTCGTCTTGCTGACGCTGACGCTCGCCTCGGGCGTGCTGTTCAGCGAGCAGTTGCTGGGCCGGCCGCTGACGTTCGATCACAAGACGGTATTTGCTGTCTTGTCCTGGCTCATGTTCGGAGCGCTGCTCACCGGCCGCCAGGTGTCGGGCTGGCGCGGGCGTGCCGCGCTGCGGTGGGTGCTCGCATCGTTCGTCGCCCTGCTGCTCGCTTACGTGGGTAGCCGTTTCGTGTTCGAGGTGCTGCTGCACCGTCCCGTCGTTTGATCGTTATGCGCCAGATTTTCCTCCTCGTCCTATTCGTGCTCGCCGCCCGTTGGCTGGTCAAGACGATGCGCGCGGCTCGGACTCAGGCCGCGGGGCGCGGCGCAGCCCGACCCGATGCTGCGCGACCCAGTAGTGCGCGACCCGGTCCCGGCAGTGCGCGGCCCAATACTGCGGGCGCGGGTGCCACCGCGGGTGCCCGGGGCGGCGAGCGGACGCCGCGCGAGCCGCGACGGCTCGCCGAACCGATGGTGCGCTGTGCCGCCTGCGGCGTGCACGCACCGAAGAGCGAGTCGGTCTTCTCCGCGGCCCAGTACTTTTGCAGCAACGAGCACGCGCGGCGCTATGCCGCGCGCGCGGGTGGCCGCGAGGCGCGATGAGCGCGATGCCATACGCCGTCGATGAAGACGGTTGGGCGCGCGGCGCGCGGGTACTGCCGTCGCCGAATTTCGAGGCGCGTCCCCTTGGCGCGGTGCCCGCGCTGATCGTCGTCCATAACATCAGCCTGCCGCCGGGCGAGTTCGGCGGTAGCGCGATCGCCGATCTTTTTCTCAATCGTCTCGACTGCGACGCGCATCCTTACTTCGACGCACATCTGCGCGGCCTGCGTGTGTCCTCTCACTTCGTGATTCGACGCGACGGCTCGCTCGAGCAGTTCGTCTCTTGCGAGGAGCGCGCGTGGCATGCGGGCGTCTCGAACTTCTTCGGGCGCGAACGTTGCAACGACTTCTCCATCGGTATCGAACTCGAAGGCGCTGACGCGAGCGCGTTCGAAGGCGAGCAATACACGACGCTCGCGGCGCTCGTCGCGGCACTTGTCGCGCGTTATCCGATCGAGGCGCTGGCCGGGCATTCCGATATCGCCCCGGGGCGCAAGACCGATCCGGGCCCTCACTTCGACTGGGCGCGGGTGCAACGAGAGACGGCGCTCGCCGATCGCTATTTCCCCTATCCGCGAGCGTAGCTGCAGCCTGCTCGCCGGTCTCGCGGCGGTCCGCAAAAGCGCCGGGCGCGCGTGCTTTTGGGTAAGTCCTTGTCCCGGCTCGCAATATGAAAAGTCAAGCGTTTGGCGCAAATAAACCCTTTTGATTTGGCCGTTGGCTCTACTATACTTGGTGGCAATACGACACAACCGCACTAGATATTGTGTCGGCACACCGGGGTGTCCGGTCTAATCGGACAAGGCGCCCGGGCCGCAAAAAGGCGGCGTGCAGATCATGCGGGACGAACGCCGGGCGATGCTCGGCGTTCTATCTTCGGGGAAAACGGGGCGTGCTTTGCGCCGCAAGAACAATGAAGAAGACATCGTCTTTCTCGGCTCGCGCGGCAAGCACAGCCCGATCGTTCCGTTTCCTCACCCGCCCCTCATCGTTCGCGCTCGGGGTGGCGCGACGGTTGTTCAAATCCGCGGTTTGACCGCACATCCAAGATCAGGAGCTTTGCACATGCAAACGACCGACAACATGACGAGCCAGCACGAAGGCGCGCCGGCCGGGCACGCCGTCAGCGGCCACGCAGCCTACGCGCAGCCGCTCGCGCCACAGGCGACCTTCGCGGACTACAAAGTGATCCGCCGCAATGGCAGCGTCGTGTCGTTCGAGCCGTCCAAAATCGCGATCGCCGTCACGAAGGCGTTCCTCGCCGTCAATGGCGGCCAAGGCGCCGCGTCCGCGCGCGTGCGCGAGCTTGTCGAGCAACTGACGCAGAACGTCGTGCGCGCGCTCGTGCGCAGCCGCCCCAACGGCGGCACGTTCCACATCGAAGACATCCAAGACCAGGTCGAACTGGCGCTGATGCGCGGCGGCGAGCACAACGTCGCACGCGCCTACGTCCTGTATCGCGAGAAGCGCACGCAAGAGCGCGGCCATGAACACGAAGTGGCCGGCGTGCCGTCCTCGGGCCTGAACGTCGTCGATAACGGCGTCACGCGTCCGCTCGATCTGTCCGCGCTGCATTCGCTGATCGAATCGGCCTGCGCGCACCTCGGCGATGCCGTGAGCGCCGAGCCGATCGTCGCCGAAACGGTCAAGAATCTTTACGACGGCGTGCCGATGAGCCAGGTCTACGACTCGGCGATCCTCGCAGCGCGCACGATGATCGAAAAGGATCCGGCCTATAGCCAAGTGACGGCCCGCATCCTGTTGCATACGATTCGCCGCGAAATCCTCGGCGAGGAAGTGATGCAAGCCGAAATGGACGAGCGCTATGCCGAGTACTTCCCGCAGTTCATCAAGCGCGGCGTCGAGGCGGAACTGCTCGACGAGAAGCTGCTGCAGTTCGACTTGAAGCGCCTCGGCGCCGCGCTCGA
>CAYRLJ010000140.1:0-10072 GCA_964425025.1 uncultured Burkholderia sp. | reverse complement strand
CCGACGACGGCGGCGTCCCCGTCCAGGATCCGTTCGTCGCACAATTGCTCGTAACGACGCTCGGTCCGGGCGGTCTCGACCGGGAACTGGCCGGTAAGCGCATTCGGCGCGCGCTGTCGACGTTCGATCAAGCGGCTATTCACACGATCCACGCGTTTTGTCAGCGCGCCTTGCAAGAGGCACCGTTCGCGGCCGCGATGCCGTTTGCCTTCGAGATGGAGGCCGACGACGCATCGCTGCGTTTCGAGTTGGCCGCCGAGTTCTGGCGCGAGCGCATCGAGCCCGTCGCGGCTGCTTATCCGGCGTTTGCAACGTGGCTCGTCGCACGCGGCGCGAGTCCATTGGAGTTGGATGCTCAGCTCGCCCGCCGGTTGAAAAAACCACTCGCGCAGTTGCGTTGGGGCGCCTCGGGCACCACGCCGCCTGTACTCGAGGCGCACGGCGATGACGATGCGAGGGCGCACTTCGATGCCGCTTGCGCGCTTTGGCATGCCGAGCGTGGGACGATCGAGCGGTTGCTCGATGACGCACAAGCGGCACTGAAGCAGACGACGCACAAGCGCGAAGCCGTGCTTGCGGCGCTTCAGGCGTGGGGGCGGTACTTTGCCGAGGGCGACTGTCATGCGCCCCCGCCGCGCGAGGCGCTGAAACTGACTGCGGTGTCGCTCGCAAAAGCGACCAAGGTCAAGTTCGCGCCGCCCGAGCATCCATTCTTCGTCCTGGCCGACACGCTCGCTTCGGCCGCGCAATCGGCGGAAGCGGCGCATCGGATGCGTTGGCTCGCCTTGCTCGCGCTATGGCTCGACGAGGCGCCCCAGGCGCTCGCGGCGATGAAACGGACGCGCCGGCTTGCGTCATTCGACGATTTGCTTGCGAACCTGCACGGCGCACTCGCCGCGCACCCGTGGCTGGGGCAGACGCTGCGAGCAAGATACCCGGCCGCGCTCATCGACGAGTTCCAAGATACGGATCCATTGCAGTTCGCGATTTTCGAACGGATCTTCGCGGGGCCGGGCAACGACGGCCAAGCGGGGCCGCTGTTCCTCGTCGGCGATCCGAAACAGGCGATCTACAGCTTCCGCGCAGCCGATCTGCACACGTACTTGGCCGCGCGGCATGCGGCCACGGCGCGCTACACGCTGGCCGTCAACCAACGCTCGACGGCGCCGCTCGTCGCCGCGTGCAATCGTATCTTCGGCGCGAATCCGCGCGCGTTCGTGCTCGAGGGGCTTGACTACACGCCGGTGCACGCGGCCGAGCGCGCGCGCGCGCCGCTCATCGATGACGCCGATCCCGCGCGCGAGCACGGTGCCGATGGCGCGCTGCGCGTCTGGATGCTGCCGTCGGGCGAGGCGACGCTCATCAAGCGCGATGCACAAAAGCAAGCGGCCGAAGGCTGCGCGCAAGAGATCGTGCGCCTGCTGCGCGGCGCGCGCGAGGGCGGCGTTGCGCTGGGCGAGGCGCCGCTCGCGCCGGCCGACATCGCCGTGCTCGTGCGCACTCACAAGCAGGGCAGCTTGATGAAACGCGTGCTCGCCGCATGGGGTGTGGGCAGCGTCGAGCTTGCGCAGTCGTCGGTATTCGCGACGCTCGATGCCGAGCAGCTCGAGCGTGTGCTCGCGGCCGTGGATGCGCCGGGCGACTTGCGGCGCTTGCGGGCCGCGCTCGCCGCCGATTGGTTCGGACTCGACTCGCATGCGCTCGCGCGGCTCGCTCAGCTTGCCGACGCGCCCGCGCTGGCCCATGCCGACGAGGCCACGGCTTGGGTCGAGCGATTCTCGCGATATCGGTCGCTCTGGCTTGAACGCGGTTTCGCGTCGATGTGGCGCACGATGATGCGCGAGCTCGGCATCGGCGAGCGGTTGATCGCGGCGCGCGAGGGCGAACGCCGGCTCACGGACGTCAATCATTTGGCGGAACTAGCGGGCGCTCGCGCGGCCGTGCACCCCGGCATTGCGCCGACGTTGCGCTGGCTCGCGGCCGAACGCGCGCGCGGCGGTGGCGAGGAGGCGCAGCTACGGCTCGAATCGGATCGTGATCTCGTGCAGATCGTGACCGTCCATAAGTCGAAAGGGCTCGAGTATGCCGTCGTCTTCTGTCCGTTTTTGGGCGATGGTGCGCGCATGGCCGGCGCGAGCACCGGTTTGCCCGATGCGAGCGAGTATCACGATGATGCCGGTTCGGGCACGCGCGCCGTGCTGCATTACGGCTGCGAAGGTGACGATGCCGACCGCGCCGCGGAAGAGGCCGCGCGAGAGGAGGCAGCGGAGCGCGCGCGGCTCGTTTATGTCGCACTGACGCGGGCCGTTCATCGCTGCTATCTCGTCGCCGGCGTCTATCTCTCTTCGCGCTCCACGAAGGAGTCGCGTCGCAGCGTATTGAATTGGCTTGTTGCCGGCGACGATCGTTCGTTCGCCGCGTGGTCCGACGACCCGCCCGACGACGACGCGATCGAGGCGGCATGGGCGGCGCTCGCCGACGACGCGATCACGCTCTCGCCCCTTCCCGTACCGGCCCGGCGCATTGCGCTAGCACGCGAGGCCGGATCCAGCGTCCGGCTCATGGCACGCTCGCTGCGCCGCACGCTGACCGAGACTTGGCGCATCGCGAGCTTCAGCTCGCTCGCGGCTGCGGGCGCACGGCGCGCGAGCGAGACGATCGACGACGAGCCCAGGCCCGATCACGATGCGCTGGCCGCCGCTCAACAAGAGGCGCGAACGGCAGCCGAGGCGGCTTGGGCGCCGCTGCCCGCGCAAAGCCCGTTGACGCTCGCGCAGCTGCTCGCGCTCGACGATATCCTGGCGTTTCCGCGCGGCGCGCAAGCGGGCGAATGCCTGCACCGGATGTTCGAATTGGCCGACTTCTCCGAACCGTCGACGTGGCCGGCCGCCATCGAGCGCGCGTTGTTCGAGCGGCCCGTCGCCGCCGATACCGACACCGCTGCGCGCCTACCGGCGATGATGGCGCGGCTCTTGGCCGACGTCACGGCCGCCGAGGTCGCACCCGGCGTGACGCTCTCGGCGCTCGATCCCGCCCGCAGGCTGACCGAGTGGCCGTTCGTGTTCGCCTCTGCGGCGCTCGATCTGCCGGCGTTGCGAGGCTTGCTCGCTCGCCATGGATATGCCGACGTGGCACTGGAGGCGGGGACGCTCGCCGGGTACATCAAAGGGTTCATCGATATGGTGGTCGAGCACGAGGGCCGGTTTTGGGTCATCGATTGGAAGTCGAATCATCTCGGCACTCATCCGGCCGATTACGGCGCTAGCGCGTTGGATGCCGCGATGACGCACCATGCCTACCATCTTCAGGCGGTGCTTTACCTGCTGGCCTTGCATCGCTATCTGAAGGCACGGCGCCGCGGGTACGACTACGACGCGCACATCGGCGGCTACAGCTACCTGTTCGTGCGCGGCGTGCGTCCATCTTGGCGCGACGGGACGATGCCGGCGGGCGTGCACGCGCGCCGGCCCGCGCGCGAGCTGATCGAAGCACTCGATGCGCTGATGAGCGGGGGCAGGCCATCATGACCGTCATCCATCCATGGAGCTGCGCATGAGTGCGGCCGTCCCCCCGTCGCGACTGTCGCTCGCGCGCGATAACGGCGACTTCAGCACCGCGCTGGCCGAAGGATTCGCCCGCCGCATCGGCGCCTTGGCACAGCGCTTGGGTGCCGGCTCGGCCGCCGTGACATGGGCTCGCCGCGCAGCGTTCGCGGCGAGCCGTGCGACAAGCGCCGGCCACGTCTGCGTGTCGCTGGCACGTCTTGCCCAGCGCTATGGCGAAACGCTCGATTCGGCTGCCGCGGCGTTGTGGGCCAGCGGGATCGCGTCGAACGGTTCGCACGACGCCGCGGCGTTGAAACCGCTTGTCGTCGATGACGATGGCCGCCTATACCTCGCGCGTTACTACGACGACGAAAGGCGGCTTGCGAACGCGGTCGTCGCGCATGCAAAGGAACGCGGCGCGGCCGGTCCCTTCGATGCCGATGCCGATGCCGCCGTGCTCGCGGCACGCCTCGAGCGCTTCTTTGGCCCGCCCGGTCAAAGCGAAGTCGATTGGCAGCGCGCGGCCGCCGCGTTATCGCTATCGAGCCGGCTGACCGTCGTCAGCGGCGGCCCAGGCACGGGCAAGACGACGACCGTCGTCGGCATGCTCGCTTGTCTACTCGACGCGGATCCCGCGCTGACGATCGCCCTCGCTGCACCGACCGGTAAGGCGGCGCAGCGCATGCAGGAGGCGCTGCTCGCGCGCGCGGCGAGCTTGCCCGACGAGATCGCGGCACGGCTGCCGCGCACGTCGCAGACGCTGCATCGCTTGCTCGGTGTGGGGCAAGGGCTGCGTGCGCGACACGGTCCCGACAATCCGCTGCCGTACGACGTGCTCGTCGTCGACGAAGCATCGATGATCGATGTCGCGTTGGCCGCGCAGTTGTTCGACGCATTGGCACCCGATACGCGGCTCGTGCTGCTCGGCGACAAGGATCAGCTCGCGGCCGTCGAAGCGGGCGCCGTTTTCGCCGAACTCAGCGCACGCCCCGCCTTCAGCGAAGCCGGCATTGCCCGCATCGCCCGATCCACCGGCGTCGATGCGGCGCGCGTTCAAGCGGCGCTGCCTTGCCCGGAGCACGACGTCGAGACGAGCCCCCATCCATTGGCGCTCGAGCCGCAGGCTGCCGGCGACGACGTGTTCCCGCTATTCGATGAACTCGAACCGCTGGAATCCACCGCCTCGATCGACGACGGCTGGGCGTGGACGGGCCTTCACGAACCCGACGTCCCGTACGCCGGCGAGGGCATGCCGGCACAACAGGACGAGGCGCATCGCTCGGCGCCCCCGGCGCTCCCGGCAGTCGGCTCCGAGCCGGACGACGGCACGCATCCGCACGCGAGCGCAATCCGGCACACGCACGCACCTGACGATCGATCGCCCGAGCACGCTCCGCTTGTCGATTGCGTGATCTGGCTCGAGCGAAACTATCGCTTCGGGCTCGACTCCGCGATCGGCCGTTTGTCGTTGGCGATCCGCCGAGGCGACGTGACAGCCGCGCTCGATGCGCTAGGCGTGCACGCGCCGGCCGAGCCCGATTTGTTCGGCGCGCACGATGCCGAACTGCCGGGCCACGAGGTGCCGGCTGTGCTCGACGAAGACGCAGGCACGTCGTTGGCACCGCGCACGCTCGAACGTTTGGCGCAGGGCTTTACGCCTTATGTGGAGGCTTTGACGACGGCCCTCGCACAGCCGCAACCTGACTGCGTGCCGCTGTTCGATGCATTGAACGCCTTCCGTATCCTATGCGCGACGCGGCTGGGCGCGCGCGGCGTCCAAGCGCTGAACGCGCAGATGGCCGAGCACGTGCGCCGGGCCGCGCGTGTGCCGATCGTCGTCGGTACGAACTGGTTTTCAGGGCGCGCGGTCATGGTGGCGCGCAACGATTACGCGCTGGGTCTATTCAATGGCGATATCGGCATCGCGTTGCCCACGCAGGAAGGGCGCATGCGCGTGTACTTTCGGACGGCCGACGGTGGCGTACGGTCAGTCAGCCCGGCTGCGCTGCCGCCGCACGACACGGCATTCGCGCTGACGGTCCACAAATCGCAAGGCTCCGAATTCGATCATGCGGCGCTCGTCTTGCCGGCCGCGAGGAGCCGCGTGCTTGCGCGCGAACTCGTCTACACAGCGATTACGCGCGCGCGCAAGACCGTGCGCATCGTCGGCACGCGCGAGGTGCTTGCGCAGGCGATCGCCACGCCGACGCGGCGCGATTCCGGTTTATTCGCCCGCATGCGGGAGGCTCAATGACATTGCGGTACCACGTGTTGCCCGACGAAGTCGAATTGACGGCCGTGCGCGCGCAAGGGGCCGGTGGCCAGAACGTCAACAAGGTGTCGAGCGCGATTCATCTGCGCTTCGACATTCGCGCATCGTCGTTGCCCGACGCCTTGAAGATGCGGCTGCTCGCGCTCGAGGACCGCCGCATCACGCGCGAGGGTGTCGTCGTCATCAAGGCGCAGGAATATCGAACGCAGGAGATGAACCGCACGGCGGCCCTAGCGCGGCTCGATGAATTGATCGCGAGTGTCAGCGTGACGCGTCGCGCGCGAATTGCGACGCGCCCCACGCGCGCCTCGACCGCGCGCCGCCTCGACAGCAAGGCCCGTCGCTCGAACGTGAAGGCGGGGCGAGGCCGCGTCGCCGAATGAGGCCGGCATCTAGGTGCTCGCGACGAAGTGGATGCAAAACACTTCCAACTCACCGCCTCGTTCGATCGTGACGGCGGCCGTGTAGCAGTCCTTGCCTTCGGTCAGCGAATAGTGCGGCCCCATGAAGGCGACGCGTCCTGGCGCGGCGAGCGCGCGCTTGAAGTAGGCGCGCCGCGACCAGTTGCTTTCGGTGTCGGGAAAGAGCGGCGCCAGCCGGGCATGTTGTGCGTACGGCCCGGACGCGATCGACGGCTGATGCTGATCGCCATGCCGATCGACGACGAATACGCGTCGCGCCCACGGATTGCGAAATGCGCTCTGAGCGGCAAGCGCGAGATCGTCAGTCGCCTTATACAGGAGCGCACCGTCGATCACGGTTTCTTCGACGCTCGCAATTTCGACGGGCGGCATGTCCGGCAAATTCGCTGAACGCGCTTGAAAGCGCTGCCACATCGAATCGATGCGCGTGGGCGCATCGCGGCTGGCCGTTTCCACCGACGCGTGCGGCCTGCCGAGCAAATAGCCTTGGACGAAATCGGCATCGGCTTCCATCAGCGTCATCAGTTCGTCTTCCGACTCGACACCTTCGCCGACCACCATCGTGCCCGCCCGGTGCAGCATCGTCACAAGCTGTGTGGCGAACTGCTGATCGGCGTCGGGCGCGGCGATGCGCGCGACGAGCGAGCGATCGAGCTTGACGATATCGGGGCGCATGCGCCAGATGCGATCGAAGTTCGAGAACCCGGTGCCGAAATCGTCGACCGCGATCAAGAAGTCTCGTTCGCGCAGCGCTTCGATTTTCCGCACGAGGTCGGACTCGTCGGTGCTCGGCTGCTCGATCATTTCGACGACGAGACGATGGTGCGGGATGCCGAAGTGATCGCAGAGGTCGTCGATGAACGTGCGACGTTGCGGCCCGACGCGCAGCAGTTGCGGCAATGCATTGATGAACAGCCAACCCGTCTGCACGTCTTGCTCGACGAAGTTCGCGAAATGCACGCAGCGCGAAAGTCGTTCCAACGCGAGCGCCGAGCCCGTTGCATGGGCGCGAGCGAATAGCTGATCGGGGGCAATCGCTTGTCCGTGCGCGTCGGCCGCGCGCAAAAGTGCCTCATAGCCGACGATGCGCTTGTGGGTGATCGAAACGATGGGCTGAAACGCGCTGCGCAGCGTCACCCCTCGATGCACGATGTGCCATCCGTCGCTATCGACGGCCAGACGCGGCAAGACGTCCGCAAGCGTCAGATCGCGTGGGGGCGCCATGACAAAAGACGCTCACCCGCGCGTCGTGGTCTAGTGCGCAGGACACCGCGCCAGACGTGGCAAGAGATCGCGCCGGGCGTGGACAAGGGGCCGTTCGACGAGCAGGGAACGAAATGACCTGGCATGCCGTGCGTAGTCCATATGATGAAAGGGCAGTGTAACAAAGTGCAGGGCCGCACGGGCGTGCCCAGCGTAAAACGGCTTTGGGTTCGGCCGACGATCTATGCCTGGCGCTGTCGCAGGCCGGGAATGCGCTTGATGACGCCGGTGGCGAGTGCGGTGCCGGCGAGGACGATGGCGCAGCCCTCGACCATGCCGGCATTGACTCGCTCGCCAAGGAACAGCACGCCCCACAAGATGCCGAAGACAGGGATCACGAATGTGACGGTGATCGCGCGTGCCGGCCCCGCGACGTTGATCAGGTGGAAGAAGATCAGATAAGCGACGCCCGTGCAGGCCACGCCTAGGCTCAGCACGGCGCCCCACGCCTGCATCGAGACCGGGGCGGCCGGCCAGGTGGCAATCGCGAATGGAATCAACGCGAGGCTGCCGCCAATCATGCTGCCGGTGGCGATCGTCAGCGAATCGACGCCCGTCAAGTGACGCTTCGTGAAATTGGCGGCGATGCCGTAGAGCAGTGCCGCGCAGGTAGCGGCAAGCGCGGCGAGTGCAGTGGCCGAGGCCGAGGCCGAAGGGGCGAGGGCGCCGTGCGGGGCTTCGATTTGGCCCCAGACGAGCGAGACGACGCCCGAAAAGCCGATGAACATACCCAGCGTCCGCAAGGGTGTGAGCCGATCCTTGAGCCACACGAAAGCGACGAGCGCGCCCCATAGCGGCGTCGTGGCATTGATGACGGATGTGAGCCCCGCGGTCAAAGTCAGTTCGGCGAACGCGAACAGGCAAAACGGCGCGGCGGCATTGAGCACGCCGACGACGAATAGCGGCAACGCCCTGGCGCGCAGCGTCGCGAACGACGCGTTCGGCTTACCGCGCAGCAGGATCATGAGCACCAGCACCGCGGCGCCGATCGAGACGCGCAGGGCCATGAGCGGCGCCACCCCGAACTCGGTGACGCCTACGCGAATGAATAGGAAGGATGCGCCCCATAAGGCTGCAAGCACGAGCAACTGGATGACATGGCTAGGTTTCATGGATGGTATCGAGGCGGAGAGGCGGCGGATGCGTACGTTTTGGCGACTTCTTCTGATTAACCGAATAACCGGAACGCATGGTAGCACCGCGTGTCGAGCCGATATTTCAGCGCGACATGAAACAGCAAGAAACGACAACCAACCAGCGATGAATGGCGGGAAGTGACGGCGCGACGGTCGACGCAAACCGGCGCGCCAACCACCAATGAAAAAGGGGCGCAGTCAGAAAGCGCCCCCGTGCGAACCGCGAATGCTTGAATCGTGAAGGGCGAGCGCGCCGTCCGCCACGCCGCTCGCCCGTCACATCAAGCGGCGGCGTTACTGCTTTTGATAGATCTGCGCGCCGCTCTTGACGAATTCGACGGCCTTTTCCTCCATCCCCTTCTTCAGTGCGGCTTCGTCGGTAACGCCTTGGGCCGCCGCGAACTCGCGCACATCCTGCGTGATCTTCATCGAGCAGAAATGGGGCCCGCACATCGAGCAGAAGTGGGCGACCTTGGCCGAATCTTTCGGCAGCGTCTCGTCATGGAATTCACGCGCCTTGTCCGGATCGAGACCGATGTTGAACTGATCCTCCCAACGGAACTCGAAGCGCGCCTTCGACAGCGCGTTGTCGCGCACCTGCGCGCCCGGATGGCCTTTGGCCAGATCGGCCGCGTGCGCCGCGAGCTTGTAGGTGATGATGCCTTCCTTGACGTCGTCCTTATTCGGCAGCCCCAGATGCTCCTTCGGCGTGACGTAGCAGAGCATCGCCGTGCCGAACCAGCCGATCATCGCCGCGCCGATGCCCGACGTGATGTGGTCGTAGCCAGGGGCGATATCCGTCGTGAGCGGCCCGAGCGTGTAGAACGGCGCCTCGTCGCACCATTGCAGCTGCAGGTCCATGTTTTCTTTGATGAGCTGCATCGGCACATGGCCGGGGCCCTCGATCATCACCTGCACATCATGCTTCCAGGCGATTTGCGTGAGCTCGCCGAGCGTCTTCAACTCGCCCAATTGCGCTTCGTCGTTGGCGTCGTAGATCGAGCCGGGACGCAGGCCGTCGCCGAGCGAGAAGCTCACGTCGTAGGCCTTCATGATTTCGCAGATTTCCTCGAAATGCTCATAGAGGAAGCTTTCCTTGTGGTGCGCGAGGCACCACTTGGCCATGATCGAGCCGCCGCGCGAGACGATGCCCGTCATCCGGTTAGCCGTGAGCGGTACGTAGCGCAGCAACACACCGGCGTGGATCGTGAAGTAATCGACGCCTTGCTCGGCTTGCTCGATCAGCGTGTCGCGGAAGATTTCCCACGTCAGATCCTCGGCCTTGCCGTTCACCTTTTCTAGCGCTTGGTAGATCGGCACCGTGCCGATCGGCACCGGGCTGTTGCGGATGATCCACTCGCGCGTTTCGTGAATGTGCTTGCCCGTCGACAGATCCATGACCGTGTCGCCGCCCCAGCGGATCGCCCACGTCAT
>CAYRLJ010000139.1:5489-10081 GCA_964425025.1 uncultured Burkholderia sp. | reverse complement strand
TGCCAGCGCGGAGAATCTAGTGCAGCAATCGATGATCCTCGTGCCGGCCGACGCCCCGGGCGTCTCCGTGCATCGCCCGTTGCTTGTGTTCGGCTATGACGACGCGCCGCACGGCCATATGGACATCACGCTCGAGAACGTGCGGGTGCCCGCGTCGAACCTGCTGCTGGGCGTTGGGCGCGGCTTCGAGATCGCGCAGGGACGCTTGGGGCCGGGGCGCATTCACCACTGCATGCGCTTGATCGGTCTCGCCGAACGCGCGCTCGAACTCATGTGCAGGCGCACGTCCGAGCGCATCGCATTCGGCAAACCGATCGCCGCCCAGACGGTCACGCAAGAACGGATCGCGCAGGCGCGCTGCATGATCGAACAAGCCCGGCTGCTGACCCTGAAGACGGCCTACATGATGGATACGGTGGGCAACAAAGGCGCGCGCGGCGAGATCGCGATGATCAAGGTGGTCGCGCCGAACATGGCTTGCCAGGTGATCGATTGGGCGATCCAGGCACACGGCGGCGGCGGCATGTGCGACGATTTCCCACTCGCCTACGCTTATACGTGCGCGCGCACGCTGCGCTTTGCCGACGGCCCCGATGAGGTACATCGCAACGCGATTGCGAAGCTCGAGTTGGGCCGGTATTCGGCCGCGTAGGCACAGAGCGCGGTCGAGTCGCTTTTGCGGGGCGCGGGGCGCGGGATGGGTGCATAGCGCGTACGACGCGCGGCATACCCGCATTGCCGTCGTGGCCTTCTCGCGGCCCCGAGCGACGCGCATCGATCCATGCTAATTTGCCGCGTGCATCGGCGCTGCTCGTTGCGACGCCGGCAAGAAACAAGGGGCAACGATGATCGACGTCTACAGTTGGGCCACGCCGAACGGCCACAAGGTTCACATCATGCTCGAGGAAACCGGCCTCGAGTACCGCGTTCATCCGATCGACATCGGCGCCGGCGATCAATTCAAATCGGAATTTCTCGCGATCAGCCCGAACAACAAGATCCCAGCGATCGTCGATTCGGGCGGTCCCGACGGCAAGCCGCTCTCGCTGTTCGAATCGGGCGCCATCCTAATGTATCTCGCGGAGAAGACGGGCAAATTCCTGCCGGCCGATCCTGCGGGCCGCTATGCGACGCTGCAGTGGCTCATGTTTCAAATGGGCGGCCTCGGGCCGATGCTCGGTCAGACGCATCATTTCCGTGTCTACGCGCCGGAGAGAATCGAATACGCGGTCAATCGCTATACGAACGAGGCGAAGCGCCTATACGGCGTCATGGACAAGCAACTCGCGCAATCTGCCTACCTCGCCGGCGACGAATACACGATCGCCGATATCGCTGCCTTCCCATGGACGCGTTCGTGGCAAAACCAAGGCTTGGATTTGGCCGACTTCCCGAACGTCAAACGCTGGCACGAGGCGATCGTGGCCCGCCCGGCGGTGCAGCGCGGCGTCGAGGTTCTGGCGTCGGCGCGCAAGCCGCTGATGGACGAGAAGGCGAAGGAGATGCTGTTCGGCGCAACGCAGTACGCCAAGCATTGAGACGGCGCGAGCCGGCGGCCGCCGGTGATCGCGCGAGCCCGCCGCGAAAGCACCCGGCTCGTGCGAAACGATAAATGACGGTCACAGTCATGCGCCTAAAGCGGTCGGAAATAATGCCGGGTGACGAATTCGGCGACGCACGCAGGCTTGCTGACTCCGTCGATTTCGACAGTGATGCCCCACGCGGGGGACGGCACGGCAGCCGTCATTGCCCCGCGCCGGCCGCCGCTTGCGGATGGCGCAGCCCGAACAGCACGTTCGAGCGCACGGTGATGACGGTGTCGCCCGCCTGATTGATGCCCTCCCACAACGTCGTCACGATGCCACGGTCGGGCTGGCTCTTAGACACGCGCTTGGCCAACACCGAGTTGAACATGCGCAACTCGTCGCCGGGACGCACGGGCTTGAGCCAGCGGATTTCGTCGATGCCGGGCGAGCCGAGCGACGTCGATCCGGTCAGCACGTTGCGCACGAGCATGCCCATCATGACCGAGCACGTGTGCCAGCCGCTGGCGATCAAGCCGCCGAATGGGGAAGCTTGCGCGGCCGCATCGTCGACGTGAAACGGCTGCGGATCGAACCGCTCGGCGAATTCGACGATCTCATCGACGGTGAACGTATGGGTGCCCACTTCATTGCGTGAGCCAACTTCCAGATCCTCGTAGCTGATCCCCATGCGGCACTTTCCTTCTAATTGGTTTATTGCAGCGATTCTTTGGGCACGCACGCACTGGGCACCGCCATGACGTCGATGCCTTCGTCGACTAGCGCACGCGCATCCTCAGGGGTCGTCACGCCGCGGATACTGCGCGCGGGCGCTTCGTTGTAATGGATCCGGCGTGCTTCCTCGGCGAATCGATCACCGACGTTTTCGGCATTGCCGACGACCTCGCGCAACATGCGCATCGCCATCGCCTCGAACTCGCGTGCGCGCTCCGCACCGGCCGTGCGCTCAGCCGCGCTACCGCCGCCCTTGCCCTCGCCCTCGACCGCGCCTTCCTTGTCGTGCGCTTGCGCGTCGCCCTGCCGCGTGCGTGTCGCCCCCGACAAATTCAGGCGCGGCGCAGATGGCATGCGGCTTACCTCGGTCGACGCGCAAATCGGACATTCGATCAATTTGCGCGACAACTGAGATTCGAAATCATCGGCCGAAGCAAACCACCCTTCGAAACGATGACCGTGCGGACATTGCAGATCGAGAACCTTCATGCTGAACGACAAAGAATGTGCGGTAGGGATGCTCGCGATCATTGCCTGCGTGGTCCATGCTCGCGGACGCGCCCTAGTGTAGCGCAATTGGGGGGAACGGTCGTTCACCCGGGGAAACCGATTCTACGCGCCCGGTGCCGAGTCCGCCGAGCCCGCCGAGCCCGCCGAGCCCGCCGCGTCCGCCGAGCCCGGCATGACGGGAAACGGCGGCTCCTTGCGATCGGGCTGCCACGCACCCGACAGCACCTTTTCGAGCCAAAAGTGGCCGATGATCGTCTTCACGTCCGTGATTTCGCCCGTGCGAATCCACTCTCCGATCTGCGCCGCGTCGGCCGTGAAGATCTCGAGAAATTCGCCGTCGTCGAGCTTGCGCTTGCCCTCGGTCAAGCCGCGGGCCAGGAAGATGTCGATGAATTCGGTCGAATACGAAATGAGCGGGTGGATACGCGTGAGGAACGTATATTCGCGCGCGCAGTAGCCCGTTTCCTCGAGCATCTCGCGTTCGGCGCAGGCGAGCGCGCCCTCGTTGGGATCGAGCTTGCCAGCCGGAAACTCGGTCATCACCTTACCCATGGGGTAGCGAAACTGCCGTTCGAGCAAGACGCGGCCGTCATCGAACAAAGGGATGATCATGACGGCGCCCGAATGCACAACGTACTCGCGTGTCGTCTCCTTGCCGTCGGGCAAGCGAACGGTATCGCGTTTGACTTTCAGAAAATTCCCGTCGTAGGCGGATACGCCGTTGACGCGCGTCTCGGTCAGCGACGCGTAGTTGTGCGGATGATTGGGATCGGACGGGTTGGCCATCTGCAACGCTCCTGCAAGGAGCCGCCGGCGGCCCACCGGCCGTCAGCGGCGTTTGACGAGATATTGAAACGTAAAGCCGGGGAACGCGAACACGAGGAACATACTGAAGGTGATCGCGTAGAACTGCCAGCCCTGGTCGAAACGGTTGCCGGCGCGCGCTTCGAGCGCGAAGCCGATCATGCCGATCGTGAAATACAGCACGATCAATTCGGCGATGCGAAGCCACGCGCTCTTTTTCGCCGCGGCGAGCGGCACCACGGCGAATAGCCGCTGGTTGAAGAACGGCAAGTTGGCGCCCACGAGCGCCAACAACACGATGAACCAGCCTGCCGCGGACATTCAGCCTCCCGCCGGGCCGCCCCAAGGGAGGCTGACGCCCCCTCGGGGAGCAGCGAACGAAAGTGAGCGTGGGGAATCCATTACAAGGCTACGGGCAGCGTGTGCGCGACGGCGTTCAGGCACAGCGTCATGAGCGGGCCCGGAAGGAGACCGAGCGCGACAATGGCGATGCCGTTCAGCACGAGCAACCAGCGGCCCGACGCATCGCTCTCGAGCGGCGACGCATCTTGCGGCGCGTCGAAGTACATCAGCTTAACGATGCGCAGATAGTAGAACGCACCGAACAGCGAAGTAATGACGGCCAGCACCGCGAGCCACGTCAGCCCGGCGTTCATCGTCGATTGCAGCACGGCGAGCTTTGCATAGAACCCGACCGTCGGCGGAATGCCGGCCAGCGAGAACATCATCGCCATCATGACGAACGCGAACACGGGGCTGCGCTTGTTCAAGCCTTTGAAATCGTCGAGCGTATCCGCCTCGAAGTTTCGGCGTGCGAGCAGCATCACGATGCCGAACGAGCCGAGCGTCGTCAGCAGATAGACGATGCTGTAGAACATCGCCGAGCTATAGGCGCCCGCCATGCCTTCGGCCTTGCCGTCCACCACACCGGCAAGCAGGCCCAGCAGCACGAAGCCCATGTTCGAGATCGCGGAATACGCAAGCATCCGCTTGACGTTGCGCTGCACGATACCCGTAATG
>CAYRLJ010000139.1:0-5479 GCA_964425025.1 uncultured Burkholderia sp. | reverse complement strand
AAGCGCCGCGAAAATCGTCAGCATCTGCTGCCAATCACCGGCCAGCGGCAGCGCGCCCATGACGAGCAAACGGAAGCCCCACGCGAACGCCGCAGCCTTCGGGCCGCCGCCGACGAGCAGCGTCATGGCCGTCGGCGCGCCGTGGTAGACGTCGGGCACCCACATATGGAACGGCACCGCGCCCATCTTGAAGGCGACACCGGCCACGATGAAGATCACGCCGAACAGCAGCACGGTGTTGTTGATGTGACCCGACGCGATCGCCTTCAGCACTTCGTTCAGATCGAGCGAGCCCGTTGCGCCGTAGAGCATCGACATGCCATAGAGCAGGAAGCCCGAAGCCAGCGCGCCGAGCACGTAGTACTTCATCGCCGCTTCGTTCGACTGCGAGTGGTCGCGGCGCAGCGCGATCGCCGCATAGAGCGAGAGCGACATCAGCTCGAGACCCAGATACAGCGTAAGGAAGTTGCTGCCCGAAATCATGACGAGCTGACCGAGCAGCGCAAACATGCCGAGCAGGAAGAAATCCCCACGGAACAGGTTGCGCTGTTCGAGGTACGTGCGCGAATAGATCAGCGTCACCGCGTAGCCGATCGACACCACGCCCTTCATCGCACTTGCAAAGCCGTCGACGACGTACATGTGCGAGAAGAAGTAATGCGGCTGGGGATCGAACACGAGCGTGAAGAACCCCACGCCCGCAATGATCGATGAAAGCACCGCGATCAGGTACGTCTGGCGTTTGGCCGATTCGCCGGCGAACGTTTCGTTCAGCCACGCGAGGACGGCAGCCGCCATTAGCAGCCCATCGGGCCACAGGAGAGACATAGAAGCGTTTTGCATGATCTTTTCGTTGCTCCGCTCGGCGTTACTCGGACACCGGCAGCTTCGACTGCGCGACGTGAGTCAGAAGGTTGTCCACGGAAGCGTGCATCACATCGGTGAAGGGCTTCGGATAGACGCCCATATACAGCGTCAGCGCCGCCAGCACGCCGAGAATGAAGTATTCGCGGCGGTTGATGTCCTTCAGCTCCTTCACGTGATCGTTCTTCACCGCGCCGAAGTACACGCGCTTGTACATCCACAGCGTGTAGGCCGCGCCGAGAATCAGCGTGAACGCCGCGCCGAACGCGATCCAGAAGTTGAACTGGACGGCCGCGAGAATCACCATGAACTCGCCGACGAAACCCGAGGTGCCCGGTAGGCCGCAGTTGGCCATCGAGAACAGCATCACGAGCGCGGCAAACTTCGGCATCACGTTCACGACACCGCCGTAATCGGCAATCTTGCGCGAGTGCATGCGGTCATAGAGCACGCCGATGCAAAGGAACATCGCGCCCGAAACGAAGCCGTGCGAAATCATCTGCACGATCGCGCCTTCGACGCCGAGCTGATTGAAGATGAAGAAGCCGAGCGTGACGAAGCCCATGTGCGCGATCGACGAATACGCGACGAGCTTCTTCATATCGGCCTGCACCATTGCGACGAAACCGATGTAGATCACGGCGATCAGCGACAGCGTGATGACGACCGGCGCGAGCGAATGGCTCGCATCGGGTGCGATCGGCAGCGAGAAGCGCAGGAAACCGTACGCACCGAGCTTCAGCATAATCGCGGCCAGCACGACGGAGCCGCCCGTCGGCGCTTCCACGTGGGCGTCGGGCAACCACGTGTGCACCGGCCACATCGGCACCTTCACCGCGAACGCGAGGAAGAACGCGATGAACAGCAGTATCTGCGGCGTCATCGAGATGTGTGCGGTCTGCCACGTCGCCAGATCGAACGTGCCCGTCTGAACGTAGAGGTAGATCAACGCGACCAGCATCAGCAGCGAGCCGGCCAGCGTGTAGAGGAAGAACTTGAACGCGGCGTAGATCCGGTTCGCCCCGCCCCACACGCCGATGATCAAGTACATCGGGATCAGCGTCGCTTCGAAGAACACGTAGAACAGCATGCCGTCCGCGGCCGAGAACACGCCGATCATGATTCCCGAGAGAATCAGAAACGCGGCCATGTACTGCGACACGTGCTCGGTGATCACTTCCCAACCCGCGATCACGACGATCGGGGTGATCAAACCCGTCAGCACGACGAACCACATCGAGATCCCATCGACCCCGAGGTGATACGTGATGTGGAAACGTTCGATCCAGTTCGCCTGCTCGACGAACTGCAGCGCAGCGGTGCTCGAATCGAAGCCGCTGATGAGCGGCAGCGTTACGATGAAGCCGAGAACGGAGCCAATCAGCGCCAGCCAGCGCGCGGGCCCGGGGTTCTTATCGGAACCGACGGCGAGAACGGCCAGACCGAAGACGATCGGCAGCCAAATCGCGATACTTAGAATCGGAAAAGAGTGCATTAAGTGTCCCCGCCTTATTTGCCGCCGAGCGTTACAAACAGGGTAAGGAGCCCCAGCATGCCGACAATCATGGCGAACGCGTAGTGGTAGATGTAACCGGATTGCAGGAAGCGGATCACGCTCGCGAACCAACCGATGAAGCGTGCGCTGCCGTTGACGACACCGTCGATGACCACGATGTCGCCTTCTTTCCACAGGCCGCGGCCGAGGGCCACCGCACCGCGCGCGAAGACGACTTCGTTGATCTTGTCCATGTAGTACTTGTTGTCGAGCAGCGTGTAGATCGGGCCGAACGCGCGACGGATCACCGCCGGCAGATCGGGACGCTGCAAGTACAGGAACCACGCGGTAACGAAGCCCGCGATGGCCAGCCACAGCGGCAGCGATGCCACCGAGTGCAGGCCCATCTGTGTCCAGCCGTGGAATTCCTTGCTCATCTCTTCGATCGCCGTGTGGTTCTCGCCGATGAAGACGACCTTGTCGAACGCCACGCCGTGCGCGAAGAAGTTGCCGTAGATCATCGGACCGATCGCGATCGCACCGATGACGACCGACGGAATGGCCAGCAAAACGAGCGGCACCCAAACGACCCACGGGGTTTCGTGCGGCTCGTGAGCGTGAGCGTGGCCGTCGTGCCCGTGGCCGTTGCCGCCGTGAGCGGCCGATTCCGCGCCGTGGCCGTTACCGAAATCCGTCGGATGACGGAAGCGCTCTTCGCCGTGGAACACCATGAAGTACATACGGAACGAGTACAGCGCCGTCACGAACACGCTGGCAACCACCGCGAAGTACGCGAACCCCGAGCCCGGCAGATTCGACAGGCCCACGGCGTCGATGATCGAATCCTTCGAGTAGAAGCCTGCGAAGAACGGCGTGCCGCACAGCGCGAGCGTGCCCATCAGCGACGTGAACCACGTGATCGGCATGTACTTGCGCAGCCCGCCCATGTTGCGCATGTCTTGGTCGTGGTGCATGCCGATGATGACCGAACCGGCTCCGAGGAACAGCAGCGCTTTGAAGAACGCGTGCGTCATCAGGTGGAACACGGACACCGAGTAAGCCGATGCGCCAAGCGCGACCGTCATGTAGCCGAGCTGCGAGAGCGTCGAGTAAGCCACGACGCGCTTGATGTCGTTTTGAACGATGCCGAGCAAGCCCATGAACAGCGTCGTGATCGCGCCGATCACCATGATGAACGACAGCGCCGTGTCGGACAGCTCGAACAGCGGCGACATGCGCGTCACCATGAAGATACCGGCCGTCACCATCGTTGCCGCGTGAATCAGTGCGGAGATCGGCGTCGGGCCTTCCATCGAATCGGGCAGCCACACGTGCAGCGGGAACTGCGCCGACTTACCCATCGCGCCGATGAACAAGCAGATGCACGCCACCGTCAGCAGGGCCCAGTGCGTGCCCGGGAACGCCAGCGCGGCGAGCGCCTCGCGTTTGGCGAACACATCCGTGTAGTTCATCGAGCCCGCGTAGGCGAGAACCAAGCCGATACCGAGCAGGAAGCCGAAATCGCCGACGCGGTTCACGAGGAACGCCTTCATGTTCGCGTAGATGGCGCTTTCACGCGTGAAGTAGAACCCGATCAGCAGGTACGACACGAGGCCCACCGCTTCCCAGCCGAAGAACAGCTGCAGGAAGTTGTTGCTCATGACGAGCATCAGCATCGAGAACGTGAAGAGCGAGATGTACGAGAAGAAGCGCTCGTAGCCGTCGTCCTCGGCCATGTAGCCGATGGTGTAGATGTGCACCATCAGCGACACGAAGGTGACGACGACCATCATCATCGCCGTGAGCGAATCGACGAGGAAGCCGATCTCGAACTTGAGCGAGCCGACCTTCATCCATTCGTACACGGTCGCGTTGTAGCTCTCGCCTTGCATGACCTGGGCGAAGACGATCGCCGAGAGGATGAAGGCGATCAGCACGCCGAGAATCGTGACTCGGTGGCTGCCCTTGCGCCCTACCACCTTCCCGCCAAGGCCCGCAATTAGCGAGCCGGCGAGCGGTGCGAGCGGGATCGCCAGCAGCAGGTTTTCATTGAGTGTCGTGGACATAACCGCAGTGCCTGAATTTAACCTTTGAGCTGATCGAGATCCTCGACGTTGATCGTGTCGAGGGTACGGAACAGAGTCACGAGAATCGCGAGGCCGATCGCCGCTTCCGCTGCCGCGACCGTCAGCACGAAGAACACGAAGATCTGCCCGTGCACGTCGCCAAGATAATGCGAGAACGCGACGAAGTTCGTGTTCACCGCGAGCAAGATCAATTCGATCGCCATCAAGATGATGATGACGTTGCGACGATTCAGGAAAATGCCGACGACGCCGATCGCAAACAGGATCGCGCCAAGCACAAGATAATGAGCCAGGGTCATGTATTTCTCCTCGGACGCTCAGCGGTTGCCGACGCTGCCCGCGCCGACGTTGGCATTGGGCTCGCCGGGCGCGCCTTCCGCGGTCGCCGGCAGCGTCGAACGCTCGGCCGGCATCTTCACGATGCGCACGCGATCCTGTGCGCGCACCTTCACTTGTTCGGACACGCGTTGACGCTTGCTGTCCTTGCCCTTACGCGCGGTCAGCGCGATCGCGGCGATGATCGCCACGAGCAGCACGAGGCCCGCCACTTCGAACGCGAACATGTACTCGGTGTAGATCACCTTGCCGATCAAGTACGTGTTCGGCACCGCGGCAGCGCCTGCGCCGGCAGCGACCGGCGTGGTCGTCGCGCCGTAGCCGTGCCACAGAATCAGCGCCGTCTCGACGACGATGATCGCGCCGACGATGGTGGCCGTCGGCACGAAGCGCTTGAAGTCGCGGCGCAGCTCGTCCAGGTTGATGTCGAGCATCATCACCACGAACAAGAACAGCACCATCACCGCGCCGACATACAGCAGCACGAGCAGGATCGCGAGGAATTCCGCCTCGAGCAGCATCCAAATGGCCGCCGCGTTGAAGAACGCGAGCACAAGGAACAGCGCTGACCCGACCGGGTTGCGCGATGTGACCACCTTCAGGCCCGACACCGTCAGGAGCAGCGCGAAGATGTAAAACAGTACGGTCGTGAATTCCATGATTACCGGTTCGTCGTTAGCTCATCAATCAGGCGTGG
>CAYRLJ010000138.1:0-10099 GCA_964425025.1 uncultured Burkholderia sp. | reverse complement strand
ATCAGATCGGCGCCGAGCTTCTTGCGCAGCGCGTGAATGTAGACTTCGACCGTGTTGCTGCCGATCTCCTCGCCCCATCCGTACATCTTCTCTTCGAGCTGCGTCTTCGACAGCACGGCGCCGGGACGGGCCAGCAGCGCCTCGAGCAGTGCGAACTCGCGTGCCGACAGCGCCACGGGCGCCCCATCGAGCGTCACCTGATGCGCCGCCGAATCGAGCGTGAGCGGGCCATGGCGGATCACCGACTCGCAGCGTCCGGCCTGGCGCCGAATCAGCGCGCGCATGCGGGCGCCGAGTTCGTCGAGGTCGAACGGCTTGACGAGGTAATCGTCGGCGCCGGCGTCGAGCCCTTTCACGCGATCGGCCACGGCATCGCGCGCCGTGACGATCAACACCGGCAAAGCGTTGCCGCGCGAGCGCAGCGAACGCAATACCTCGAGCCCGTCGCGCTTGGGCAAGCCCAGATCGAGCAGCACGAGATCGTAGGTCTCGCTGCCCGCCGCCGTCAGAGCGGCCTCGCCGTCTTGCACCCAATCAACGGCGAACCCTTCGCCACGCAGCGCCTTGCGCACGCCCTCGGCAATCATGCGGTCGTCCTCGACTAGCAGTATTCGCATCGCTTAACGCTCAACGCGTCCGAATGATTCAGATAGCGCATTCTAGCGGGTCCCGCATCGAGGGTTGATGCGCAACTCCCGTCCCTTGCGCCCTACAATGAGCGCTTTGCGCGTGACTCTCGCGCCTACCGCCCCTGCCATCGGCCCTTCGCGTACTCATTCATGACGCTCGCCTCGCTTCTTTCGCCACGCCCCCGCGCCTTGCTCGCTTCGCCCCGCTCAAGCTCTTCGTCTGCTGGTTCGCCGTCGTCCGGTTCTTCGGTTTCTTCCGCTTCTGCCGCTTCAGCCGCTTCTGCCGCCGCTTACGCGCCTTCCGGTTGCTCTTGTCCGTCCACCGTGCCTACCCCCATCGCGCGAACGCGGCGCGGCAGCACATGGCTGCGTGCGGCCTGCGCGTTTCTGGCCGCCGGCATGCTCGCCGCCGCGGCTCCCGCCGACGCGCATAAGCCGGTGCGCCACCACGCGCGCGTCGCGCCTGCCCAGGCGGGGCTGCCGAGTTCGGTGACGAGCGCGCTCAAACGCGCGGGCGTACCGCTATCTGAGATCAGCGTGGTCGTCGAGCGTATCGGCGACGCCACGCCACTCGTCGCACTGAACGCCGACACGCCGATGCTGCCGGCTTCGACGATGAAACTCGTCACGACCTACGCCGGCCTGTCGATCCTCGGACCCGACTACCGCTGGCGCACGAGCGCCTATGCCGACGGCAACGTCGACGCGAGCGGCGTCCTGCACGGCAATCTGTACATGCAAGGCACGGGCGACCCGAAACTCGTGCCCGAGGAGTTGATCGATCTCGTCGACAAAATCCGGCAAGCGGGCATCACCGGCATCGACGGCGCCCTTGTGCTCGACAAACGCTTCTTCGATCCTTCGACGCGCGACGCGCCGCCCTTCGACGAAGACGCGACCGCGCCCTACAACGTCGGCCCCGACCCCTTGCTCTACGCGTTCAAGTCGCTATCGTTCACGCTCACGCCTTCACCGGACGGCAACGTCGCAATCGATGCGGTCCCCCCGCTCGCCCAGTTGCAAATCGACAACTCGCTGCGCGCGAGTCCCGGCGCGTGTGTCGGCGTCGACTCGGCGCTGACGCCAAGCGTCACGCCCCAAGCGAACGGCATTGTCGACGCGCTGTTCTCGGGCGAGTACCCGGTACGCTGCGGCCCGCGCACGATCAACGTCGCCGTGCTCGACCACAGCGCGTTCTTCGCGGGCGGCTTTCTCGCGTTGTGGCGTTCGGCCGGCGGCACGTTCAACGGCACCACGCGCGAAGGCCCTGTCCCCACCGGTGCGCGGCTCGTCGCGATTCATCGCGGCCCGGTGCTCGGCGACATCGTTCGCGACATCAACAAGTTCAGCAACAACGTCATGGCGCGCAATCTGTTTCTGACGATCGGGGCCGTCGCGGACAAGCCGCCCGGCACGCCCGCGAAGTCGGCCGATGCGATCGAGCGCTTTTTGCGCGCGCAAGGCCTCGAGATGCCCGAACTCACGCTTGCGAACGGCTCGGGCCTCTCACGCGCGGAACATGTAAGCGCGCACTCACTTGCCGATCTGCTTCAAAAGGCCAACGCAAGCCCCGTCGCCCAGGTATTCGTCGCATCGCTCCCCGTAGCCGGCGTCGACGGCACCATGCGTCACCGCCTGCGCAACGAGCCAGTACTCGGCAACGCCCACATCAAGACGGGCACCCTGAACGACGTGCGCGCCATCGCGGGCTACGTCGCGGCGGACAACGGCGAAAGTTACGTCGTCGTCAGCCTCATCAACTCGCGGCGCGCCGCCGAGGCGCGGGCGGCTCACGACGCCCTGCTCGAGTGGGTCTATCGGGGTTTGCGCTAAGCGCTTCGCTCGGCCGGCGCGAGGAAAATCCTGCGCCTGCCATCGAATACTTCTTCTAGGATCAACTAACGCCGCGCGAGACGCGAGCGTGTACGCTGTCGGGCAACGACCGGCGCATGACCGGATGATTGCGCTTGGCCCGCACGCCTGCGACCCGGCGTTCGCGCATCGCAGCGCCCCATAACGACGAGACACGAAGGAGGAAGACGTCATGCAATTCGACGCCGAATTGCTTCTGCTCGCCATGGCGCCCATCTTTCTCGCACTCATCGGCTGGGAAGCCTGGCATTTCGCGCGCGCACGCCGCGCCGAGCGCCTCTACAGCTGGCCCGACACGCTTTGCAACGCCGCCCTCGCGCTCATGCACCAAGGTGCCGACAAGCTCGCCTGGCTCGCGGTCGTGCCCGTTTATGCCTACGTCTACGCGCATTTTCGGCTCTTTACCTGGCACGGCGGCTGGGTTTCGTTCGCCGTGCTCTTCGTGGCACAAGACCTACTCTATTACGCGTTTCACCGATGCAGCCACCGCATCCGGTGGTTCTGGGCCGCGCACGTCGTCCACCATTCGTCGGAACGCCTCAATCTGTCGACAGCGTTTCGCCAAAGTCTCATGTACCCGATCGCCGGCATGTGGGCGTTCTGGACACCTCTCGCGTTGCTCGGCTTTCCCCCGAAGCAGATCATCGCGATCGTGCTCATTAACTTGGCATTTCAATTTTTCGTTCACACGCAGGCGATCGGCCGGCTCGGGTGGCTCGAATACGTCTTCAACACCCCGTCGATTCACCGCTGCCACCATGCGCGCAATCCTCGCTACATCGACAGCAATTACGCCGGCGTACTCGTGATTTGGGATCGGTTGTTCGGCAGCTATGTACCGGAGGACGAGCAAGACGCGCCGCGGTACGGCATCGTCGAACCGCTGCGGACGTACAACCCGTTGACGGCGACGTTTCATGAATGGCGCTCGATGCTCGCCGATGCGCTGCACGCGCGGCGCTTCACCGATAAGCTGCGCGCGGTTTTCGGGCCGCCCGAATGGGCGAGCGCTTTCCATGCGGCGCACACCGAGCAGGAGCCGGCGCGAGATGCCGCAGGCTCGGCCGGCGTGCCGAGCGTGCCGCTTCGCGCGAAACATAACGATTAAGCGAATAAACGAATAAACGAATAAACGAATAAACGAATAAACGAATAAACGAACAACGAATACAAGACACCGAGCGCGCGTACGCCGGCCCTAGCGGCGAGCGCGGCGTGAGCGCAGGCGCATCACCCGGCGTCGGTTTTCATGCAGTACGCATCACATCACGGCCATGCCGAATACACGAGGAGATGAAGTCGATGAAACACGGTAAGAAGACACGGAACAACACCTGGCTGCGCGTGGCACAAACCTCGATCGCCAGCGCGGCGTTCGCGCTACTGGCTGCCTGCGGCGGTGGTGGCGGCAGCTCGTCGAGCGCGGCCGCGACCCCGCCGGGCGGCGTGAGCATGCAGGTGGTCTCGTTCGGCACGAGCCTGTCGGACGCCGGGACGTACTCGCCGACCATCAAAGCGCAATTCGGCGGCGGCCGCTTCACGACGAACCCGGGCCAAGTGTGGACGCAGAACGTCGCCAACTACTACGGCGGCACGCTCTCGCCGGCTGTCGTCGGCGGCTTCGGCCAGCCCCTCACGGCAGCGGGCGGTCTCGATTACGCGCAGGGTGGCGCCGTGGTCGCGAACGCGCAGGGCATCGGCTGGGCGCCGAATAACCTGGCCGCCACGACCACGCCGATCGTCACGCAGGTCGCAAACTACTTGAGCGCGAACGGCAGCTTCAATTCGAATCAGATCGTACTCGTCGAAGGCGGCGCGAACGACATCTTGGTGAACCTGAATGCCCTGCTGGCGGCAGTCCAGACGGATATCGGGGGCGGCATGACGCCGCAAAACGCGCTCCTCAAGGAGGTCGGCACCACGCTTGGGACGGCGGCCCAGCAACTGGTCACCCAAGTCGCGACCATCGTGAGCAAGGGCGCAACGCACGTGGTGTTCGTCAACGTGCCAGATATCGGCCAAACGCCGCTGGGCGTGCAAGCGGCCGCGACAAACGGCGTGGCGGCCCAGCAGCTCATCTCGGGCGTCGTGCAGACGTTCAACGGCATCGTGGCCGCTGGGCTGCAAGCGGCCAAGCTGCCTGCCGGTACGGTGATCCCGGTCGATGCATTCACCTGGCTCGACCAATTGATCGCGACCTCCAGCGCCAATGGCTTCTCGGTTTCGAACACCGGCACGGCCTGCAATTTGACGCAGATGCAAGCATCGGCCACCGCGTACGCGCAGAGCAACCCGAGCGCGCTGCTGCCCGGTCAGACGGCGGCTCAGTTCGGCGCCGCGCTCGCGTCGTCGCTGTTCTGCTCACCCCAAACGCTGACGGTAACTGGCGCCGACCAGTCGTACATCTTCGCGGACAGCGTCCACCCGACCACGCGAACGCACGCGCTGTTCGCGCAGTATGTCGAATCGCAAATCGCCAACGCGGGGATTGGTCATTGATGTGATGCGCGTTCGAGGCGGCCGGCTACGCTGGCTTACCGAGCGCCCGACGTACAAATGCCCAGCTCGATATGAGCCGGGCATTCGCTTTGGTGCCAGGTGGCGATTGCAGGCGTGCGGGCCTGCACTGGCCGCATCGATCAGCGTGGGTTCATTCGTTCGCCTCGAATGCCGCGGCGGCGCGGCCGAGCCGATCGTTCACGGCGATCCATTCGATGGTTTCGGGCAGCTTTTCGACGAAGATTCGTTCCACTTGCGCTTGATCGAGTGCCCGCAGCAAGCCGTATAGCTCGCGCGCATAGCGGTGCGGGTCCTCGGGCGCGGCAACGAAATGCACGTTCCGCGCATCGGCCCAGCGACCGGCACGTGAGGCGCGCGCCACCAGCGCGACGCGCGTCCCGGCCGCCTCCGCACCCGCCAGCATTGCCTCAAGGGCCTCAAACGGCAGCAACGCAAGCGGTGTGCGCGGCGCGTAATGCGCTTTGAGTGTGCCCGATGCGCGCGGCGCCGAGGCGTCGCCGCCGTCCGGCAAGCGCGGCGCAACGCCGAGCACATTGGCAATCTCGCCCGGCGTGACGCGCCCAGGGCGCAGCAGTGCCGGAAAACCCCGGGACAAATCTAGAATTGTCGATTCGATCCCCACATCGCATGCCCCGCCATCCAGCACGTGAATCGCATCGCCGAACTCGTCGCGCACATGCTGCGCCGTCGTCGGACTCACGTGGCCGAAGCGGTTCGCCGAGGGTGCCGCGACGCCGCCGTGCCCCCCGCGCCGCGCGCTGAAAGCGGTGAGCAGCCGTTGCGCGACGGGATGCGAGGGGCAACGCAGCCCAACGGAATCTTGGCCGCCGCTGACGGCGGCGGGGATATGCGCCGCCCGTTTGAGGATCAGCGTGAGGGGGCCGGGCCAAAACGCGTCGATGAGCTTTTGCGCCTCGGCGGGCAATGGCCCGACCCAGTATTGCGGATCGCCGTGCGGCGCCAGATGCACGATGACGGGATGATTCGCCGGCCGCCCTTTCGCTGCGTAGATCCGCGCAACGGCGGCCGGATTCTCGGCATCGCCGCCGAGACCGTAGACCGTCTCGGTCGGAAACGCGACGAGTTCGCCGGCCGCGAGCAATGCAGCGGCATCGTCGATTTGCGCATCGGAAACCGCCGGCGCAGCGGGTGCAATCGGGTCGTCAGGCATCATCGGGAACAGGCTTGGCCTTGGCGTGCGCGTCGCCTCAAGCGAGCGGAATGTGCAGCAGCCGCGCGCAATCGCGGGCGGACGTGCGCGCTTCGTCGAGCGTGGCGGCGGTGAAGTTCACGTGTCCCATCTTACGCCCGGGCCGTGCATCCTCCTTGCCGTACAAGTGCAAACGCGCAGCCGGCATCGCGGCCACTTCGTGCCAGGGCGGCGTGGCAGGCGTTGCACAGGCCACGCCCTTCGGATCGACGGGAAACCAAACGTCGCCGAGGATGTTGAGCATCACGGCCGGCGAGTGCTGCCGCGTATCGCCGAGCGGCATGCCCGTCATCGCGCGCACTTGCTGTTCGAACTGGCTCGCCGCGCACGCATCGACCGTGTAGTGGCCCGAGTTATGCGGCCGCGGCGCCATTTCGTTGGCAACGAGCGAGCCGTCTTCGAGCACAAAAAATTCGACGCACAGCACGCCGACATAGCCGAGTTTGTCGGCGATGCTGATCGCGGCCAGCTGCGCCCGCTCGGTCAGCGCTGGCGATGCGTCAGGCGCCGGCACGACCGTCAGCGACAGCACGCCGGCGCGGTGCAAATTCTGCGCGAGCGGGTACACGGCCGTCGCGCCGTTCGTGCCGCGCGCAACGAGCGCCGACACTTCATACTTCAACGGCAAGCGCTTTTCGAGCACGCACGGCACGCCGCCGAGCGCGCTGTAGGCGTCGCGCACTTCGTCAGGGCTCACGACGCGCACTTGGCCCTTGCCGTCGTAGCCGAGCCGCGCCGTCTTCAAGATGCCCGGCAAAACCTGTGTCAACTGGGCATCGTCGATCTCGGCGAGCGCGTCCGACGATTCGATGACGACGTGCGGCGCAACCGGCACGCCCGCCTCGGCGATGAACCGCTTTTCGGCGATACGATCCTGTGCGATCGCGACGCAGCGTCCGGCCGGACTCACGAACGTCGAGCGCGCCAGAAAATCGAGGCTCGCGGCCGGCACGTTCTCGAACTCGGTCGATACTGCCGCGCACAGGCGCGCGAGTTCGGTCAATGCCCCTTCGTCGTTATACGCGGCACGCAGATGCCGGTCGGCCACGCTGCCGGCCGGGCTCGATTCGTCCGGATCGAGCACGGCGACACGGTAGCCCATCGCCTGGGCGGCGAAGCAGAACATGCGGCCGAGCTGGCCGCCGCCGACCATCCCGAGCCAAGCGCCGGGCATGATCGGTGAAACGGGAGTGTTCTCTGGATTCATCTCATTGGGTCGGTCGCGCCCGCGGCGTATCGATCGCAGCGGGACGTGAAGCAACGGTCGCGAAAACGGGACCTCGGAACGGGGCCGGCAACCGAAGAACGGTCAAGAGCCGGCCCAGGGGGCATCAAAGCGCCGGCAGCACCATCGCGTGAGCCGCCTGATTTTGTCGAACGCGAAACGCCGCTAACCGCTCCGCATACTCGCTCGACGTGCCCGAGAGCATGGCCACGGCGAACAGCGCCGCATTTGCCGCGCCCGCTTCGCCGATTGCGAACGTGGCGACGGGCACGCCCTTGGGCATCTGCACGATCGAATGCAACGAATCGACACCCTTCAGGTACTTGCTGGCAACCGGCACACCGAGCACGGGCACGGTTGTTTTCGCGGCGAGCATGCCCGGAAGATGCGCCGCGCCGCCCGCGCCGGCGATGATGGCGCGCAAGCCGCGCGCCCGCGCCTGCTGCGCATACTCGAACATTTCGTCGGGCATCCGATGTGCCGATACGACTTTCGCCTCGTACGGCACCTCGAACTCCTGCAGCATCGCCACCGCGTGCTTCATGACGTCCCAATCGGAACTCGAGCCCATCAGCACGCCGACGAGCGGCGCGCTGTGCGTGTGGGCGGTCTGGACTACCTCGCTCATCGTGCGAATTTCCTCTTTCTGCGATCCCATCGCCCGCCTCAAGCGAGCTTTTGTCCCGTCAACCGCTCGAGCGCTTCCTGATACTTCTCGCTCGTCTTGGCGATGACATCCTCGGGCAGCTTCGGTGCCGGCGCTGTCTTGCCCCAGTCCTGCGCTTCGAGCCAGTCGCGCACGAACTGCTTGTCGAACGACGGCGGATTCGTGCCGACTTGATATTCGTCGGCCGGCCAAAAGCGCGACGAATCGGCCGTCAGCGCTTCGTCCATCAGGAACAGCTCGCCGTGCTTGTCGAGGCCGAATTCGAACTTCGTGTCGGCGATGATGATGCCGCGCGTAGCCGCGTATTCCGACGCTTCCTTGTACAGCTCGATCGAGATGTCGCGGATCGTCGCGGCCAATTCGGTGCCGATGCGGCGCTCGCATTCATCGAACGTGATGTTCTCGTCGTGGTGCCCCGCCTCGGCCTTCGCGGCCGGCGTGAAGATCGGCTCGGGCAGCTTCTGCGCATTTTGCAGCCCAGGCGGCAACTCGACGCCGCAAACGGCGCCCGTGGCTTGGTAGTCTTTCCAGCCGCTGCCGGCCAGATACCCGCGCACGACGGCCTCGACCAAGATCGGCTCGAGCCGCTTGACGACGACGGCGCGTCCCTCCACTTGCTCCACTTCGTCAGGTGCGACGACGGTCTCGGGCTCGACGCCCGTCAGGTGATTCGGCACGATGTGCTTCAGGCGCTCGAACCAGAAGTTCGCCATTTGATTCAGCACGCGGCCTTTGTTCGGAATCGGCTCGCCCATGACGACGTCGAACGCCGACAGACGATCGGTCGTGACGATCAGCAACTGGTCGCCGCCGACGGCGTAGTTGTCGCGGACCTTACCGCGGCCAAGGAGCTGCAGCGAGCGGAGCGAAGATTCGTAGAGGGTAGACATCGTCGTGAGCCGTCAGTCAAAAGTAATGAACGAATGAAACCCCAGGCGTGCGCATCGAAGCAATCCGCCTCGAGCTGGCCTGGACAGCGCGGCCGCCTAAGCTACCGGCCGCCTGAACAACCAAGCAAAGCAACACATCAGAGCACAAGAAAACTGCAAAACGACAAAAGCCAAACGCCGTTCCCCTCGATTGAAGGGAACGGCGATCGATTCACCATGGCCGCGCCATCTTAGCGCAGCGTTGTGCAGGGCGGATCAGCGAACGACTTGCGCCAACTCCCCTGCCTTGTACTTCTCCGCGATCTTGTCGAGCGAGATCGGCTTGATCTTGCCCGCTTGCCCTTCGCAGCCGAACGCGATATAGCGGTCGACGCATACCTTCGTCGCTGCTTCGCGGGCGGGCTTCAGGTAATCGCGCGGATCGAACTTGCTCGGATTTTCGAACAGGTAACGGCGGATCGCACCCGTGATCGCCAGGCGCAGATCGGTGTCGATGTTCACCTTGCGCACGCCGTGCTTGATCCCTTCCTGAATTTCCTCGACGGGCACGCCGTACGTTTCCTTCATATCGCCGCCGAACTCGCGGATTTCGGCCAGCAGATTCTGCGGCACCGACGACGAACCGTGCATCACGAGGTGCGTATTCGGGATCCGCGCATGAATTTCCTTGATGCGGTCGATCGCTAGGATATCGCCCGTCGGCTTCTTCGTGAACTTGTAGGCGCCGTGCGAGGTGCCGATCGCAATCGCGAGCGCGTCGCACTGCGTCTGCTTCACGAAATCGGCCGCTTGCTCGACATCGGTCAGCAACTGCTCGCGCGTCATCGTCCCTTCCGCGCCGTGGCCGTCTTCCTTATCGCCCTTCATCGTTTCGAGCGAGCCGAGCACACCCAGCTCGGCCTCGACCGTCACACCGATCGAGTGCGCCATCTCCACGACCTTGCGCGAGACGTCGACATTGTATTCGTACGACGCGACAGTCTTGCCGTCGGCTTGGAGCGAGCCGTCCATCATGACGCTCGTGATGCCGCTGCGCATCGCGGCCATGCAGTCGTCCGGCGATTGTCCGTGATCTTGGTGCATGAC
>CAYRLJ010000137.1:0-10580 GCA_964425025.1 uncultured Burkholderia sp. | reverse complement strand
GCTTCCTTCGGGCCGATGCCCATCACCTCGGGCGGCACGCCGCGCACCGCAAAGCTCACGAAGCGCGCAAGCGGCGTCAGGTTGAATTGCTTCAAGATTTTCTCGGAAACGACGATCAACGCGCCCGCGCCATCCGACGTTTGCGAGCTGTTGCCCGCCGTCACCGAGCCCTTATTGGCGAACACCGCGCGCAGCTTGGCCAAGCCCTCGATCGTCGTATCCGGACGCGGACCTTCGTCGAGCGCGATCTCGCGCGTCTTAGTCTTCACTTCGCCCGTGGCGAGATCGGGCACACGTTCGACGATCGTGTACGGCGTGATCTCGTCCTTGAACTCGCCAGCTTGCTGCCCGGCGATCGCCTTTTGATGCGACTCGAGCGAGAAGCGGTCTTGATCCTCGCGGCTCACCTTCCAGCGCTCGGCCACGCGCTCGGCCGTCAGGCCCATGCCGTAGGCGATGCCGAAATTCTCGTCGTTATCGAAGATGTGCGGCGACATCGACGGCGTGTTGCCCATCATCGGCACCATGCTCATCGATTCGCAGCCGCCGGCGATCATCGCATCGGCCTCGCCGACACGAATACGGTCGGCCGCCATCGCCAGCGCCGTCACACCCGACGCGCAGAAGCGGTTCACCGTGACACCGCCGACCGATTGCGGCAAGAGCGCCAGCAGCGCGCCGATGCGCGCGACGTTCAAGCCCTGCTCGGCCTCGGGGATCGCACAGCCGACGATCGCGTCTTCGATGACCTTCGTATCGAGGCCGGGCACCTGCGCCACGGCCGACTTGATCGCGTGCACGAGCAACTCGTCCGGCCGCGTGTTCTTGAATACGCCCCGCGGCGCCTTGCCGATCGGCGTACGGCTCGCGGCGACGATGTATGCGTCTTGCAATTGTTTGCTCATTTGCAACTCCTGAAATGAAACGCCGGGCCGCCCCTAGTTGATGTCCCCCTTCCTTGGGGGCCCTGGCGCAACGCGCCAGGTCGGACAGCCCGCTCGCCGCGTATTAGTTGCGCACCGGCTTGCCGGTCTGCAGCATGCCCATGATTCGCTCTTGCGTCTTTTGCGTGCCGAGCAGATCGACGAATGCGCGGCGCTCGAGCGCGAGCAACCACGCCTCGTCGACCAAACTGCCCGCTTCGACGTCACCGCCGCAAATCACTTCGGCGATGCGCGAGGCGATCGAGAAATCGTGCGCGCTGATGAAATTGCCGTCGCGCATGTTCACGAGCTGCGCCTTGATCGTCGAAATCGCCGAGCGGCCCGCGACCGGAACCTCCTTCACCGGCAGCGGCGGACGATATCCCGCCGCCGCGAGCGCACGCGCTTCCTTCTTCGCCGTGTCGAGCAATTCGAATACGTTGAAGACGATCGTGTCCGACGGCTTCAAATACCCCATCGAACGCGCTTCGATGGCCGAGCCCGACACCTTCGCCATCGCCGCATTCTCGAACGACTTCGAGAGGAACTTCAGCAGCTCGCCGTTCGATGCACCGACCGCGCCTGCCGCGTCGGCGGCGCGAAGCGCGGCTTCCTTGAGACCGCCGCCCGCGGGCACGAGGCCGACGCCCACTTCCACCAGCCCAACATAGCTCTCGATGTGAGCCACGCGCTTGGCGCTATGGAGCATCAGCTCGCAGCCGCCGCCCAGCGCGATGCCCGACACAGCTGCAACGACGGGCACGTTCGCGTATTTCACGCGCAGCATGCCTTGCTGGAATTTTTCGACGAACGGCTCGATGCCTTTGGCGCCGCCCATCATGAACGCGGGCATGGCTTCCTCGAGATTCGCGCCGGCCGAGAACGGGCCGCCCGGCGTGCCGAGCTTGAGCGACGTCGGCTGCCATACGACGACGCCCTTGTAGGACTTCTCCGCCAGCTCGATGGCCTGCGCGAGACCGTCGAGCACGCCCGGGCCGATCGTGTTCATCTTCGTCTTGAACGAGACGATGACGACGTCGTCCTCGCCCGCGCGGTCATCGAGCCATGCGCGAACCGAATCGGTTTCGAACAGCGTCTTGCCGTAGGCATTCGGATCGACGCCCGTTTCGCCGACGAGCGGCGCACGGAACACTTGCTTGCCATAGACGGGCAACGTCGAGCGCGGCTCAAACGTGTTCGCGGCCGGCGAGAACGAGCCTTCGCTCGTATGCACGCCGCCCTTTTCGGCCACTGCGCCTTCGAGCACCCATGACGGCAGCGGCGCTTTGGAGAGCGCCTTGCCTGCGGCGATATCCGCTTGCACCCACTCGGCCACTTGCTTCCAGCCGGCTGCCTGCCAGCCTTCGAACGGGCCTTCATTCCAGCCGAAGCCCCAACGGATCGCGAGATCGACGTCGCGCGCGTTGTCGGCGATCGACTCCAAATGCACGGCGATGTAGTGGAAAACATCGCGGAAGATCGACCACAGGAATTGCGCTTGCGCGTGCTCCGATTCGCGCAGCAGCTTCAGGCGTTCGGCGGCCGGGCGCTTCAGGATACGGCCGATCAACTCGTCGGCCTTCGTGCCGCTCTCGACGTACTCGCCCGTCTGCGGGTCGAGCACCTTGATGGCCTTGCCTTCCTTCTTGTAGAAGCCGCCTCCGCTCTTCTGACCGAGCGCGCCCTTTGCGACGAGCGCGGCCAACACGGCCGGCGTCTCGTAGACGGGGAAGAAAGGATCGTCGGTAAGATTGTCCTGCATCGTCTTGATGACGTGCGCCATCGTGTCGAGGCCGACGACGTCGGCCGTGCGGAACGTCGCCGACTTTGCGCGCCCCAGACGCGAGCCCGTCAGATCGTCGACTTCGTCGAAGCGCAGCCCGAACTTCGCCGCTTCGGTGATGACGGCCAGAATCGAGAAAATGCCAACGCGGTTCGCGATGAAGTTCGGCGTGTCCTTTGCGCGCACCACGCCCTTGCCGACCACGCTCGTCAGGAACGATTCGAGATCGTCGAGAATGTGCGGCTGAGTGTGCGCCGTCGGGATCAACTCGACCAGATGCATGTAGCGCGGCGGATTGAAGAAGTGCACACCGCAAAAGCGCGACTTGAGCGCGTCGGAGAATCCTTCGGACAACTTAGTAATCGAGAGGCCCGACGTGTTCGTAGCGAAGATCGCATGCGGCGCGAGATGCGGCGCAACTTTCTTGTACAGGTCGTGCTTCCAGTCCATCCGCTCGGCGATCGCTTCGATCACGAGGTCACATTCGCCGAGCTGGGCGATATCGTCCTCGTAGTTGGCCGGCTCGATGTAGCGGGCGTCGTCCTTCGCGCCGAACGGCGCGGGCGACAGCTTCTTCAGGCTCTCGATCGCCTTCATCGCGATCGCGTTCTTCGGGCCTTCCTTGGCCGGAAGATCGAACAGCAGCACCGGCACCTTGGCGTTGATCAGGTGCGCGGCGATCTGCGCGCCCATCACGCCGGCGCCGAGCACGGCCACCTTGCGAATGATCAGATTGCTCACGTCTTTCCTCCCTGGGAGTCATGCGTTTTCGCAGATTCGATGCGCGCGTCGCGCGGCGGCGCCGGTCATCGAGCTGCGGTAAATCGGTTCGAGCGCGGTGCGCCGTCTCATGCGCACCGCGTACCTTTCGGCAAAACCCTTAGAACAGCGCCTCGTCGATTTCCATCAGCGTCTTCGAGCCGGCGCGTGCCTCGCGGATCGTCTTGGCCGTCTCAGGCAAGAGCTTCGCGAAGTAGAAACGCGCCGTCGCGAGCTTGGACTTGTAGAACGGATCGCCCGATGCTTCCTTATCGAGCGCGATGCGCGCCATGCGCGCCCAAAAGTACGAGAACACCAGATGCCCCACGGTGCGCAGATACGGCACGGCCGCCGCGCCCACTTCGTCCTGGTTGGCCATCGCCTTCATGCCGATTTCCATCGTGAGTTTCTGCACCTTGTCGCCGATGTCGGCGAGCGGGTTGATGAACTCTTGCATCTCGGGCTTCACGCCTTCGGCCTCGACGAAGTCCGTCACGAGCCTGCCGAACTTGCGCAGCTTCGCGCCCATGTCGCCGAGCACCTTGCGGCCGAGCAGGTCGAGCGACTGCACGGCGTTCGTGCCTTCATAGATCATGTTGATACGCGCGTCGCGCACGTACTGCTCCATGCCCCATTCCTTGATGAAGCCGTGGCCCCCGAAAATCTGCATCGCGTGGTTCGTGCACTCGAACGCGTTGTCCGAGAGGAACGCCTTCAGAATCGGCGTCAGCAGCGCGACGAGATCGGCCGCTTCCTTGCGCGCGGCTTCATCGCCATGCGACAGTTCTTTGTCGATCTGCAAAGCCGACCAATACGAGAATGCGCGCGCGCCTTCGGCATAGGCCTTTTGCGTCAACAGCATGCGGCGCACGTCCGGGTGAACGATGATTGGATCAGCCGCCTTGTCCGGCGCCTTCGGCCCCGTCAGCGAACGCATCTGCAGACGTTCCTTCGCGTAGACGAGCGAGTTTTGATAGGCGACTTCGGTGAGACCGAGGCTTTGCATGCCGACGCCCAGACGCGCGGCGTTCATCATCACGAACATCGCTTGCAGACCGCGGTTCGGCTCGCCGACGAGCCAGCCCTTCGCGTTGTCGAGATTCATCACGCAGGTGGCGTTCGCGTGGATGCCCATCTTGTGCTCGATCGAGCCGCACTTGATGCCGTTGCGCTCACCCGGTTCGCCGGCTTCGTTCGGAACGAACTTCGGGACGATGAACAGCGAAATGCCCTTCGTTCCCGGAGGCGCATCGGGCAAACGCGCGAGCACGAGGTGAACGATGTTCTCGGCGAGATCGTGTTCGCCGCTCGAGATGAAGATCTTCGTGCCCGTAATCAAATACGAGCCGTCGCCGTTCGATTCGGCCTTCGTGCGCAGGATGCCGAGATCGGTGCCGCAATGCGGCTCGGTCAAACACATCGTGCCTGTCCACTTGCCTTCCACGAGCTTGGGCAAATAGACCTGCTGCTGGAGAGGCGTGCCATGTGCGTGCAAGCACTCATAGGCGCCGTGCGAGAGGCCTGGGTACATCGTCCACGCTTGGTTGGACGAGTTCAGCATCTCGTAGAGCGCGTTGTTCACGAATGCGGGCAGCCCTTGGCCACCGTATTCTGGGTCGCTGCCGAGCGCCGGCCAGCCTGCCTCGATGTATTGGCGATACGCCTCTTTGAAACCCTTCGGCGTCGTCACGACGCCGTCGCCCGCATAGGTGCAGCCTTCTTCGTCGCCGCTTTGGTTCAGCGGGAACAGGACTTCGGCGCAGAACTTGCCGGCTTCTTCGAGCACTTGATTGATCGTGTCGGCATCGAGGTCGGCGTGCTTGGGCATGCCTTTGACTTCGTTTTCGACGTTCAGCAGTTCGTGCAGCACGAATTGCATGTCGCGCAGCGGCGCGGCGTACTGACCCATGACTTCCTCCAAAGGTTTGCAGCTGTAGAGATAAAGCCGTTTAGCTAGTCGTTGCGCCGGTCGTCGAACGACTCCTAGCGGCTTTCGCTCTGAGATAAATCGCCCCCACGGCCAGGCGCGCTCTGATATGAATCGCCCCCACGGCCAGCCGCGCTCTGATAGGAAACGATCGTTTTTTCCAGCGCGGCCCACGTCAGACCCTCGGCATCAGGCAAATGCAAGAAGCGCGCGTCGTGGTGCAGACCGAGCGTGAAGCTATACAGTTCGAAGAGCATCAAGTTCGGATCCGTATCCGAGCGCAAATGCCCTTCTTCAACGGCTTGCGAAATGGCCCGCAACAACGCTGCGCGCCACGTCGAGACGCTCTGCACGAGCTGCTCGCGCACGGGGTTGTCGCCCCGATCGTCGTATTCGACCGCGCCGCTGATGTAAATGCATCCCGTCATCACTTCTTGGATGCGCTTTTCCATCCAGCGGCCCAGCATCGCTCGCAGTCTCGGCAAGCCGCGCGGCTCGCGCAGGCTCGGGAAGAACACTTCCTCCTCGAAACGACGGTGGTATTCGCGCACGACTTCCACCTGCAAGTCTTCACGCGATCCGAAGTGCGCAAAAACCCCGCTCTTGCTCATCTGCATGCGCTCGGCAAGCAAGCCGATCGTCAAACCCTCGAGCCCATCCCGGCTCGCCAGATCGAGCGCTGCATCTAAAATTGCTGCGCGCGTTTGTTCACCTTTTCGCATGGCCTCTCTGTACCGTTCTTTGGCTGTGCAATCACAAAAATAGAACGGCCGTACTATTATTAAGCGCGGCCGCTCGCGAAACAAGGACTTTATTAGAAACCGGAGTCTAACCGGGCGCATAGGGCCTTCGCGCCGATCTCAACCGTGAGAATCGGTCCTGCCCCGATAGCCGCGCCCAGGCATTGGCGCTAATCGTAGCCGCCGACGGTGAGGAGCTTCATGACGGCGCGGTAAGCCGCGTAGGCGAGCCAACTCGTCAAGCGCTCAGGCCAAGGCCGCGCCGCATAGCAGGCTGGATCGATAGGGCGGGCCTCGTCGAATGCCGCGAGGATGGCCTCGCGCAATTGGCCGATTTCCGCATGCTCGATCAGCACGACGTTCGCCTCGTTGTTGAGCACGAGGCTCAGCGCGTCGAGATTCGATGAACCGATCGTCGCCCAATTCGAATCGATGACGGCGACCTTGCCGTGCAGCATGGTTTGTTCGTACTCGGCGATCCGCGCGCCCGCCGTGAGGAGCGTTCGGTACAGATACGGCACGGCATGATCGAGCGCGATGAATTCCTTGCGGCCAATCAGCAAACGCACATCGACGCCGCGGCGTGCCGCCGCGACGAGCGCGCGCCGCAGCTTGCGTCCGGGCAGGAAGTACGGGTTGGCCAGCAGGATTTCGTGGCGCGCGCGGCCGATGGCGACTCGATACGCTTTTTCGATCGCACGGCGATTGACGAAGTTGTCACGGGCGATGAAGGCTACGCTCGGAGCTTTCAGCGCCTGCTCTGACGTAGGCGCAGCCGTGCGCGTCGGTGACGCAACGCCTGTCGCGGTCGCTGTCGCACGCAGCGCAAGCGCGCGCGACACAGAAGCCGCATAGGGGCGATGGCCGATGGCCAAGCGCCGCCACTGGGTGTCCAACGCAGCGCTGACGCGGGCAACGACCGGCCCCTTCAGCTCGACGGCGAAATCCCAGCGCGCCCGTGGCAGGCGTCCGCTTGTCGCGGCGAAGTCGTCGACGATATTGATGCCGCCGCAAAATGCGACGCGCTCGTCGACGAGCGCGAGCTTGCGATGCGTGCGCGATAAGCCGAATCGACCGAGAAGGCCGAAACCGAACCATCCGGCGTTGTAAATGCGATGCTCGACACCGGCCGCGTGCCATTCGTCGAAGAGCGCTAGGCGCCGCGTTCCCAAACCGTCGGTGATCACCCGGACCTGCACACCCCGCTCGGCGGCGCGCACGAGCGCGTCGGAGACAGCGCGGCCGGAGTCGTCATCACAAAAGATGTAGGTCTCGAGCACGACGCTTTCTTGCGCCGCATCGACATGAGCAATCAACGCGTCGAAGTAGTCGGCGCCGCTGCCGAAGAGCCGTACTTCATTGCCGGCCGTGAATGCCAAACGCGCGGCTCGACGCCGGGAGACGAGCGCGGCTCCGATGCGCGCGAGCCGACGCGCACCGCGTGCTCTCATGCCCCGGTGGGCGGCTGCGGTGACGCGGGTTGAACCGCGGCGGCGGTGCCCGCGCGAAGCCGCTGCGGCAATTGCAAGATCGCGTCGCGGTTGGACGAGGAAAAGCAGCGCGCCGCAGCTTGCTCGTAGGGGAGCCAAAGATGCGCGGTGTGCTCGCGCGGGGCGAGCGTGACCTCGAGCGGCGACGGCACCTCCAGCCCGAACCAATGTTCGACGTTTCGCGTGACGCCTTCGGCGTAGCGATGCCGCCAAATCGGATAGATCTCGTATTCGATGAATTCGCCCCAATCGACGAGGGCATCCATGGCCACGAGCGGCCCGCCGACGATGATGCCGGTCTCTTCGGCCACTTCACGCACGGCGGTTTCGATGAGCGGTTCGTCCAGACGGTCTTTCGATCCTGTGACCGATTGCCAAAACTCGGGGCGATCGGCGCGCTCGATGATGAGCACATCGAGCTGCGGTGTGTAGATGACGACGAGCACCGACTCGGGGATCTTTGGCGGTTTTAGCATGGTGTTCGATGAATGTCAGTCAACCGGGAGATTTTTGATGATCGCCGCGCCGGCCGCTCACGCGGGCTGACGGCTAGGCGCCGTCGCCGGGCTCCGCAATCGAATATGAGCAATGCGCTTCACGAGATAGACCGCACATAGCGCGGCGCAGCCCGCGATCGCGATACCGATATGAAGGGCATGCACGAGCACGCGTCGAGCCGAGTCGATGAACAGGCCGCCATTGAGTCCGGCCGCGCGCAGCTCTGCGAGCATCGAGTCTTGAACGCTCGCGTCGACAAGTACACGCGGATCGGAAAGACGCGGCAACCAGTGCGCCTGCAGCTCGGGGCCGAGATTTTGCAACGTGCTGGCCGCGCCTGACAGATAGCTGTGGTTGACGATCGTAGCCAGAATGCTCGTGCCGAGCATCCCGCCCACCATACGCGTCGATTGCAGGAGCGCCGTCGTGATGCCGAAACGCTCCCGTCCGGCGATCTCCTGCGCAAATATGTTGAGGTTGTTGAGAATGAATCCGAGCCCGATGCCGACGGCGGACATCGCCAGTTCGAGCCACAGGTGCGGTGTGCGCGCCGTGGCGAACGAGAGTGCGGCGGACGCGGCGGCTAGCAGGCCGAATCCAATCGATAACACCCATGTCGGGCGCGGTAGCCGGATGACGATTCGCGTGTTGATGACGCTTCCGATTGCGATGCACGCGGCAATCGGCGTGGCCAATAGCCCCGCCTCCTGCGGCGAAAGGCCGAAGCCGCCCTGCAGCAGCAGCGGTGCGAAGAAGATCAGCGAGAACATCACGAAGCCCGATAGCGTGGAGAGGGCGAATAGCGTGACGAGTTGAGGATCGCCGAACAAATCGAGGGGGACGATGGGATGCGTCGCCCGGCGTTCGCATAGCAGCAGCGCTGCGGTGAGGACGGCTACGGCAATCGTCAATGCGAGATTGGTTGCGGTCAGCCCACTCTTCGGCAGTGCTTCGATGAGCATCTGGAAACCGCCGAGGACCAGGGCAACGAGCAACGCGCCGCTCCAATCGATCTTCACCGGGCCTTGATGCCGGCGACGGTAATGGGGCAAGTGACTTCCGATGAAATACAGCGCGAGTGCACCGACCGGAAGATTCACGAAGAACGTCGAGCGCCAGCCGAAATGCTGACTGAGCCAGCCGCCGAGCGACGGCCCGGCTGCCGTGCCGATTCCGTAAGCGGCTGCCATGACAACGTGCCATCGCACCCGGTCGCGCGGATCGGGGAATAAGTCGGGAATGGAGGCGAAGGCCGTGCCGACCATCATGCCCCCGCCGACGCCCTGCAATGCGCGAGCGATGGCGAGCATGCGCATTCCGGTGGCGAGGCCGCACAGTACCGAGGCGCCTGTGAACACGATGACCGCGGCCATGACGAAACGCTTACGGCCAAAATAGTCGCCGAGGCGGCCGAATACAGGAACGGTCACGACCGACGCTAATAGATAGGCACTCGCGATCCACGCGTAGTACTCGAACCCCTGGAGTTCGGCGACGATCGACGGTAGAGCCGTGCTGACGACGGTCTGGTCGAGGGCGACCAGCATGTTGACCAAGCCGATGCCAAGCATCGCGAAGAGCGCGTGGCGAAACGGTAATGGGGCGACTGAGGTGTTCAAGGCGGTGAAGTGCGATGCGGCTGCGATCGTGAAGACCTCACGATAGCCTTAGGGCGCGTCCGCTGCAACACGTGCGTGCGCAAAGATCGGGCAGATAGCCATATCGATCTTACGCGGCACGCACCGCCATATTGACTGACTGCTTACTGAGCCTTCGGCTGTTCCGGCTGACGCAGGCGAATATGCAACTCGCGCAGTTGACGCTCGTCCACGGCGCTCGGCGCCTGCGTCAGCAGACACTGCGCACGCTGCGTCTTCGGGAACGCGATCACGTCGCGGATCGAATCGGCACCCGCCATCATCGTCACGATGCGATCGAGGCCGAACGCGATGCCACCGTGCGGCGGCGCGCCGTATTGCAGCGCGTCGAGCAAGAAGCCGAACTTCGCCCGCGCTTCTTCGTCACCGATCTTGAGCGCGCGGAACACCTTCGTCTGCACGTCTTCGCGATAGATCCGCACCGAACCGCCGCCGATTTCCCAGCCGTTCAGGACCATGTCGTAGGCCTTCGCGATGCAGCGGCCCGGATCCGTTTCCAAGAACTCGAGGTGCTCGTCCTTCGGGCTCGTGAACGGGTGATGCGCAGCCACATAACGCGCTTCTTCCTCGTCATACTCGAACATCGGGAAGTCGACGACCCACAGCGGCTTCCAACCCGCTTCGACGAGGCCGTTCGCCTTGCCGAATTCGGAGTGGCCGATCTTCAAACGCAGCGCGCCAAGGCTGTCGTTGACGACCTTCGCGCGGTCCGCCGCGAAGAAGACGATGTCGCCGTCTTGCGCCTCGGTGCGCTCGAGGATCGCCGCAATGGCCGCGTCGTGCAGGTTCTTGACGATCGGGC
>CAYRLJ010000136.1:0-10789 GCA_964425025.1 uncultured Burkholderia sp. | reverse complement strand
CGATCATGTCGATCGAGCCCGAGCGCACGAGCGCATCGGCGATTTCGAGCGCCTGTTCACCGGTATCGGGCTGCGACACGAGCAACTCGCTGACATTCACGCCGAGCTTCTGCGCGTATTGGATGTCGAGCGCGTGTTCGGCATCGATGAACGCCGCCGTACCGCCGAGCTTTTGCATCTCGGCGACGACTTGCAGCGTCAGCGTGGTCTTACCCGACGATTCCGGCCCGTAGATTTCCACCACGCGCCCGCGCGGCAAACCGCCGACGCCAAGTGCGATGTCCAGACCGAGCGAGCCCGTCGACACTACTTGGATATCCTCGGCCACTTCGCCGTCGCCGAGGCGCATGACCGACCCCTTACCGAACTGCTTTTCGATCTGCGCGAGCGCGGCGGCAAGCGCCTTGCTCTTTTCAGCCGTCAGTCCAGCCGAGCCTTTCTTGCTTTCTTCCATGAATCGTCCTTTGCTATGATGAGCGGGCGTCTGCGGCGGGCGGGCCGGGCGGTGAAGCGCTGATGACACGCTTCACACGCTTGCGACACGCGACTTCCGGCCACGATTGCGGCCGTGATGTGCGGTCGCGCTCGAAACGCAGACACTGTATAAAAAAACAGGGTTCTTTGCAAGCCCGATGCGGGCGGATTTGCATTGTGGCAACGAAGCATCGGCTCGGCGGATCAGCGCCGAATCCCCACGAGAACACGGAGACACCCGCCCGCTACCGGCGCCACAGCGCCGGCCGGCCGCGCGGCGCATCATGCGAATACTCATTGCCGAAGACGACAGCATACTCGCGGACGGCCTCGTCCGATCACTCCGCCAATCGGGCTATGCCGTCGATCATGTCAAGAGCGGCAGCGAGGCCGACGCCGCCCTGTCGATGCAAACGTTCGATCTCCTCATACTGGACCTCGGCCTGCCGCGCCTGTCGGGCCTGGAGGTGCTGCGTCGTTTGCGCGCCCGCAATTCGGCGCTCCCCGTGCTGATTCTCACGGCGCTAGACGGTGTGGACGAGCGCGTGAAAGGGCTCGACCTGGGCGCCGACGACTACATGAGCAAGCCGTTTCATCTGAACGAACTCGAAGCGCGCGTGCGAGCCCTGACGCGTCGCGGCAGCGGCGGCGGGCCGACGCTCGTGCGTCACGGCTCGCTCACTTACGATCAGGTGGGCCGGGTGGCGTCGGTCAGTGATCAAGTGCTCGAACTGTCGGCGCGCGAGCTAGGCGTACTTGAAGTGTTGCTGCAGCGGATTGGGCGGCTAGTCTCGAAAGAGCAATTGGTCGATCATCTCTGCGAATGGGGCGAAGAAGTCAGCAACAACGCGATCGAGGTCTACGTCCATCGTCTGCGCAAGAAGATCGAGCCGAGCGGCGTGCGGATCATCACGGTACGCGGGCTCGGCTACTGCTTGGAAAAGCCCGCGTCGGGCTGCGCGGGGGCCGGAGCCGGAGCCGGAGCCGTGACGGGGACTGGGGCCGCCAATGTCACGCCGGCGGCCGCCGGCGGGAATGTGCCCGCTCCTCCCCCGCCGCCGGCCGACGCTGCCGCGAACGCCCGGCCGAAGTAGGCCTGCCGTGGCCGCCCCCGCTTGCCCGAACGACGGCGCGCAATCGGCGCCCGGCGCGCCCGCGCCCGCATCCGCCGTGCAGCCCGAGCCGCCTGCGGCGCCCGAGCCACCCACATCCGAAACCAAACGCGTCGCCCCCGCCAATCCCTTCGCGCCGCCCGACGAGCGGGAGCCAAGCGGGCCGAGCCGGCCTCGTTCGCTGTTCGGCGAAATTCTCGACTGGATGCTCGCTCCGCTGCTGCTGCTCTGGCCGATGAGCATCGCGGTGACCTACCTCGTCGCCAAGACGATCGCGAACGGGCCGTTCGATCGCGGCCTGGAAACGGATGCCTACGTGCTCGCAAGGCAGATACGCCCTGTGAATGGCGTGGCCACGCTGAGGCTGCCGGACGCCGCCCGCGATTTTCTGACCGGCGACAACATCGACAAGGTCTTTTACCAGGTGATCGGCACGCGCGGCGAACTCGTCGCCGGCGTGCCCGACATGCCGTTGCCGAACGACGACGACCGCCCGCAACCGGGCCTCGTCGAATTTCGCGACGCCTCGCTGCTCGGCAACGACATCCGCATCGCCTATACAACGGTGACCCTCGCCGCGAAGACGGACACGGACACGGGCACGAATACGGACACGAACAAAAGCGCCGCGACGAGCGCGGGCAACGGGCAGTCGGTGCTGATCCAGGTGGGCGTGACGTTCGATAAGCGCAGCGCTCTCGCCAACGTAATCATCATAGGCGTGATCCTGCCGCAGTTTGTAATCCTGCCGTTGGCGATCGTGCTCGTCTGGTTCGGGCTCTCGCGCGGGCTCGCGCCGCTGACGTCGCTGCAAGCGAATCTGCGCGCGCGCCGCCCGGACGACCTCTCGCCGCTCGAGGCGTCGAGCGCACCGCCCGAGATCGAGCCCCTCGTCACGTCGTTCAACGATTTGCTGACGCGGCTCGCGCAAAACGTCGATCTACAAAAGCGCTTCATCGCCGACGCGGCGCACCAAATGAAAACGCCGCTCGCCGGCCTGCATATGCAGGCCGAACTGGCACTGCGCGACGACGTGTCGCCCGACGTGCGCCGCTCGCTCGAGCAGATCGCGACGGGCGCGGACCAGGCCGCGCGCCTCGTGACGCAGTTGCTGGCGCTGGCCCGCGCGGAAAACCGCATGTCGGGGCAGGTCTTCACCCGCGTCGAGGTGGCGCAGCTCGCCCGCCTTGCCGTGCGCGACTGGGTGCGCGCGGCGCTCGCGAAGCAAATGGATCTCGGCTACGAAGGCCCCGACGAACCCGTTTTCGTCGACGGCAATCCGGTCATGCTCAGAGAGTTGCTGTCGAACGTCATCGACAACGCCATCCGCTATACGCCGGCCCGCGGCCGCATTACCGTGCGCGTGCGGCCGCTGCGCGAGGCCGAGCACGTACGTATCGAAGTGGAGGACACCGGCCCAGGCATCGCCCCGGCCGAACGTCCGAAGGTGATCGAGCGGTTCTATCGAATCCTTGGACGCGAAGGCGACGGCAGTGGGCTGGGCCTCGCGATCGTTAGGGAAATTGCTGCGATGCACGGTGGCACGCTCACGCTCGACGATCATGTCTACCAAGCGTCGCCGCGCCTGGCGGGCACCCTTGTTCGCATCGATCTGCCGATCGCACGCGGCACCCTGGGCTTACCCTAAGACAGCCGCATGTTGACCGGCGCCCCATGACCGACGAATCGACAGACTTCACGATTTCGCCGATGTTTTCGGTATTTTGTGGCGATAAGCCAGCAACAACGCGGAAGTTTTCTTTCTAATAGATAGGCCGCGAAAAAGCTTTCCGCGTCAGTGGGCCGTAAGTTTTCGTTCCAATAATCGTCGACGGGTGGGGGCCGAGCGCCGCCGTCTAGGGAACGCAGAACCACAACTATTGGAGACGACTTATGGCAACCATTGGCGGGCAAATCTCGCATGCGCCGATGACGAGGGACGAAAAGCGCGTCATTTTTGCGTCGTCGCTCGGCACCGTTTTCGAGTGGTACGACTTCTATCTAGCGGGCTCGCTCGCGGCCTACATCAGCAAGAGCTTCTTCGCCGGCGTCAATCCGACCGCGGCCTTCATCTTCACGCTGCTTGGCTTCGCGGCGGGCTTCGCGGTGCGTCCGTTCGGCGCGCTCGTGTTCGGGCGGCTCGGCGACATGGTGGGCCGAAAATACACGTTCTTAATCACGATCATGATCATGGGCCTGTCGACGTTCATCGTCGGCTTCCTGCCCGGTTACACGGCGATCGGCTTCGCGTCGCCGGTCATCTTCATCGGCATGCGATTGCTGCAGGGCCTCGCGCTCGGCGGCGAGTACGGCGGCGCGGCCACTTATGTCGCGGAGCACGCGCCCGCGCACCGTCGCGGCTACTACACGTCGTGGATCCAAACGACCGCGACGCTCGGTCTGTTCTTGTCGCTGCTCGTCATCCTTGGCGTACGCACGGCAATGGGCGAAGAGGCGTTCGGTGCGTGGGGCTGGCGCATTCCGTTCGTTGCCTCGTTGATCCTGCTCGGCATTTCCGTCTGGATTCGTCTGCAACTGAGCGAATCGCCGGCGTTCGTGCGCATCAAGGCGGAAGGCAAGACATCGAAAGCGCCGCTGACCGAAGCGTTCGGGCAATGGAAGAATCTGAAGGTTGTGATTATTGCGCTGATCGGCTTGACGGCCGGCCAGGCCGTGGTGTGGTACACGGGCCAGTTCTACGCACTCTTCTTCCTCACGCAGACGCTTAAGGTAGACGGCGCGAGCGCCAACATCCTGATCGCGCTGGGGCTTTTGATCGGCACGCCGTTCTTCGTATTCTTCGGTTCGCTGTCGGACCGGATCGGCCGCAAGCCCGTGATCTTAGCGGGCTGTTTGATCGCCGCGCTGACCTACTTCCCGCTCTTCAAGGCGTTGACGCACTATGCGAACCCGGCGCTGGAGGCGGCCGGGCAGAAGGCGCCGATCGTCGTGATTGCGGATCCGGACGAGTGCTCGTTCCAGTTCAACCCGGTGGGTACCGCGAAGTTCACGAGCTCGTGCGACATCGCCAAGAGCGCGCTGGCGAAATCGGGCCTGAACTACGAGAACGTGGCGGCCCCGAAGGGGACGATGGCGCAGATCAAGGTCGGCGATACGGTGGTCAATACGTACGACGGTAAAGCGGCCGACGCGAAGACACAGGCAAAGGCGTTCGAGAAGACGCTTAGCGGGACGCTCAAGAGCGCCGGTTATCCGGCGAAGGCCGATCCATCGCGGTTGAACTGGCCGATGACGGTGGCGATTCTGGCGCTGCTCGTGATCTACGTGACGATGGTGTACGGGCCGATCGCGGCGATGCTCGTGGAGATGTTCCCGACGCGAATCCGCTACACGTCGATGTCACTGCCGTATCACATCGGCAACGGCTGGTTCGGCGGTTTCCTGCCGGCGACGGCGTTCGCGATCGTCGCAGCGCAGGGGAATATTTATTCGGGGTTGTGGTATCCGGTGGTGGTGGCGCTCGGGACGTTCGTGATCGGGATGCTGTTCGTCAAGGAAACCAAGGACTCGAATATTTACGCGCAGGATTGAGGGACTAGGGGGACGGCCGCTTTGCGGTGGCGCTATAAAAAAGAAGTTGACAGCGCCGCCCGTCGTGGCCATAATCTTTCTTCTTCGGCGAATTAGCTCAGTCGGTTAGAGCGACGGAATCATAATCCGCAGGTCCGGGGTTCGAATCCCTGATTCGCCACCAGCTTCAAGAAAAAGCCGCTGTTCCGCAAGGTTCAGCGGCTTTTTTGCTTTCCGAGCCGAAAAATTCGCCTAAAACGGGCGCCAGCAGGCGAACGTTTTAGGTGCGGGCGGTTTTTCGGGAGCGGGTGCTACACGCCACTGTCACCTTCTGTGGAGTGCCCACCCGATGAAACACCCCTACCTCACCTCCCGCGCCGGTTCCCGTAACCTCTACTATCGGCGCAAGGTGCCGCTGCAACTGCGCCCCCTGCTCGACCGGACCGAAATCTGGCTGAGCCTGGAAACGCCGTGCCGGACCGAGGCCATCACCCGCCTGCCGATGGCCGCCCTCGAGTATGAGCGTCTCGTCGCTCCGGCGCGGGCGGCGGCCGCCTCGGCGGCCATGGCCGCAGACGCCTGGTTGCCGCATGGAATGCGTGCCGTCGACGACGAGCCTCACCCCTACCACCCGACCGTGCAGCCGCCAGGCACGACCCGACTTCACGCCCTGCACATTCCCCGACTTGTCGAGCGCTACACCGTCAACGCGCTGGCGAACGATGACGAAGCACGCCCGACTTACTTCGAGAAAGAGAACGACGAAGCCGAAGCCGACGAAGATGACTACGACGACGAGGCACACCGAACCTTGTTGCTCGAGGCTCGGCAGCAGCTGCGCCGGGCCCGGGCGTCGGACGATTATTCGAACGTCCGCGAGTCCGTCGAGGAGCATCTGATGTGGGAGCGCGCCTGGCTGCCCGCTGCGTCAACGGAGTTTGTCACCCTGTTGAAGGCGATTACCGATGCGCAACTGGCTGTCGTCGAAGAAGAACTGCGCCGCCTCGAGGGCAAAGTTAGCGAGACGCCCGAGCTGATTCCCCTGGTCGACGAAGACGATACGTGGGAAGCCGCCCTGAAATGCTGGAAAGCGGAGCGGGTGCCTTCGCCGAAAACTGTCCATGACGTGACGACGCAGATACAGCGGCTTCAAGTCACATGTCGGCGACCTGCCCCTGACGGTCCTGACGCCCGACCATGTTGAACGATTCAAGACGCTCTGCCTGGAGAAGGACGAGCTCGAACACGGCCGCGTGAACACGATTCTGTCGCTGCTGTCGCCGCTCATCACGCTCTCCATGCACAAAAAGCTGACGAAGCTGGCCCGCAATCCGTTCAGCGGCATGAAATTTCCCGCCAAGGTGGTCGAGCTCAACCGAAAAACCGTACGCACCGCATTCACGGTGGACCAGTTGAACCAGGTCTTCTCCTGCCCCGTGTATACGCAGGGCCATCGTCCGGGCAAGGGAGGTGGCGAGGCCGCCTACTGGCTGCCGCTGCTTGGTCCGCATACCGGCGCGCGGGTCGAAGACCTGTGCCGGCTCACGGTCGCCGACGTGGTCCAGCGCGAGGGCGTATGGTGTCTGCACCTGCACGACTCGAAGCGCGAGGCCCGCACCGGGAACCGGACCGTCATGCGGCACGTCCCGGTCCACCATAACCTGCTGCGACTTGGCTGGCTCAACTACGTCGAATCCCGCCGGCCAGCCGGCGGCCCGGCATGTCTCTTTCCCGACCTCGCCACCAACCAGTATGGCAAGCGCGGTGCGGTGTTCAGCAACTGGTTCAACGCCTACCTGCGCTCGCCCATCGGCCTCACGGACCCGGCGCTCGTGTATCACAGCTTCCGCCACACGTTCCAGACCTTTGGCGAGCTGGCAGGCATCAGCGAGCACGTCATCGACGAACTGATTGGGCACGCGCCAGACAACCGTTATGGCAGGAAAGAAGGTCGGTTCAAACGGCTGCCGTTTGCACTGCTCGTCGAGGCGATGGAGAAGCTGGATTTTCGCGGACTGGAACTGGGGCACCTTCCCTACGCGGGCCGGGCTTAATCCGGCATCCGCACGCCAATCTCCGCCCACCCGGGTTCCGGGCTAGCACTGCTGCTCCATTAGCCCTCCCGGGTTTCGTTAGCCAGGGCTGCTGATGGCCCGTCGCGAAGCGTGACACGACATGACGTAGGTCTGGATGCAAACGCGCACATGCCGGGCGCGCCTCGTCTGTTCCGCGGGTGCAGGTCCGCGCGAGACGAGCTGACGACCCGTCAACGGAACTCTCGTCAGAATTGACAGTTGTTCGGAGTATTAGAATGGCACTCGCTCGCTCATAATCTCCGGACCGTTGCCTCGTTCGCGCCCGTGGATGCAGTTTCATTCGCATTGGAGACCCGCAGTGAGTCTTGATAATAAGCTGTTTTCGAAGCACTACAGGGACGGAAGGCAGGCCATCATGATTCAGCTGACGGTAAATCAGAGGCCGGACCAGTTGTCGTTCAATGCGAAGACGGGTACGTTGTCCACAGGGTATTGGCCTGCCCCTGTAAGCGAATACGACCGAGTCATCGTGTACAAGAAAGCAGAGGCTGGAGAAAACGCACGAGTGTGGATTGGTGACGATGCCGGCCTCATTTATGACGAAGAGCATAAGAAGTGGCACTACCGCGCGCGCAACGTCAGCGCTTTCACGACCACCGAAGACTTTCAGACGCTGTTCGGATTGCATCCGCCGCAAAGCGTCCGCTATCTGTACCCCTCGCGAAAGGAGTCCAGGAGAGTCAAATTATTCGTGCGCAATGACATTGTCGACAGCGACGACGTACTTAAGGTCCCTGCTAACGCGGCCACCACAGTCAAACGCTTGCAGCTGGCTCGCCTGCACCAGCAGAGATTTCGGCTTGCGCTCTTCTTACGTTGGAAGGGGGCCTGTGCAGTCACGGGCATTGAAGAGCCGCTGCTTTTGCGGGCGTCTCACATCAAGCCGTATAAAGATTCGACAGCAATTGAGTGCATTTCTGCTCACAACGGGCTGCTACTGGCAGTTGGGCTGGATGCGCTTTTTGACAAGGGTTTCATCACCTTCGACGAACGGGGAAAGCTGCTGCGCTCGGCGTTACTCACACGTGAGACGGCTGCTGCCTTTGGGCTCAAGGCAGGCATGCGGTTAACTGATGCACTCTCGGATGATGCGCAAACATATATGCAGCACCATCGCGACAAGGTCTTTCTAGAAGTCTAGGAATAATCTGCCAATCTTGACTTGAATTTCAAGGTATCTGGTAAGGCTTCCGCCATCCATCAAAAATGCGAATAAATTCTATCAAAACGAACATTGGTCCATTCAAGAATGGATTGCCCCTTCTTCCAAAAGATATTCAGACCCAGTCGTCAGCAAATTACACGACGGTGCTCATTGGCGCCAACGGCACCTCGAAAAGTCTAGCGCTGAGACTTCTTACGGACGCATGCCTGGGCATACCCAAATACGAGTCTGGCGGGCATCCAGTAATAACGACGACCGCGACCTACCAAAACGAAATCACTCCTGGGAAGGTCATTGCCATATCTGGCACGCCCCTCGACCGGTTTCCGCGAGGAGGACGGCCAGGACCTACTTCGATGTTCACCGCCCACGACAGAAGCCCTTTCATTTATATCGGGCAGAAAGCCGTCAATGGCATGGCCGGCTCGAAGCAAAGCGAGCGTAGTCTCGCTTATCTCTTCCTAAAAAACATCTCCCGGCTGCCAGAAGCGTCAACCGAAATAAGCGCCGTATTCAATCGCTTCGACCTTCCCACAACTGTTTGGATTCGATTCAGTTTAACGAAAGACGTTTCCACCGTTAATGAGCTCATTGTCGCCGTGCAAGAAGCCTCATCGGAGCGTCAGCTAAGGCGGGCTTCCGAGACAACATCCGACTACGTCGCAGCCTTCCGGTTTGGCATCCGGATATTGGAAGACTACGACTTTGCGAGCAAGGTTTTCGCAAAGCTGCTAGCACTTCAGCAATTTCCATGGGCGTCGCCACTCTCGGTGACGCAACTCCGACCAGTCGATGGCCGGAATCCTAGCCATGACGTTTCAAACGCTGAATCGTTCTACTATCTCGCCCTTCTGCGCATCATACAGTTCCGCGACATCGCATTTGACGCTCAAACGCCCGAAAGCAGCGGTAGAGCCCCATTAGAGAACGCCGTCTTTGGCGAAGACTTAAGTTCGGGGCAATGGCACTGGTTATCTAGCATGTGCGGCGTCGCGCTCGAAGCCGAAGACGATTGCGCCATCCTGATAGATGAACCCGAGAACAGTCTTCACCCTAGCTGGCAAAAAGACTACCTCCCTGCTCTGCACGTGATGCTTGCGCGTAGAACGGGATGTCACGTGGTAGTGGCAACTCATTCTGCGTTCGTTGCGTCGAGCATATCTTCCGCGTCCGGGTGCGTACTTGGTCTCAAGCGCAACGGGGCCGGTCAGCGTCCAGTAGTAACCTCAAGTTTGCTCGAAACGACATACGGATGGAACGCGACCGACGTACTTGAAGAGGTGTTTTCGATGTCATCAACTCGGGCGCCAGAATTTTCGCGAGTAGCGGACCAGGCTCTTGGATTGATAGCAGACGGAAAAGAAAAGCACGCTCTCGGACTCGCAGAACTCGTTGATGAAATAAGCGAGCTAATGTTGCAGCTTCCTGCGCATGACCCGATGCGCAGAGTCTTCATTTCAATCATCGATGAGGTGAAGGCCCCTCACAACGAAGGGGATGCATAATGGCCTATTTCAAGGTGATGTGCGAAGGTCTTTCCGCAGACGACCTCAGTGCGCCTTTATGCCAGACTGTCAGAGACAATAGGGGCAGCGCGTGGAGCAACTCTTCCTGGAATCGCCAATTTACGGATAGACCTGCTCCGTCGGCAGAAATTTCGTTGCGCCTACTGTCAGACACATATCTCCGACAACCTTAACGGACTAAGAGAACTGGACCATATTTTACCCAAGAAGAGGACGAAGAACATAAAGCCGGATGCGGCTTTACGTTCGACCATATCGGCAAGAGCGCATACGCTGGGATATCCCGTGTTCACGTTTGAGCCACTAAATCTCGTCATAACTTGCAAACAATGCAATACGAACAAGAGCCAGTTCGACCCGCTCGAAGTCCGGGGACTGAATCCGCCATCAGACTATCCAACCTGGAGCGGAAGTTTTCGATGGGTACATCCTTACTTCGACAGATATTCCGACCATATTCTGATTACGGACCGCCGACTCTATGTCAAAGTGACGAAGAAAGGTTGGGCGGTAATCAAGGCGTGCAAGCTCGACGAAGCTGAGACACTCAATCGTAGTATTGCTGCAGAAGCTTTCAGCGCGAAATATCACGGAATCGCAGACGCGCTCGATGGGTTCTCGTCGCCGAGTTGCGAGTTTCACAAGGAAGAAGTTCTCGATGTGCTTGAGGCAAAGTTTCCATCCGTACCGCGGATACGCGCTGAAGAGGTTCTTGACATCTTTCGAGCGGCCAAAAGCAGTAAGAATTCAGAAAAAATTCGCCGGGCCTTTGACCTAGCATACAACCTCGAAGCCGAGTTTGGCGCGCGGGTGGCAGAAGATGATGAAGAGTAAGCGCGCATTAGACGGCGTCCCTTGTGCGGTGCCATGCAACGTGCGTCAGGC
>CAYRLJ010000135.1:0-10906 GCA_964425025.1 uncultured Burkholderia sp. | reverse complement strand
GCTGCCTCGAGGAACGGGAGCGATTCGATGTCGCCGACCGTGCCGCCGATCTCGACGATCGCCACTTCGGGCTCGCCGCAGGTGGCCGACGCGGCGCCGCGCTCGACGAACGCTTGAATCTCGTTCGTGATGTGCGGAATCACCTGCACCGTCTTACCGAGGTAATCGCCGCGACGCTCCTTGCGAATCACCGATTCGTAGATCTGTCCCGTCGTGAAGTTGTTCGCGCGGCGCATTTTCGTGCTGATGAACCGCTCGTAGTGACCGAGATCGAGATCCGTCTCCGCGCCGTCTTCCGTCACGAACACTTCCCCGTGCTGAAACGGGCTCATCGTGCCGGGGTCGACGTTGATGTAGGGATCGAGCTTGAGGAGGGTGACTTTGAGACCGCGCGATTCGAGGATCGCGGCGAGAGAAGCGGCGGCAATACCCTTGCCGAGGGACGACACTACGCCGCCGGTGACGAAAACATATTTAGTCATCGCTGAATGCTCGCGGGAAAAACGGATTATACCTTAAGGCCAGGACTTACCCCTAGTGCCTGGGATGCCCTAAAGCCCGGACAAATCGCGCGCCGGACGCGCTATTTATCGCCCGTCGCCCAACACCCGCAGCATTCTCTGCAACGCCCGCGCGGTCTCGATCGGGCGCTCCATCGGAAACAAGTGGCTGCCCTCCATCCATTCCATGCGGCCCGCCGCCGCACGCTGGGTCGCCGCAAGGCCGACCTGGCGAATTTCCTTCGAGTGCGTGCCCGCGATGAATCCGAGCGGCACCGGCGCGCCGTGCGCCAGGCGCGGACCGAGCGTTCGAGGCAACGTCCGATAGATCCGGTATTCGATATCGCGATCGAATGCGAGGGAGCGTTTTCCGTCGGCCGAGCTTTGCGGGATGCCGAAATCGATGTAGTCGGACAAAACGCGCTCATCCCAGCGCGCGAAAGCCGTCTTGGCGTGGAAATGACGCCATGCCTCTTCGCGGCTCGCCCAATGCGTGCGGCGCGTTCGCGTGGCCGCGGCCGGAGAAAGCCGCTCGTCGAGTCCCGTCCATTGCGTGAAGCGTAAAACGTTCGCGCGCCAGCCCGCGATGACGGGCGAGTCGAGCATCACCACGCCGCGCACCCACTGCGGATGCTTGAGGGCAGCCATCAGCGACAGATACCCGCCCAGCGAATGGCCGACGAGCCAGACCGGACGCTCGTAGCGGCGGCCGATGTCGGCGAGCAGTTCGTCGACGAGATGCGGCCAATCGCTCGTGACCGGATACCGGGAATCGTGCCCGATGCGCTCGATGTAGCGAAGCTCGTAATCATCGGAGAGTTCGGCGAACAACGTCCGGTAAATCGCGGCCGGAAACCCGTTCGCATGCGAAAAGTGGATGACGTCTTTCAAGCGCCGCTGCCTCCAAGTTTTGTTCGTCTTTTATCGATCGATGCGATCCATGCGATCCATCCAATAACGCGCGTGCGATTCGCGATAGCGTTCCAACGTGAGCCCTCCGCCATTCATCGCAAATCGCACCGCGCCGTCATGATCGGTTCGCGCAAGTGTGATACCGCGCGCCTCGAAGCGTGACCAAACTTGCGGATGGGGATGGCGAAAGCGGTTGCGATAGCCTACTTGAAATATTGCCACGCGTGGGTGGACCGAATCGAGGAAAGGCTCGGTCGACGACGTCTTGCTGCCGTGATGGGCGACAAGCAGCACGTCCGCCCGCAACGCGTCCGGCGCGCGGTTCACGAGCACGCGTTCGGCCGGCGCGCCGATATCGCCCGTCAGCAACGCGCTCATGCCGGGGGCGCTGACCTTCAGCACGCACGATTGTTCGTTCGATCGACGCGGCAACGGGCCCGGATCGGGCCACAGCACTTCGAACTCCACGCCGTCCCAGCGCCAACGTTGCCCCGCCGCGCAACGCAGCCGATCGGCGCGGTAGTCGCGTCCCATGTCCCATAAACGGTGCGTGGGCGGCAACCCGCCCAACAGTTGCCTTACGTCAAGCGATTCGAGCACCGCGGAAACGCCACCCGCGTGATCGGCGTCTCCGTGACTCACGACCAATGCATCGAGTCGCGCGACGCCGTGGGCCTGCAGATAGGGCGCGACAATCCGCTTACCTGCATTCGTCGATTCGGGACCCGGACCGGCGTCGAACAGCAGAGTGCGGCGGCGTGTTTCGACGAGGATCGATGCGCCCTGTCCGACATCGAGCGCCGTCAGCCGGAACGCGCCGTCCTCGATGCCGGACGGACGAGGCACGACGAGCGGCAGCCAGGCGAGCGGCGCCGCGAAGCGTAGCGGCCACCCACGCGGCATCAAGCACCACGCGACGCCCGCGAGCGCCGACGCCAAAGCCCAAAGCGAAGGCCGAGGCGGATGTCGATCGGCCCAAGCGGACTGAGCGAGTTCGCCGAGTATTCGCATCAGCGGTTCGAGCAGCGCATGCGCGAGTTGAAAAGCGAGCGCATCGAGCGGCGCAGGCAAAACGATGGCGACGAGCACCACCGGCACGACGGCCAGGCTGACCCAAGGAACCGCCACCGCATTCGCGAGCGGTCCGACAAGCGAAACTTGAGAGAACCAAAAGGCCGTGAGCGGCGCCAGGCCGATCGTCACGGCCCATTGCGCGCGAATCGCGTCGGCGCATCGGCGGCGCACCATCGCGACCCGGCGCCGCCAGGGCGAGCGGCCGGCGGTGCACGCAGGCTCAGGCGTCGGCTTCCAAGATGGATCGCTCGCTCGCACCGCCTCGATTGGATCGTCCGGCGGCTCCCTGTCTTCCCGCAAACGCAGCCGGCCGCGCATCGCGAACGCAATGAGCGAGACAGCCCCGAACGAGAGCCAAAAACCGGCCGCCGTCACGGCCCATGGATCGACGATGAGCACCAGCACGACGGCCCATGCGAGTACGAGCGAAAACGCGACACTGCGGCCGAGCATGAACGCCATGCTCGCGACGACGAGCATCCAAAGCGCGCGCTGGGCCGGCACGTTGAAGCCCGCGAGCGCTGCATAACCGGCCGCGCTTATCATGCCGGCTGCGGCCGCGACGAACGGCGTGGGCAGCACGAGCGGCCACTCGCGCGCACCGCCGCGCGCGAGCATCGCCCCGAACCCGCACGAGCCCCGCCAAAGCCAGCCCGCGAGCGCGGCGAGGAGCCCCGCGACGAATCCGATGTGCAGCCCCGAGACGGCGACGAGATGACTCGTGCCGGTGCGACGCAGCGCGAGCCGATCGTTCTCGGCGATGGCGTCCTGCGCGCCGATGGCGAGCGCGGCCACGATACCGCGATGCGCAGCGCCGGTCAGCGCCCGCGCGACACGCTCGCGCAACATGAAGCGCAAACGATCGATCGATGTGGCGATTCCGCCCGCCGCGCCAGGCAGCCGCTTCGCCGTTGCGGTGGGAAGGACATAGCCCGTCGCGCGCACGCCGCGCGCAAGAAATGCCGCTTCGGCGTCGTAGCCGGCGAAATTCGCGTGACCGTGTGGACGCTTGAGCCGCACGGTGAAGCGCCACCGTTCGCCGGGCTCGAGCCGCGGCACGTCGCGCCCACCACGACCGGCCCACGTCAGTTGCACGACCGACGGGAAACGCTCGATGGCCTTACTGCGCCGCATTTCATCGACGTCCACCGCAAACAAAAATCGCGCTCTGGCGCCGTCTTGCGTAGGTAAGCCCCGGACATGCCCCATCAATACGAGTTCGCGCGACTCCCAGGAGGGGGGCAACGCTTCGGCCGTCCGGATCTCTGCACGCAAGGCAGCGTACGCGTAGCCCGCAACGGCAGCAGCGACGAATACCGCGACCGATGCAGCGAGCGAGCCCCCTCCCGTCATCCCTCGCGCTGGCGCGCAAAGAGCCGAAGCACCTACGCGATGGAACGCACCCGCCGCCGCACGCAGCTTCACCCAGCAGGCGAAACCGCAGGCAGCCGCAAGCGATATGCCAAGGGCCGCCCATTCCCCACCGCCCGGCAACGCGGCGCGTTGTTGTAGCCCTGCGACGCCGAGCGCGAAACCGATCAGCATCGCCCGCATCCGCCCTCCTTCGATTAGCGCGCCGAGTGCAAAACGGGCCGAAAGTCTCGGCCCATTTCCTCATCCAGTTTGAACGGCGCGAACGAAGGTGGATTATGCGCAAGCTAGCGCGAGCCGGGGCAGTGCGGCGTGAGCGTTGGCCGTTGTGCCTACCGAAAGCTCATCGATGCCGATACCGCGCAGCTCGGCGATGATGGCAGCGATGCGCGGCACCTGGTCGGGCGCATTGCGCCGCTTATAAAGCCAAGCGGGGGGAATGTCCGGCGCGTCCGTTTCGACGACGAGTGCTGCGAGCGGCAACTCGGCGGCAAGCCGCCTGATTTGGCGGGAGCGTTCGAAGGTGACGTTGCCGCCAAAGCCCAGATGCATGCCGTGATCGATAAACGCGCCCGCCTGCTGAAAACTGCCGTTGAAAGCATGCGCGATGCCGCATTTCACGCCGAATTGGCGCAAGCCCTTGAGCACGAGATCTTGCGACTTGCGCACATGGCAGATGACGGGCAATTCGAACTCGCGCGCGAGCTTGAGTTGGGCGTCGTAGAAATGACGTTGACGCACGTCGTCGAAGTCGGGGACGAAATAGTCGAGCCCAATCTCGCCGATGCCGATGAAGCGAGGGTCGTCCAAGCTCGCCTCGATCTCCTGGCGCAGCACGTCGAGATCGCCATCGCTCGCATGGCGCGTGAACAGCGGGTGAATACCGAGCGCATACACCCCACCCGCGATCCGATGCGCCAGTGAGCGCACGGTCGAGAAGTTCTCGCGCCCGACGGCCGGAACGACGATACGTGAGACCCCGCAAGCGTGCGCCGCCTGTGCGACAGCTTCACGATCGCTATCGAATTCGCCGGCGTCCAGATGACAGTGTGTATCGATCCACATGACGGCATTCGCGGCGCGCGCGCCGCCCTATACAGGAACGGAAGGCTCTTCGTGCAGCACGCCATCGCGCAGACGCACGATGCGATCGCAGCGTCCGGCCAAATCGACATCGTGCGTGACGATGACGAAGCTCGTCTCGAGCGTGGCGGACAACTCGAGCATCAGATTGAAGACATTGTCGGCCGTCGCGCCGTCGAGATTGCCGGTTGGCTCGTCGGCCAACACGCAGGCCGGGTTCGTGACAAGCGCGCGCGCAATCGCGACACGTTGCCGCTCGCCGCCCGACAGCTCGCCGGGACGATGCTTCGCCCGGTGCGCCAGCCCGACGCGCTCGAGCATCGTCAGTGCTTGCTTGCGCGCTTGTTCGGGCGCGAGGCGGCGAATACGCAGCGGCATCGCCACATTGTCGAGTGCGCTGAATTCGGCGAGCAAATGATGAAATTGATAGACGAAGCCAAGCGCGCGATTGCGCAGATCGTTGCGCTCTCGCTCGGCCAATTCCGTGAACGGCCGGCCCAGCAGCGAGACGCTGCCGGCATTCGGTTCGTCCAGACCGCCGAGCACGTGCAGCAGCGTGCTCTTGCCCGAACCCGACGCTCCGACGATCGCGAGTTTCTCGCCGCGCCCCACCGATAGCTCGGCTTGGTTCAGCACCGGTACGTTCAGCCCGCCCTGGACGAACGCCTTCGATATGCCGCGCGCCTCGAGCACGTATTGCGTCGATGCCGGAGAGCCGGAGGCTTTACGGATCAGCGGGTCGATCATGGTTTCGTTAGCATTATTCATAGCGCAGCGCCTCCGCCGGCCGCACCTTCGCGCCGCGCCAGCTCGGATAGAGCGTCGCGGCCGCCGACATGATGAACGCGATGACGCCGATCCTCGCCACGTCGCTGGCGACCAGCTCGGAAGGCAGTTCGGTGATGAAGTAGACGGACGGCGGCAAGAACTGAACGCCGAGCACGTGCTCGATCATCGGCACGAGCCAAGGAATGCTCCATGCAAGCAAGCAACCGAGCGCGACGCCCGATGCCGTCCCGATAAAGCCGATGGTGATCCCTTGCACGAAGAATATCTTCATGATCGAGCCGGGTTGCGCTCCGAGCGTGCGCAAAATCGCGATATCGGCTTGCTTGTTCGTCACCGTCATGACGAGCGACGAAACGAGGTTGAACGCGGCGACCGCGATGATCAGCGTGAGGATCACGAACATCATGCGCTTTTCGATCTTCACGGCCGAGAACCAGGTCTTGTTCTGCTGTGTCCAGTCGCGAATGTAGAGGTCGCCCGACAGGGTATGCGATAGTTCGCGCGCCACGCGCGGCGCTTCCTGCATGTCCTTGAGCCGGAGCCTGACGCCCGTTGGCGCGGCGGTGCGGAACAGCACTTCGGCATCGCGAATATTGATCAGCGCGAGCGTGCTGTCGTACTCGTAGTGGCCCGACTCGAACACGCCCGCGACCGTGAACTGCTTCAGGCGCGGCAACATGCCCGCCGGCGTCAGAGAACCCTCCGGCGCCACGAGCGTGATCTTGTCGCCGACCGCCACCCCGAGGTTCGATGCCAGATCGGCGCCGAGCACGATGTTGAACTGTCCGGGTTCAAGATCGGTCAAGCGCCCGGCCTTCATGTCCTTGCCGATGTCGGACACTTGCGGCTCGAGCGATGGCTCCACGCCGCGCAGGGCGACCCCGCTCACGGCGTCCTGGCGCGTAAGCAGCGCCTGTGCGTCGACGTAGGGCGCCGCGCCGATCACGGCAGGGTTGCGGCGCGCCTCGAAGGCCGTGCGCTGCCAATCGGGGATGGAGCCCGTCGGCGAGAAGATCTCGACGTGCGCGAGCACCGACAGCATGCGGTCGCGCACCTCCTTCTGAAAACCGTTCATGACGGAAAGCACGACGATCAGCGCCGCGACGCCGAGCGCGATACCCGACATCGAGACGAGCGCGATGAACGAAATGAAGCCGTTACCTGTCGTGCGCTTGCCGGCGCGCGTGTAGCGCCAGCCGATTTGCCATTCGTAAGGGAGTTTCAAGCGAATCCTTCAATTCTTTGCGGCCACCACGCACATCGCCGACATGAGCGATGCGCCGACCGGACCGCAATGCGCGTGCCGCGCAGTGCCATGTCGTAGCGCGAGTGCTTGCGCACCGACGCGGCGCCGATCAAGCGCGCAGTTTGCCATACAATGCGCACCATCATGCATTCCAACCGTCTTCATCTCCTGTTGCCGTTCGCGCTGCCCACGGCCGCCGATGCCTCCACCGCGCTGCACGATCTGCACAGCCCGGCGCTCGACAAATTGCTGGCTCGCGCGGCGCTCGCCGAGCGCGTGGGCGGCGAAGACTTCCAGCGCACGCTGCCCCATGAGCGCTGGGTCGCGCGCCAGTTCCGCGCCGTCGTCCCCAACGCGGTCGACGACGCCCCGCTCGCGCCCTATATGCTACTCGCCGACGGCGGCACGCCGGGGCAAGACGAATGGGCGTGCGTCGAGCCCGTGCACGTGCGCATCGCACACGATCATCTGGTGCTGATCGATCCGTCCGCGCTCGATTTGACCGACGAAGACGCAGCTAAGCTCCTCGCCGTTGCCAAACCGCTCATCGAAACGCTCGGCGTACGCGTGCAGGCCCCGACGCCTCACCGCTGGTACCTCGCGGGCGAAGCCCTTGGCAAACTGGCGGGCGCGTCGCCGCTTCGCGCCAGTGGCCGCAGCATCGAGATCTGGCTGCCGCACGATGCACAGTCGGGCCAGCGCTCGCGCATCTGGATGAAGTTGCAAAACGAAGTGCAGATGGGGTGGTTCGAGCATCCCGTCAACGAGGCGCGCGAGGCACGGGGCCTGCCGGCCGTCAACTCGATCTGGCTGCATGCGCAAGGTGTCGCGCAGCCGGTGCGCAGTCCGTTCGTGCGCGTACTGTCCGATGCCGCCGCCACGCGCGGGCTCGCGCTCGCCGCGGGCGTGGAAACGGCCGCCCCGCCGGCTTCGTTCAAAGCGCTGCCGCCGCCGCTTACAGCCGGCACGACGCTCGTTGAATTGAGCCCGTTCGCGGCGCCGTTCATCGCGCAGGACTGGGCCGCTTGGCAAACGGCACTGGATACGCTCGAGCGCGACTGGTTCGCCCCTGCGCTCGAGGCCCTGGACAAGGGTAACCTCGGCGCACTCGAATTGACGCTGGCCGGCGATACGGGATCGGTCACGCTTACCGCGACGCGTGGCGACTTGCGCAAGTTCTGGCGCCGGCGCGTGCTCGCGTCGCTGTTCGAATAATCTTGCCTCCATGACTCGAATCGTTACCCGCGCATGCTCGCCGGCCGATGAAACGGCGCTGATCCGCCACGGCCTGCATCCGATCCTCGCCCGCCTTTACGCCGCGCGCGGCGTGCGCTTACCCGACGAGATCGAAACCGCGCTCACTCGGCTCGTGCCGCCAGTCGAACTGAAGGGCACGAACGACGCGGCTGAACTGCTGGCCGATGCCATCACTCAGCGCAAGCGCTTGCTGGTCGTCGCCGATTACGACTGCGATGGCGCCACGGCTTGTGCAGTTGCCGTGCGTGGGCTACGCATGTTCGGGGCGCAGGTCGACTACCTCGTGCCGAATCGCTTCGAGTATGGCTACGGGCTCACGCCCGAGATCGTCGAACTGGCGGCCCAGCGCAAGCCCGACTTGCTCATCACCGTCGATAACGGGATCGCCAGCGTAGACGGCGTGGCCGCCGCCAACGCGCGCGGCATCGACGTGCTCGTCACCGATCATCACTTGCCCGGGGATACGCTGCCCGCTGCGCGCGCGATCGTCAATCCGATCCAGCCGGGTTGCACGTTTCCTAGCAAGTGCATCGCGGGCGTCGGCGTCATGTTCTATGTCCTGCTCGCCTTGCGGGCGCGGCTGCGCGAACGCGGTGCGTTCGGCGAAGGCGCGTCCGGCATGGCCGAACCCCGGCTCGATGGCCTGCTCGATCTCGTTGCGCTCGGCACGGTGGCCGATGTCGTCAAACTCGACGGCAACAATCGCGTGCTCGTGGCGCAGGGCCTCACGCGCATTCGACGCGGCCGTATGCAACCGGGCATCGCCGCCCTCTTTCGCGCGGCCGGACGCGATGCGCGCAATGCGTCGGGGTTCGATTTGGGCTTCGCGCTGGGGCCGCGCCTGAACGCCGCGGGACGGTTGTCCGACATGTCGCTGGGCATCGAATGTCTGACGACGGACGATGTCGGCCGCGCGTGGGAACTCGCGCAGCAGCTCGACGCGATGAATCGCGAGCGGCGTGAAATCGAAGCGGGCATGCAGCAGCAGGCGCTCGAAGAAATCGCCACGCTCAGCCCCGATGATCGCGCGACGATCACGCTCTTCAACGAAAGCTGGCACCAGGGCGTCATCGGCATCGTCGCCGGGCGACTGAAAGAGAAGTATCACCGGCCTTCGTTCACGTTCGCGCTCGCCGACGAACGCGGCGAACTCGTCAAAGGCTCGGGCCGCTCGATCCCCGGCTTCCATCTGCGCGACGCGCTCGATTTGATCGCCAAGCGCGAGTCCGATCTCATCGTCAAGTTCGGCGGGCATGCAATGGCAGCCGGCGTCACCCTTGCTACGCGCGATGTGCCGCGATTTGCCGCGGCGTTCGAGACGGTAGCGAGAGAATCGCTCGACGACGATACACTCGCGCGTGTGGTGATGACCGATGGCGAGTTGGAAGACGCTTACTTCACGCCGCAAGTGGTTGAACTCATCGACGCAGCCGTCTGGGGTCAAGGCTTCCCCGCCCCCACGTTCTCAGGCGAATTCGACGTCGTATCGCAAGCGCTCGTGAAAGATAAGCACCTGAAACTGCAACTGGCCCGCGGGCGGCAACGCTTCCAGGCGATCTGGTTCAATCACACGGAAACGCTGCCGGCGCGCGCGCATGTTGCCTATCGGCTTGCGGCGGATAGTTGGAACGGTGTGGTGCGGGTGCAGCTTATTGTCGAGCATGCGGCCGCGGCTTGACGGCCGCGAGTTCGCGCTCGCTTACCGAACCGATCGAGGCGAAAAGCTGACTTTTCTCGAAGCGCTTCCCGCATCGATTTCTGATTAGCTGCACGAAATGGGTCGTCGGATCGGCCCGGGCTTCACTTGTTCAGTGCTGCCGGTCCGCTTTGGAAAGACGCGATGAGAGGCTGCGAAAAATGCCACGACTTGACATCGCTGGAAGTGCCGAACGTGTAGCGTATATAAAAAGGTCCATCTCCAACACCGAGCTGCTCGACAATCGCCGGAAATACGTTGGCCATACAGGTAACTTGCTTCGGCCCCGCACCTTTGTTAAGGGTAAAATTACCGTCGCTAGTCGTAAGGGGGATCTTGCAATCGAACCGGTCGGGCGTGAGGCCAGCGCCTATGAAACCGTAGGCCTCATTGCTATCAAAATAGGAGTCCGGAACCTTACCTATCGTCATGATTACGCCCTTCGAATCCGCACTCTGCGTAATTGGAACATCGCATTGCGGGGCAGGTATATCGGAGTCGGAAATCGCTTTAATTCCGCCTTTCTGCAACATAGCTTCCAAGCCATCCATATTTACCCCCAAGATTAGGTTCCATTACCCATATCGACACAAATCGCACAGCGAATCGCTCATCGCTCCGGCCAAGCGTATCCCACTGTTCTCGTTCACCGGCGGATTGCATGGAACCATATTAGGTCAGTTTCTTTTGATCGGGCGCCGCCAATTCCCTGCAAATGGAAATCAATCTCGCTCGGAAATTCCTCAGGTTTTCACCTAACCGCCCGTTCAACACCCTCACCGGCGCCGTTTTCGCACCGCGACCGGCTCCTTCGCCGATCAGGGCGCGGCCCTCATACGCCAGCACCCGGGCCATTTGGAGCCCTCGGTACGAGCGCTCGATCAGCTATAATTCCACCTTTTGGCAAAGCAAAAGCAGATCACCATGGAAGCCGAACGTCTTAACGCGATCGAGAACACGCTCGCGGACCTGCGCCGA
>CAYRLJ010000134.1:0-10994 GCA_964425025.1 uncultured Burkholderia sp. | reverse complement strand
CTCCATCGGTTACATCGCTTTACAACCGCATGGGGCTTGTCGATCGGCGCGTTAAGCGATCCTTAAGTTGGACGGAGCAGACTTCAATCGTGAGTTGCGAGACATTAAGTTTGCAACTGCCACGTACAAGGAGGTGCCGATCATGAAGTCTTCGATTCGAACCATTGCCATCGCTCTAGCACTGGCCCCTGCTGCCGCGTTTGCTCAAACGTCCTATCAACCGCAGGACGGCTCTGCGCCGAGCAAAACGCACTATCCCAGCGATGTCCAAGGAGGCCAGTGGCGCGCTGGCGAGCAAGGCAGCACGAATATGCAATCGGATAGTGGCTACGGTGGCGTCACGAGCGGAACGACGCAATCGGGCTCGAGCTACCGGATGATGATGCCCAACAACAACTGGCGTTCGATGTACGAGCACCACTAAGTAAGCTTCTTTTCGCTTCTGTCATTCAGCGATGCGACGCCGCGGCAACACGGCGTCGTTTGTCGCCATTTGAGAATGGCGCGAATCACGTCTTTCTTGTCATCGCCGTCTCGCACGACAGCGAGGGTCCGCCGATTCTCGATATCACGACCGAGCAATTCGAGTGGATGCTGCGTACGAACCCGTATGCGCTCTTTTGGATCACGCAGGGCGGCTGTCCCGAATCTGCCGCATGGCTCGGCAATCATCAACACCACTTCGGTCAATGCCTATGAGCCGTCGGTCAACGTGCTCGATTATGCAATGACGAAGGCGGCGATCGCGCACTTCACGAAATACCTCGCGATGCAACTCATCGAGCGCGGGATTCGAGTCAATGGCGGTGCGCCCGGGCCATTCTGGACACCGTTGCAGGTCACGGGCGGACAAACCACCGAGAACGTTCAAAGTTTGGCGAGCAGGTACCGATAAAACGGCCGGGGCAGCCCGCCGAATTGGCGCCGATCTACGTGCTGCTCGCCTCTAGCAAGGCGAGCTACATCACGGGGCAGATATACGGCGGATGGGGGGCAACGGGCAGCCTTGAGTGTTGTTGACATCTTACGCTGGGAAATAATTGAGCGCCCATGAGCATCACGTAAAGGCCAGCATCGGCCGTTGCACTGATGGCGAACGGTAAGCACCTGTGCGTCCGTTCGCAATACTGAGCCACGATCACCTCTTTCAGCCCAAGTGAGCCAGCGACCCTTGACGAATCTCATAGCCATTTCCCCCTCGCGTTCGATTGCGCTATGGGCGCGCTAAAGCTGCGGCAGCCTGCAACAAGCCCAAATATAAAAATATCCAGACCTGCCTGTCTAAATAAAAACTGCCGCAACCGAGACGGGTTCATATATGGGAATATAGCCCGTCCGAGTGATTCCCCCGAAACACTGCCAAATTCGGGAGATCAATCTGGTGGAGCACATTCGACAAACGAGCGCTTGCGCCTTATTAGACTGCGTGATACATTTCCGTCTCTTAAAAAAACAAAAACCTAACTCCGAGACGGCCGTGCTACTTGACCAATTAAACATCCTAGATTGCATTGAGCATCATCATTCATTGCCGCACGGACAGGCTGCGCAAGTTTGCCAGTTGGATTGCTCGTGGTCGCTACTCAGTAGACCATGCGTGTCTGATCGCCGTATGCCGATGGCGCGCTCAATGTTCTAAAATCATGTCGTCGATGTCCCTGCGCCGCAAAGCAGTTCATAAATTGTTCGAGCATCAAGCCTCGAAGTTGGCGAGAACAAATATTTCATTGCAGTGACCGGCGAGCCAATTCAGACAAGCTACTGATCTATCAGACGGCGGGTGTGCCTCGTTGATTCTGCATCAATTTTCGCTCACGAACATGCGTCTCGTCAGAATATACAAGAACATTGCAATTAAATCCGAAATTCCAGACGACCTATCACTGGAAACGAGCGCTCGGTGAGCGGCCAGAAATCGCGGCCACCGTTCCAATCAATAAAAAAGACTAGGGATTCCTCATGGACGACACCGGATATCACTATTTAATTGATGCCCACGTTAGACATCCAAGTCTTCTGCTGGATGCCACCAGCTTGAAGAACATATTTGCTGCGGCGCTGGCAGGATTCAGCGTCCTCAATTTTGTCGATCATAAGTTTGCGAACGGTGGCGGCGTCACTGGCCTGTTTTTGCTGGCCGAGTCTCATTGTTCTTATCACACGTACCCGGAGTCGGCTTATATCGCGATCGATGTCTTCACCTGCGGGAGACAGCCGTCGGAAATCGTTTGTCAATCGGATTGGGACGCCATCGGTGAAACCGCGGAAGTGAGTCTGCGTTTGACCGGCCGCATGCTCGATGAGGTTCACGCGGAATACCAGAAGCTCGTCGGCGGATTGTCCTCGCGCTACTCTTCCGTCCGCGACTCTCTCTTCCCAATCCGCTGAGCACGACCGTGACCTCGTATTTTAAGCACCTGAACTATACGCTCGGAGATGAGGATGCGCAGACCGAGATGGAGATGCTCGCCGAGGCAAGCGAGCATGTCTTCGCGATCGCCGATTGCGGTAGCCGCGTCGTGCCGCTGCTAGCCAGAGCGCCACGCAAACTCACCTGTGTCGACATTAGTCCCGATCAATTGGCTGTTACGCGCCTGCGCATCGCACTCCTGCGGCAAGTCGATCGGGATATCTACTGCCAGTTTCTGGGATACACCCAAGGGATGACGCCGCAGATGCGCCGAACGTGGTTCGCCGGCCTGGATCTGGAATTTCAGCATCGCACCGTGCTAGAGGAAATGTTCGGTCGAATCCACTGGGGACCGCTCGTATATGAGGGAAAATTCGAGCGCATGCTATTGACGCTGTCTAAGGTGACGCGCGCAGTGCTGGGTAACGCCTGCGACCGACTGTTCGAACAAAGCGACGTCCAGGCGCAAGCAGGCTATTTTCGACACGGCTTCCCACGGCTTCGTTGGAAACTTGTATTAACGCTGCTGGGCAACTCGACGGCGCTCAACTCGCTACTGTACAAAGGCGATTTTCCCGAGAAAAACATCCCCAAGAGCTACCTGCGTATCTACTCGGAGATCTTCGAACGTCTGCTGACACAATTCCCGGCGCGTTCTAGCTTCTTTCTCCAGTTGATCTTCCTCGGCGCCATCCGGTTCGAGCAAGGTTTGCCCGTCGAATGCCGTCCCGATGTCTACGCGCGTGCACAGGCAAGCCTGAAGTACTGCGACGTACACTTTGTCGAGGGCGACGTTATGGCGTCGTTCGGCGTGACCGGCGGCAATATCGACTACCTGTCGCTGTCCGATGTTCCGTCGTTTCTGCCTGATGAGGCAGCCGCAAGCTGCCTACAGCTGGCGCGCCCATATATGCGCAAGGGCGGGCTGGCCGTCATCCGCGGCCATGTGCGCCTTGTTCGGCCGTTGTTGGAGGGTTTCCGAGACGACTCGCTCCGCTTTGCCGACGCCGCGTCCCGCGAAACCACTGGTCTGTGGCACATCCACGCCTTCCAGGCCGTTTAACCGTTCTGGGTTCCCACCAATGAGTACAGATCCCCAACAGAATTACCCGACTACGGAGCAGCACCGCGTAAAGCGAATCGCCTACCGTGCTTCGTATGCGCCGGAGCTAGTTCACGCAATTCTCGACGCCGGCTACGTCTGCCACATTTCCTTCGTCGAAGCCGGCCTGCCGAAGATCATTCCAATGACCTATTGGCGCGACAGGGAGCGCGTCTATTTCCATTCCGCCGCGCACGGACGATTCGCTGACGCTTGTGCATCGCGCCCGATCGCACTGTCGGTGACGCTGATGGATGCGCTCGTCCTCGGGCATAGCCCGATAAATCACTCGGTGAACTTCAGATCGGTCATCCTCCATGGCCAACCCGAAGTGATCCATGAACGCGACGAAAAACGCGCCGCCATGCGCGAGTTCTTCCGCCGGACGATCCCCGGCCGCTGGGAAACGCTGCGCGATGTTCGCGAAGACGAACTTGATTCGATGGCCGTATTTCGGCTGTCGCTAGACCAGGTTGCCGCGAAGGTACGTAACGAGTTCCCGGATCGGGAGGATCACATGCCGGACACACCGGTCTGGACCGGCATCCTGCCATGCTCGACGGTCTTCCGACCGCCGGTGGCCGATAGCCGGTTCCCGTTGGAGCCGCTGCCTGATCACCTGAGGGAATTCACGGGCAAGCCGGAATTCCTGGATCGCGTGGACGGGACGCGATAAAGTCTTCGCCCAGTCGGTGCTAGCTTGCCCTGTAACAGGCGAAAACGTTGTTATCCGCAGTTAAACCGCCTTACGTCGCGCGCCCGGGGAAACCTCTTCGGCGCCCGACGGCCACCCCTCTTAATTAAGTCGCGTAAGTCGCCATTTCCTTTAGGGCAGGCCTTCTCTCATCACAGTAAAATATGGACGCAAAGCTCCACCGGAATTCGGAGCATCGGATTCGGAATACACCCCCAACTAACAAATTACCGAAACGCGTAACAATCGAGTCAAATCATGCGCGATCGACGCTTATCCTACCTCACAGGCATTGGGCTTGCGTTCTCATTGATTCTTATTTTTCAACACGCATATCAGACATTCTTACGATTACCAAATCTCCTTGTTCTACTAGATCTCGAATTTGGCTGGACACCGGCAAGTCAATCATTTCGACTTTTTGACAACAAATTGATTGAAAGATCAAAAAATCCGATCCATTTCCGCGAAAATTTGAAGAAGTTCAACGATTCCGTTGTTTGGAAGGGGGAAATTTCGGGTCTCGATGATTTTTTAAAAGCAACGAACACACGCGCATTCGTGGTTATACAAGATGGCAAGATCTTCTACGAAGCGTATTCGACTGGATACAATCGAAGATCCAAATTTTCGTCTTACTCGGTAGCAAAATCTTTCGTTGCAACGTTGATCGGAGCAGCGCTGTGGGAGGGAAAAATTCGTTCGTTGAACGACCCAATCGGAGCATATCTTGCATCAAATGACGTGCCGGCGCAGTACCGCAATGTAACGATTGAACAGCTTTTAACTATGCGATCTGGGATTGACGTTGATGAGCGATACGATTCTGTATTCTCGCCTGTTGTTCAGTTGTATTTGACTACCGACTTAAATCGCTTTATATCGCGCATATCAGGATTTCGATATCCCTCCGGCGAGCGCTTCGAGTATCGAAGCATCGACACACTTATTCTGGCAAAAGTTTTAACTCGCGCCACAAGAGAGTCGCTCACCGATTATGCGAAAATGAAGATATGGAATCCATTAGGAGCAGTTGATGACGCAACGTGGAGTGTTGACAGCTACGGAAATAACGTGGAAAAGGCATTTTGCTGCCTCAATGCGACCGCACGCGACTTTGCAAAACTCGGAACCCTTTACCTGGCACAAGGAATGGCCAGCGGCGCCCGTATTGTCAGCAAATCATGGGCTCTCGCCCCATCTGCACACTCCAATCGTTCGGCAACCATGGCATACGACAATGGCTGGTGGCTCCCACCGGATAATGTCCGTGACGGGGATTTTTCGGCAATCGGCATTTACGGTCAATACGTCTACGTAAATCCATTGACTCACACGATAATCGTCAAATTCAGCGAATACGGCGTTGAAAAAGATGAAGTTGCTACCTTGTTGACTTTGCGGCACATCGCCCATTCGGTGTCTGGCGTGCGCTGATTAGGGCTCGATGCACTGCTGCTGCGCCCACGCAACTCGCGGGCGCAGTGGGAATGCCGTCGTCCTCGCCGTCCGTCAGCATCACGAGCGAATCGCCTACCTCACTTGCGCATGACGGATGTGCCCTTTGTCATCCTCGATGCGTTCGACGAGCGCGGCATCGAATGCACGTTCCAAGAAATCGATGACGGCCTTCGCGCACCTACGCGTGCCCGGACAGTTGCGAGCAAATGATGCAGACTGGGTGCCCATATAGCGCATCGCGTCTCACAGCGCTACACTCACGCATATATCGCCCCGGAGCGCCATCATGACCGATATTGATCCCGAGCGGACTTTCCGCGGGCTACCACTCAGTCCGGAACAAGACGCGGAGATTCGACATTACATCAAGGGCTGCAAGCAGCACGGGAAGCCTTGGGACACACCCGAACTGGCCGCAATGCTTAGAGATATGTTGGAACCGCCGGGCGAGGAGGATGCCGAAGGCGATTTCGACCCCGATTTCGGGAGTGCGCGCAGTTCGGCCGAGCGTGCGCAGTTTTCGATCGACGACGAAACGAATCCGATTGAAGCGTCTGAGGAATGGCACGCCGCAATGGAATCGGAGACGATGAAACGGCTCGATCATTGACGATCGACCTGCATTGAGCCGCGCCGTCGCGCCTCATGTCGAGCGATATTGCCAACTCGCTCGTCGACTCGCCCCTCGGCGTCGATCCGTACCGCTGCAGGATGCAAGACCGGCGCGTTTGACCGTGCAAGACGGCTCAACGCGCCGGAGTTCCTGCCGTTGATTGTTACTTCGGCTGCGCGACGGTGCGCAGGTACGGCTTCAGCGTCTTGAACCCTTCCGGATACTTCTTCTTGGCGTCTTCGTCGGACACCGATGTCGGGATGATGACGTCGCTGCCCGGACGCCAGTCCGCAGGCGTCGCAACGCCGTGGTTCGCGTTCATTTGCAACGCATCGACCAAGCGCAACACTTCGTCGAAGCTACGGCCCGCGCTCATCGGATAAATCAGCATCGCCTTGACCTTCTTATCCGGCCCGATGATGAACACCGACCGAATCGTAGCGTTGTCGTTGGCCGTCCGAGTGCCGCCGCTCGCGTTCGGGTGAATCATGTCGTACAGCTTGGACACCGTCAGATCGTCGTCGCCGATGAGCGGGTAGTTCACGGCGTGCCCTTGCGTTTCAGCGATATCGCCCACCCAATTCTTATGATCGCTGACCGGGTCGACGCTCAAGCCGATAACTTTCGTCTTGCGCTTGTCGAACTCAGGCTTCAGGCGCGCCACCGTACCGAGTTCGGTCGTGCAAACAGGCGTGAAATCCTTCGGATGCGAAAACAGAACCGCCCAGTTGTCGCCGATCCATTCGTGGAACTTGATGGTGCCTTCCGTGGTTTCAGCGGTGAAATCGGGCGCGATGTCGCCGATGCGGATGGTCATGGTCAAACCTCCTCGGTTAAGTGCGTTGGCAAGCATGGGTCCCGCTCGATGCACGCTGTTGTCGATGCGCGCCTCAGGCGGGATGGAGTAAAGCAGGGCTCAGAATTATAGACCCCGATCGGCAACCTGTTCGGCCAATAACGCACCGAAGCAGCCCCCCACGCGCCGAACGAGTGCGGCTCCGCCCCCGCGCTGCACTGCTGCAGTGCGATACGCCACCCGTTCCGCATGGCCGGATCGAGCTCCGATTCGCGCAAAAGCTTATCGAGACTGGTTCTAACGCACTTGGCATAGCCTTTGCCTTGCAATGCCCGCACCCGGACAACGGCGTCGGATGCATGCACCGCAACGAGGATACCGCGCCCACTGCAACGACGCCGCCATCTCAAATGGTTCAACGATCAAGGATCAAGGAGTAACCCCCACGATGAATGCGCCCCGACTCGTCGTCATCGGCAACGGCATGGCCGGCATCCGTACGATCGAAGAATTGCTCGCGCTCGCGCCGAACCATTACGACATCACGGTCTTTGGCGCCGAGCCGCATCCGAACTACAACCGAATCCTGCTTTCGCCCGTGTTGGCCGGCGAGCAGACGTTCAACGACATCGTGCTCAATCCGCTTGAATGGTATGCAGAAAACGGCGTTCGCCTTCATCTGGGCAAGAACGTCTCGCGCATCGATCGAAAGCGGCGCATCGTCACGGCCGACGACGGCACCGAGGCGCCCTACGACCGTCTGCTGATCGCCACCGGATCGCAGCCGTTCATCCTGCCGGTGCCGGGCGCGAAGCTCAAAGGCGTCATCACCTACCGCGACATCGGCGATACGCAAGCCATGATCGACGCGGCCGAGGTGAAGCGGCGCGCCGTCGTGATCGGCGGCGGCCTACTCGGCCTCGAAGCGGCCAACGGTTTGAAACTGCGGGGCATGGATGTCACGGTCGTCCATTTAGCATCGACGCTGCTCGAGCGGCAACTCGACGAAAATGCGGGACGTTTGCTGCAACGCTCGCTCGAGGCACGCGGCCTGGCGTTTCTTTTGTCGAAGGCAACGACGGAAATCATCGGCAACGAACACGGTGAAGTCGCCGGTGTGCGTTTCGAGGACGGCTCCGAAATCGATACGGACCTCGTCGTCATGGCCGCCGGCATTCGCCCGAATACCGCGCTCGCCGAAGCGGCGGGACTGCATTGCGATCGCGGCATCGTCGTCAACGATACGCTACAAACCTACGATCCGCGCGTCTATGCCGTGGGTGAATGTGTCAGCCATCGCGGCGTCGCTTATGGCCTCGTGGCGCCGCTGTTCGAGCAAGCGAAAGTGTGCGCAAACCATCTCGCGCTGATGGGCATCGGCAGTTACAAGGGCTCCGTGCTGTCGACCAAGCTCAAGGTCACCGGCATCGATCTGTTCTCGGCCGGCGACTTCGTCGGCGGCGAAAACACCGAGCAAATCGTCCTGTCGGATCCCGCGAGCGGCGTCTACAAGAAGCTCGTGATCGAGGACGACCGCTTGGTTGGCGCCTGTCTCTATGGCGATACCGCTGACGGCGCCTGGTATTTCAAGCTGCTGCGCGAAGGCCGCAAGCTCGGCGAGTTGCGCGATCGTCTGATGTTCGGCGAATCGAGCATCGGGGACGCCGGCGTGCAAGGCCACAACCGTGCGGCCGCGCTGGCGGATTCCGACGAGGTGTGCGGCTGCAACGGCGTGTGCAAGGGTACGATCGTCAAGGCCATCGCCGAAAAAGGCCTGTTCACGCTCGACGAAGTGAAGAAGCACACGAAAGCCGCGAGCTCATGCGGCTCGTGCTCGGGCCTCGTCGAACAGATTTTGATGAGTACGGTCGGCACGAGCTTCCAAGAAACGCCGAAGACGAAAGCCATGTGCGGCTGCACCGATCGCACGCATGACGAGGTGCGCAAAGCCGTGCGCGAGCACAAGCTGCTCACGCATCGCGCTGTCTATGATTTCCTCGAATGGCGCACGCCGAACGGCTGCGCCAGTTGCCGGCCCGCCATCAACTACTACTTGGTATCGACGTGGCCGCGCGACGCGGTGGACGATCCGCAAAGCCGATTCGTCAACGAACGCGTGCACGCGAATATTCAAAAGGACAATACGTTCTCAGTCGTGCCGCAAATGAAAGGCGGCGTGACGACGCCCGACGAGCTGCGCCGCATCGCCGATGTCGCCGACAAATACCAGATACCCATGGTCAAGGTCACCGGCGGTCAGCGAATCGATTTGCTCGGCGTGAAGAAGGAAGACCTCGTGAGCGTATGGAAGGACCTCGGCATGCAGTCGGGCCACGCATACGGCAAATCGATCCGCACCGTGAAGACATGCGTGGGCAGCGAATTCTGCCGCTTCAGCACGCAAAACAGCACGCAGATGGGTATCGATCTCGAGACGATGCTCGCGAACATGTGGTCGCCACACAAGGTCAAGCTCGCCGTCTCGGGCTGCCCGCGCAATTGCGCCGAGGCCGGCATCAAAGACGTCGGCGTAATCGCCGTCGATAGCGGCTGGGAACTCTATGTCGGCGGCAACGGCGGCATCAAGACCGAGGTCGCGCAGTTCCTCGCGAAGGTGAAGACAGCCGATGAAGTGAAGGAGTACACGGGCGCGTTCCTGCAACTGTATCGGGAAGAAGCGCACTACCTCGATCGAACCGTCCATTACATCGCGCGTGTCGGGCTCGACTACGTTAAGCGCAAGATCGTCGACGATACCGCCAATCGCCGGGCGCTCTACGAACGCCTGCTCTACGCGCTCGAAGGCTTGCCCGATCCGTGGCAAGCGCGCATTGGCGGCCAGCAACAGCGCGAATACGTGCCATTGAAAGTCATCGCTTAAATTGAGGCTACCGAACAGATGGATATGACCGTTTCCCCCGCCTCCACATGGACGCACGTAGGTAGCGTCTCCGACATTCCGCGGCTGGGCAGCCGCGTCGTCAAACGCGATGACGGCGATGTCGCCTTGTTTAGGACTGCTGACGATGAAGTTTTCGCCATGCACGATCGTTGCCCGCATAAAGGCGGTGCTCTGTCGCAAGGCATCGTCCACGGCAAGACGGTGACGTGCCCGCTGCATAGCTGGAACATCGCGCTTGAAACGGGCGAAGCCTGCGCACCCGACGAAGGCTGCACGATGCGCTTTGCCGTGAAGGTCGAGGGCGAATCCGTGTTCGTCAACTTCGCATAAAGGGGGCCGCTTCGCAATGAAGACGGTCACGCGTTCGACGTGTTGTTATTGTGGCGTAGGATGCGGCGTGCTCATCGAAGCGGAGCACGGCCGCATCACGGGCATCGCCGGCGATCCCGATCATCCATCCAACTTCGGCAAGCTCTGCACGAAGGGCCGCACGTTGCCCTTGACCGCGGCGAGCCATGCCGGTAGGGCTTTACGTCCCGAAGTTCGGCTTACGCGCGAGTCCGAGCGCACGCCGGCGGATTGGTCGGATGCACTCGATCACGTCGCGGCGCGCTTTGCCGAAATCATCGAGCGCGATGGCCCCGACGCGGTCGCTTTCTACGTTTCGGGGCAGCTCCTAACCGAGGACTACTACGTCTTCAACAAGCTCGCGAAAGGGTTAGTCAGAACGAACAACATCGACACGAACTCGCGCTTATGCATGTCGAGCGCGGTCGCCGCCTACAAGAAATCGCTCGGCGCCGATGGCCCGCCGACGTGCTACGAGGATCTTGATTTCGCGCGCACCGTGCTGTTTGCGGGCAGCAACATGCCGTACGCCCATCCGGTGCTGTTTCGACGCCTCGAAGAAGCGAAGGCGAAGGACCCGGCGATCAAATGGATCGTCGTCGATCCGCGCCGCACCGATGTGGCCGCGTTGGCAGACCTTCATCTTGCCATCGCACCGGGCACCGATG
>CAYRLJ010000133.1:0-11146 GCA_964425025.1 uncultured Burkholderia sp. | reverse complement strand
AGAGCGCGGAGATAGAGCAAATGACGAATCTGGTTAACCTGGTAATAGCAGAACACGATAACGCGTCGATCAAGGCCGCGACGCTGAACACGATTGCAGCCGCGCAAAAGATTGGCGGTGACATTCACGTGCTGGTCGCGGGTCACAATGCGCAGGCCGCAGCCGACGCGGCAGCGAACATCGCGGGCGTTAGTAAAGTATTGCTGGCCGATGCGCCGCAACTCGAAGCGGGCCTCGCGGAAAACATCGAAGCGACGGTGCTGAATATCGCAAAGGACTATTCGCACATCCTGGCTCCGGCCACCGCGTACGGCAAGAACATCGCGCCGCGTATCGCCGCGAAGCTCGACGTCGCGCAGATCAGCGACATCACCGCAGTCGATTCACCCGATACGTTCGAGCGTCCGATCTACGCGGGCAACGCAATTGCAACGGTGCAATCTCACGACCGGATCAAGGTCATCACGGTACGCACGACCGGCTTCGACGCAGTGGTAGCCGAAGGCGGTAGCGCATCGGTGGAAAAGACCGAAGCCGCAGCGGACGCAGGCGTTTCACAGTTCGTCAGCCGTGCAGTGACGAAGCTGGACCGTCCCGAACTGACGTCGGCGAAGATCATCGTCTCGGGCGGCCGTGGTCTAGGCAACGGCGAAAACTACACGAAGGTGCTCGAACCGCTGGCCGACAAGCTGAACGCCGCGCTGGGCGCCTCGCGTGCCGCAGTCGACGCTGGCTTCGTGCCGAACGACTATCAGGTCGGGCAAACCGGCAAGATCGTCGCGCCGCAACTTTACGTGGCCGTGGGTATCTCCGGTGCGATCCAGCACCTCGCCGGCATGAAGGACTCGAAAGTGATCGTCGCGATCAACAAGGATCCGGAAGCCCCGATTTTCAGTGTCGCGGATTACGGTCTCGTCGGCGATCTATTTACGGTCGCGCCAGAACTCACTGGAGCGATCGACGGCTAAAATCGTCGCCATAGCATGCCCATCACATCGCCCCCTCTTGCTGTGAATGAGCGTGTCGTGATGCCGAAGTGCTCGAAGAGTGCATCGGCGGGCCGGGAAGCATCGAAGCTGTTCATGCCGGGACGAGCAATCGCCGACGGCGCTTCGTGACTTGCCCTTGGATCGCGGCGTGACTTAGGTGGAGCCCCTCTGTCTCGCTTCGCAGTCTTATTTCATTAGTCGTCTGCGCATTCGGGCCGCTCGCTATGCTCGCCTGCCGGACGAACCGATCCATCACTCCTACAACGGTTTAATGTTAATCGCCTGATTTCCTTTCAAACCTTGCCTGACGTCGAAGCTGACCTTCTGATTCTCGCGAAGAGTTTTAAAGCCTTCCACTGCCACTTCAGAGAAATGTGCAAATAAATCCTCGCCACCGTCATCCGGCGTAATAAAGCCATAACCTTTTATCTCATCGAACCATTTCACGGTGCCCGTTGCCATTTTCTTTTCCCTTGAAATGTCGTTTGATGTAAAGCCGCATGGGATTTGATGCGACGCGGAATTGCATAGACCGATGCCTCTATCGTCGGCTACCGCAGTGGCGTGCCGATGATTCGGTAAAAATAGGCGAGGCCATTTCTGTGCCCGCGTTTCGACGCGCGCCTCGGTATTCGTCTTTAGAATCGTGAACACGATCGAGCTGACGCGCTCGGATGCAGGGCTCAGGTACACCGATCGCTTCGAAAGAGAAGCCTGCGATGCGTACAGCCAATCTTTTGCTCATAAGCGTTTCCTGAAGACACCTTCAGGTTGAAACATCAGACTTACGCTATCCCTTCTGTAAACAGTTAAACATGCATCATGCTCGCCTGAAATGGGGGTTAACTATCGGGTCACGATGAGAACAATTGTACAGCGCAACTCCCCAGCGACGGACCGCGAAGCGCCCCATGGGCCGGTAGGACACTGCCCCATTTGCAAATCGCATCGTCCGTGCAAAAATCGTTTTACAGCGTCCTGCTGTATTGCCGCTTCATTCATCTATGGAAACCGTCGAACTTGAACCACACGTGCTCGCGAATCGCCGCGGGGTGGCGTTCGTCCTTGTCCATCAGAACAGCAACGTTGAATGCGTGGTCACGCTACTGACGCTGGAAAAGCACTTCTGGCTCGCACCCCAGGCGAGCGAAGCACGAATTCTGAAGACGTTCCGCGACGGGTACAAACGTATTCGGGCAATCGCCGAGCGTAAGCTGCTGGCACATCCGGCCGCAAAGCTCGAACTCATACCCGAAGACTTCGCACGTCCCTGAGCAACGCCTCGTCATCGCGGCAGGCCGTTGACGCTCGCACGCCTCGGTCGCAGTTCAGCCGAAAGTACTTTGCGCAACGGCGACTTGATCATCGAATGCGATGCGGATGCTCATTAGGCATCGCATTTGCTCTCCCCTTGCATCATGACGGGTCCCTTGCCGCCGCGGCGCAGCAGCGACCGCGGCCCGCCGCCCGAGGTGCCGGGTCTCAAAGCACTCACTTCGCTGATCGCCGGCATCGTGGTGATCGGCGCGCTGTACTTCGGGCGCGCCGTCTTGATGCCGATTACGCTCGCTGTATTGCTCAGCTTCGTGCTTGCGCCGTTTGCCACCGCATTGCGGCGTGCCGGCTTGGGCCACGCGCCGTCGGTCATTGCCACGGTGCTCGTCGCACTGTTTGTGCTGGCCGCAACGAGCGTCCTCATCGGCGCGCAGGTCGCGCAGCTCGGGGGAGATTTCCCGCGGTACGAGGCAGCGTTGGTGCGCAAGGCGAGAACCCTGCAGGAAGAGACGATCGGCCGCGCGGATGTGCTGCTGAGACGAGCGTCCGGCGCGCTTAGGCACATTGCGCCAACCCCGGCACAGCCGAGCAGCGACGATCGCTCGGCGAGCCCGTCGGGCCGCGCGCCGCTGCCCGTCGAGGTGCTCGAGCCCACGCCTTCGTCGCTCAAACTCGTCCAGCGCTTCTTGGCGCCGGTCGTCAGTCCGCTCGAGACGGCGGGCATCGTGGCTATCGTCGCGATCTTCATCCTGCTGCAACGCGAAGATCTGCGCGACAGACTGATTCGCCTCTTCGGTGTGCGCGATCTGCATCGCACCACGACGGCGATGGACGAGGCGGCGCGGCGCCTCAGCCGCTATTTCATTGTTCAGGTGGCGATCAATACCGGTGTCGGCACACTGGTCTGCATCGGACTTGCGATCATCGGCGTGCCGGGGGCCTTGTTGTTCGGCGTCCTCACGGGCCTGCTGCGGTTCGTGCCTTACGTGGGCGCGTGGCTGGCGGCGCTCCTCGCTGTCATCCTCGCCGCGGCTATCGGGCCTGGCTGGTGGACGATGGTCTGGACTGCGATTCTATTCGCAACGGTGGAGCTTGCCGCAGGCCAATTCGTCGAGCCGCTGCTATATGGCAACAGCACGGGCTTGTCGCCGTTCGCTGTGATTATCGCCGCGCTTTTTTGGTCTTGGATGTGGGGACCGGTGGGGCTCGTGCTCTCTACGCCGATTACGCTGTGTCTCGTGACGCTCGGGCGCCACATCGAGCGCGTTGCGTTCCTCGACGTGCTGTTCGGAGATCATCCGGTGCTGACGCCGGGCGAAAATCTCTACCAGCGTTTGTTGGCCAACGATGCACCGGATGCGGTCGCTCAGGCCGCGACGATGCTGCAAACATCCTCTCTCGAAGATTGGTGCGACGCTGTCATGCTCGAATGCCTGAGGCTCGCCTGCAAGGACGTCGCGCGCGGAGTGGTCACGCCCGGGCAGCTGACGAAAGTGCGCTTCGCGGCGCTGAGCGTCGTTCGCGCGCTCGCATCGGCGGATTTCGCCGACGGGGCCATCGCGCCGCCCAAGCCCCCGCGCGCGAAGGCCGGCTCGCGCCGTGGCGCTTTTCGCGACAGCCTGCACCAAGCGACTGATGAACGCGCGCCCGCGCTGTGCGTAAAGGGCCGCGGCGCATTCGATGGGCTTGCTGCAACGATCCTGGTTCAATTGCTGCATCGACGCGGCATCGAGGTGGATGTCATTTCGGCCGAACGGTTCTTGCGCAAGCGCGCCGACGACGCGCGAATCGATCGCGAGAGGGTCATCTGTCTCGTCACGCTGGATTGGGGCGAGTCGCCGCAGTATTTGCGCCACCTCGTCAGAAGACTGCGAGCGCGCTCGACCCATTTCATCATGGGAATTGCATTTGCCGAAAAGCCGGACGCCGGCCTTCCGATGGCAGAGGGTCAACAGGATGCGGCCGGGCCCGAGAGAGAGGCGGCGGTCAGTTCTTTCGCTGCGCTGGCCGGCGCGTGCGCTGAGGCGCTGCAAACGCGCTCGAAACTGAACGGCGACGACGCCGGCGGCGCGCAGGACAAAGCAAATCCGCTGATCGTTAAAGCGCTATGATTTCGCCGACGCACTCACGCCAGATGGAAAGGAAGGCGCGAAAGAGGGCATTGCGCTCCGTCGCCCGTCACCCTTTTCAGTTCACCGTCCGAGTACTTAAAGCATTTCGAAAAAACCAAGGCCTTCTTCTCGCGGGCGCTGTTGCGTACTATGCATTGCTTTCGATCGTCCCGCTGCTGATTCTCGTCGCCATTGCACTCAGCCATCTGGTTGGCCAGGCACTGCTGCTCGATACACTCGAGCGGCTGCTGAGATGGCTCGTGCCCGGTCAGTCGAAGGCGATCGTCGGCGAACTCGCCAATTTCCTCGCACATCGCGCAGTGGTGGGCTGGTTCCTCGTCGTAACCATGGTTTTCTTCAGCTCGCTCGCGTTCACCGTACTCGAAAACGCGCTGTCGATCATCTTCGTGCATCGGGTCGCCATACGCAGACGCCATTTCTTGATATCGGCGATCGTGCCGTATTGTTTCAGTCTCTCGCTGGGCATCGGCGTGCTTCTCATCACCTTTGTCACGAGCAGCCTGCAGGCAGTCGCGTCGGATAGCGTGATATTCCTCGGGCACAACGTATCGCTGACGGGCGCGACCCGGGTCATCCTCTACCTGTGTGGCTTTGCCGGTGAGATATTCGTGCTGACCGCTATCTACATCGTCATTCCGGCCGGACGTACCACGTTCCATCACGCAGTCATGGGGGCCGTGGCGGCTGCGGTGCTGTGGGAAGTTACCCGCCGCGTCCTCGTTTGGTATTTTGCAACTTTGTCGCAGGTGAGCGTCGTGTACGGATCGATGACGACTGCGATAGTCGTGCTACTCAGTCTCGAAGCGCTGGCGACGCTGCTGTTGTTCGGTGCGCAATTGATTGCCGAGTACGAGCGGCTCGGTGTCGATGAACGTTTGCAAGCGCCCCAAGCGTTGACCACTCGTTAGCACCGGCACACATAGGCCGCAACATCAACAACATGATGCCCGCAGCGACATAGGAAAGTTCGGGAGACGCTTTTCGATATCGCGCTTGGCTAAATTGCGGCGCTCACTTTGCAAACAACATACCGAGGTCGGCAAACGACTTGAATTCAAGCGCGTTACCGCTCGGGTCGAGAAAAAACATCGTCGCTTGTTCCCCCGGTTCCCCCTTAAAGCGAACGTACGGCTCGATCACGAATTTCACGCCGGCTGCCGTTAGCTTGTCGGCAAGCGCAGTCCATTGAGGCATCGTCAAGATCGCGCCGAAATGGCGCACGGGTACACCGTATCCGTCGACGGCATTCGTCGCGGTCGCGCCCGTTTCGCCCGGCGCGAGGTGCGCAACGATCTGATGGCCATAGAGATTGAAATCGACCCAGTCGGGGGCGCTTCGGCCTTCGGGGCATCCGAGCAGGCCGCCATAAAAGGCGCGCGCCTCCTCGATGCTGTTGACGGGAAACGCGATATGGAAAGGCAGGAGCGGCGAATTCATGTCGAGGCGATTTCCTGGAAGTTAGAAATGGACGCGCTTGGCAAAGAGACTGAGCAGCATCTTATACGGATGAAGTGGCATCGCGTGTGGCGGCGGCCCGCTGCGAAAGCCCGGAAATAGCCGATGCGCGGCCCTTCCCTCTTTTCGTTTCGTCTACCGTCATCAGCGATTGTGAACAAAATTGCAATGATGATTTATCGAAATAGGAGTTAACCCTAGGGCCTTCAATCTCTACACTGCAGTCATCGGTTCACGCAACGAACACGATGCACCAAGCAGGTACGACAAACAATTTTGGAGGTAGTAATCATGAAATCGCTCATTCAAGCCGTCGTCGTCGCAGCCGCCTTTGCCGCTCCCGTAGCCGTTTTCGCGCAGTCGAACGCACCCGTGACGCGTGCGCAAGTGAAGGCCGAACTCATTCAATTCGAGCAAGCTGGCGGTCGCACGAGCTTCAGCAACGACCCGTACTACCCGGAAGACGCGCAAATTGCGCAAGCGCGCGTCGATGCGCAAAATGGCAACAATCAAGCGGTCGGTGGCGCGCAAGCCGGTTCGTCGGCTTCCGGTTCGCCTGCGAAAGCCGATGGCGTGAAGCCGCTGTTTTTCGGCATCTAACTCGCGCTGTGACAAGTCGCTCGGCGGTGCATGAGTTGTAGCCGTCGCGCGACGTAAAAATTCTTCGCTGATTCGAAGGGAAATACGGCTTGCGTCGTTTTGACGATGGCGAGCCGTTTTTGCATCGATACCTCCGCCGCCGGTCACCGGCGGTTTCCGCCTAGCCCGTTAATCGGCTAGGCGCTTTTTCCGTACCCCCTCCAACTTGGCCTCGGATACTGATGTCCCGAACAAATCCGTAATGACGATTTATCGAACTAGGTGTTTGTAGTCCGATGAACCGCAACGGGTTCGCCTTTCCCATCGACGGCAAAGCGAGCAACGAGATGACGAGCAAGCAGCGCGGCACAATCGTGTTCATCACCCCTCCTCGGAAAGCGCGACGGAAAGCGCATCGGCAAGGGTTTTGCCCTCGGAATCACAAGCCTCGCGCGCCGACACTATGCCGATCCAGGCTCAACTTCACATCGTCACGCACGTGCGCGACGCGGCTACGCCACTGCCCGCGCCGCGTTCCTCCCGCGCAACCATTCCAGCGCCAGCAGCAATGCCGTCGAGAAGAGAATCAGGATCGTCGCGAGTGCGGCGATCGTCGGCGTGATGTTCTCGCGGATGCCCGTAAACATCTGACGCGGCAGCGTCGTTTGATCGGCGCCCGCAAGGAACAGCGTCACGACGACCTCGTCGAACGAAGTCGCGAACGCGAATAAAGCCCCTGAAATCACGCCCGGCGCGATTACCGGGAGCGTGATCCGAAAGAACGTGCGCGTCGGATTCGCACCAAGCGAGAGGCTCGCTCGCACGAGGTTTCCATCGAATCCTTGCAACGTCGCACCCACCGTCGTCACGACGAACGGCACACCCAGCGCCGCATGAGCCATGATGAGACCGATATAGGTATTCGCGAGCCCGAGCGGCGCGAAGAACAAATACATCCCTACGCCCACCACAATGACGGGCACGATCATCGGCGAAATCAGCACGGCCATGACGACTGCCTTGCCACGAAAATTTGCCTTCGCCAGGCCTAGTGCCGCCAACGTACCGAGTACCGTGGCGACGAGCGTCGCCGAAGGCGCCACGATGAAGCTGTTCTTTGCCGCCATGCGCCACGCGTCGGACATGACGAGATTTTGATACCAGCGCAACGACCAGCTTGGAATCGGATAGACGAGGAACGTACTCGACGAAAACGACAACGGCACAATCGCGAGCACGGGCAGAATCAAATACAGCAACGTCAGCACAGCCAAGCCGCGCAAGAGGAAATACCATGCGCGTTCGACGAGCGACGTATGCGGTGCAAACAGCGGTTTAGACAGTTTCATCGTCGGCTCCGGCTACAAGCTTGGCTGCGCTTTCGTAAAGCGCCCGTACACCGCGTACAACACGAGCGTCGCCGCCAGCAGCAAGCCGCCGAGTGCGCATGCCATGCCCCAATTGATCGTCACGTTCGTGAAGTACGCCACGTAGTAGCTCACCATTTGATCGTTAGGACCGCCAAGCAATGCAGGCGTGATGTAGTAGCCGATCGCCAGAATGAATACGAGCAATGCGCCGGCGCCGACGCCCGGATACGTTTGCGGCACATAGACACGCCAAAACGCCGCGAACGGATGGCTGCCTAGCGACACCGCGGCACGCTGATAAGTCGGCGGAATCGACTTCATCACGCTGTACAGCGGCAGAATCATGAACGGCAGCAGAATATGCGTCATCGAAATGTAGACCCCCGTGCGATTGAACAGCAATTCGAGCGGTGCCTGAATTAAACCGAGGCCGTGCAAGGTCCGATTCACGAGCCCTTCGGTCTGCAAAATCACGATCCAGGCCGCCACGCGCACGAGAATCGACGTCCAAAACGGAATCAGCACGAATATCATCACGAGGTTCGCGCGTCGTTCGCTCAAGGTCGAGATCCAATAGGCGAGCGGGTAGCCGAGCAGCAGCGTCGCCAGTGTGACCACCGCGCCGATGACGAACGTACGGCTGAACACGTGCAAGTAGATGCGCTGATCTGGATCGGTCTTTTCGATGTGGCCGAATGCATCCTCGCGATGATCGAGCGCCGCCAGCAAGTAGAACGGCGAATAGCGCGAGCCGTTCTTCGCAATCGCGCTCCAATATCGCGCATCGCCCCATCGCCTGTCTAGATCGATCAGCTTCGCGCGCGTTTGCTCGGGTGTGAGCGTCGCAGGCTTGTTGTTGTCGTCAGTGAACGGCAGTGCGTTCGTCGTCTTCGAGATGAGCGAATGAAAGCCCGGAATTTCGACGTTGAGCCGTCGTTCCAAGCTGCCCATGATCTGACCATCCTGCGTCGCGGACAAATCCGCCGCGAGTGCCGCATAGGCACCCGGAGGCGGTTCGCTCTTGCGATCCCAGTGGCTCAATTGGGCAGCGGTTTTCGGCAACGCGGCGGCCACTTCGGGGTTTTGCACCGCGCGCGTCAACAGCGCCGCGATCGGCACGACAAATATCAGCAGCAGAAAAATCGCAAGCGGCGCAATCAAGAGCAGCGCCGTCAGCCGCTTGCGCGCATGGGCGGCTCTTAGTTCGCGCTTCCATGTCGCGGTCGACGCACCGCTCGGCTCGCCGGGAATCGTCATCGTTTGCACGCTCATCTCCTGCGTTGCCCCTTGCTTCAAGCTCTGCTCGCGTTGCACCGGCCCGCGTTCGCGCGAGCCCCGGAACGCGTGCGACTGCGGCGACGACGGTGCTACGTCGACGCCGCAGTCAATCGTTTCAAATCACATCGACATCACTTCGACGCCCACGACGCAAATCGCTGCTCGAGTTCGTCGCCGTAGTCCGTCCAAAACGCCGCGTTTTGCAGGACCGCGTTTTGGCCGTTGACCGGCGAATTCGGCAGATTCGAAAGCGTCTTCGCATCGAGTGATTTGATTGCGTCGCGATTCGCGGGACCGTACGCAATGCGCTGTGCATAGGCCTGCTGCGGCTTCGACGATATCGAGTAGGCAATGAACTGCTCAGCCAGTGCCTTGTTCGGCGAGCCCTTCGGGATCACCCAGTAGTCGAGGTCGTAGATGCTGCCGTTCCAGACCACTTTTAAGTTCTTGCCTTCGCGCTGCGCGGCGTCAATGCGGCCATTAAACGCGGAGGACATCACGACGTCGCCGGCAACGAGGAATTGCGGCGGTTGTGCGCCCGCCTCCCACCATTGAATATTTGGCTTGAGTTCATCGAGCTTTTTAAACGCGCGGTCTTGGCCAGCCTTGGTCTCCAGTACCTTATAGACGTCTTTCGGCGCAACGCCATCCGCCATCAGCGCGAATTCGAGGTTGCCGCGCCCCCCCTTGCGCAGCGCCCGCTTACCGGGGAACTTCTTGACGTCCCAGAAATCGGCCCAGCCTGTCGGCGCCGTCTTGAGTTTATCGGCGTTGTAGGCGATGGCTGTCGACCAGACGAAAAAGCCCACGCCGCACGCACTAGGCGATTCGGGAATGAGTTCGGACTTCTTCGCGATCTTCGGCCAGTCGAGCTTTTCATAGAGGCCCTCATCGCAGCCGCGGCCGAGATCGCCCGATTCGACTTCGACGACGTCCCAGTTGACGTGCTTGGCTTCGACCATGGCCTTGATCTTGGCCGTCTCGCCGTTGTATTCGACAGTCGTGATCTTGGCGCCCGTTTTCTGCTCGAACGGCTGGTAGTAAGCCACCTTCTGTGCATCGGCGTTCGCGCCGCCGAAGTTCACGACGGTCAGCTCGGCGGCCGCGGCGCCTGCCGTGCCCAGCACCGCCGAGGCACAAGCAATGGCCAGCGTCGCGGCAGTGCGGCGCATCGTGATGGTATTCGTCTTCATCTAGGCTCTCCTCTACGTGGTATTCGCGTATGCGTCCTTTGACCCGGAACGCTTTGCGCAACTGGGGACTTGCTTGTTCGATATCGATCGTTCGCTGGCCCGTCCGCTGACGCACCAGCGCCGATCACGCGAAAACGCGCAAATGCTCGGGCGCGAACTCGAGCGCGACGCTCGCGCCCGGTACGAACGAATCGATTGCCTCTGTGCCGAGCGGCACCTTGACGAAGCATTCGTCCTGTTCGGGCACGGCGCAACGCATGCGCACGTGATCGCCAAAATAGATGAGACCGCGCACTTCGCTCGCGAGCGCGTTGCCGTCTTGACGCTCGCTCGCCCCGGCGACCAAACGCAACCGCTCTGGACGAATGCAAGCGACAGCGGCCGTGCCGGCGCGCGCGCCTGCCACGTTGCGGCCGACGACATGCGTGCCATCGCGAAGACGCAAGCGGCAGAACTCGCCGTCGACGTCGGAAATCGTGCCCTGCAAGCGGTTGCTATCGCCGATGAAATTCGCCACGAATTCGTTCGACGGCATTTCGTATAGCCGATCCACCGTATCGAGTTGCTGCACGATGCCTTTGTCGAAGACGGCGACACGATCGGACATCGTCAACGCCTCGCCTTGATCGTGCGTGACATAGACGAACGTCAACCCGAGCTTTTCGTGTAGCGCTTTCAGTTCGTACTGCATGTGCTCGCGCAATTGTTTATCGAGCGCGCCGAGCGGTTCATCCATCAGCACGAGCCGCGGCTCGAACACAAGCGCGCGAGCAAGCGCGATCCGTTGCTGCTGGCCGCCCGAGAGCTGCGACGGATAGCGCTTGGCAAAACTTTCCATACGCACCATCTTCAGCGCTTCGTCAACGCGATGGGCA
>CAYRLJ010000132.1:0-11611 GCA_964425025.1 uncultured Burkholderia sp. | reverse complement strand
AGCGATTCGACAGCAGACCGGTCAGCAAAATCCGTTTTCCAGCGAGAAAGCCCATAACTTCTCCTCGTAATTTCGGTGCCTGGCGCCGTGCGCGCAAGGGCGGCGCGGCGGTGGCGGGTACAGGTTTGGGTAGAATTCTCTCACATTGCCACTTCCGATCTTCTCGATGACGGCGACGACGACGATTGGCCGGCGCTCGAACACACAGCGCAGCGCTCGCAAGTTTTGCAGCTGGCCTATGCTTTTGGCCTGTTGTTTCGGTTTCCTGTGGATGCTCGGCGCGGCAACCCCCGCCCATGCCGTCTATGCGATCGCCCAATTCGGCGAGCCCAAGTACCCGCAGGGGTTCAAGCACTTCGACTACGTGAACCCCGACGCGCCGAAGGGCGGCACGCTCGTATTGGCCAATCCGAGCCGGCTGACGAGCTTCGACAAATTCAATCCGTTCACGCTGCGCGGCAACCCGGCGCCGGGCATCGACATGCTGTTCGAGAGCTTAACCACGGGCAGCAGCGACGAAGCGGCGTCGGCCTACGGTTTGCTGGCCGATGACATCCGTGTCGCCCCCGATCGGTTATCCGTCACGTTCCATGTCGATCCGCGCGCGCGCTTTTCCAACGGCGATCCGGTCACGGCCGAAGATGTGAAATTCTCGTTCGATACGCTCAAGAGCCCGCAAGCGGCGCCGCAATTCGCCGTCTTCTACGGCGAGATCGCGCGAGCGGTCATCGTGGATCCAGCGACGATCCGCTTCGAATTTCGGCAAGCGAACCGCGAACTGCCGTTGATCGCGGGCAGCATGCCGATCTTCTCGCGCAAGTGGGGACTCAACGCCGACGGCACCCGTGTGCCGTTCGATCAATTGGCATTCCAACAGCCGATCGGCAGCGGGGCTTATCTCATCGATCGTTACGACGGGGGCCACACGATAACGTATCGGCGCGATCCTTCGTATTGGGGCGCGTCGCTTCCCGTGCGTGTCGGCATGCACAATTTCGATCGCATCACCTACAAGCTCTACGCCGATAGCACCGCACGGCTCGAGGCGTTCAAGGCCGGCGAGTACGATGCGCTAGTCGAGTACATCGCGCGCAATTGGGCAAGGCGCGATATCGGCAAGCGCTTCGACAGCGGTGAACTCGTCAAGCGCGAGTTTCGCCAGCACAACGGCGCGGGCATGCAAGGCTTTGTCATGAACTTGCGCCGGCCGCTGTTCCGCGATGTGCGCGTGCGGCAAGCACTCGATTTGGCGTTCGATTTCGAGTGGCTGAACCGGCAACTGTTCTTCGGCGCCTATACGCGGCTCGATAGCTATTTCGCCGACAGCCCGCAGCAGGCGAAGGACCTGCCAACGCCCGGTGAGCGCGCGATTCTCGACCCGCTGCGCGCGCAGTTGGACCCTGCCGTATTCGGACCGATGACGGTCCAGCCGAATACCGATCCGCCCGGTTCGCTGCGCGCCAATTTGCTGAAGGCGCGCGCATTGCTGGCGCAGGCGGGATGGCACTATCGCGATGGCGCGCTGCGCAACGAGAAAGGACAGCCGTTCAAGTTCGAGATTCTCGACGATTCGGGGGCCTCGATGGGACCCATCGTCACGGCTTACCTCCATAACTTGAGCAAGCTCGGCATTCAGGCGAGCTACAGAACGGTGGATTTCGCGTTGATCCAAAAGCGCTACGATGCGTTCGATTTCGACATGACGTCGTTGCGCTATCCCGACGTTCAGGTGCCGGGAACGGAGCAGGTGTCGCGCTTCGGCAGCAAGTCGGCCGACGAGCAGGGCTCCGACAATCTGATGGGTCTGAAGTCGCCGGCTATCGACGCGATCTTGAAGACGCTCGTGCATGCTCAGACGAAGGACCAACTCGTCGACGCAGCCCGCGCGCTCGATCGCGTGCTCATGCACGCTTATTACGTCGTACCCCAGTGGTTCAACGCGTCGCATCGAATCGCTTACGCGCGTACGCTGCGCTATCCGGCCACGCTGCCGCTGTACTATTCGGCGAACGAGTGGATCGTGTCGACGTGGTGGTTCGCGCCGTCGGCACGAGGCGGCAACCAGGCGGTTGCGCACTGAAGGCGGGCGCTCATCGGCTGCGGCTGTCTTTCATTCTTAGATTGCACTTCACTCATCCACGGATGCTCGATTATGTGGAGCTACATCCTCAAACGATTGCTGCTGATGATTCCGACGCTGCTCGGCGTGCTGACGGTGACGTTCGCCGTCATTCAGTTTGTGCCGGGCGGCCCTGTCGAGCAGGCAGCCTACGAGCTGCGCAAGGGAACGACGCAAGAGGGGCAGCCGCCTGCGTTCGGCCTGCGCGCGCACTCGGGCGTCGATGCGCAGCAACTCGCGCAGCTCAAAGCGCTGTACGGCTTCGATAAGCCGCCGCTCACGCGCTATTGGCTCATGCTCTCGCGCTTTGCCCGCTTCGATCTCGGGCAAAGCTACTTCCATCATCAGAGCGTGTGGTCGCTCGTGGTGTCGAAGCTGCCCGTATCGATCAGCATCGGGCTATGGACGTTTTTTCTGACCTACTTGATCTCGGTGCCGCTCGGCATCGCCAAGGCCATTCGCAACGGCTCGACGTTCGACGTCGCGACGAGCCTCGTGGTGCTCGTCGGCTATGCGATTCCGGGTTTCGTGCTTGGCGTGCTGCTGCTCGTGCTATTCGGCGGCGGCTCGTTCCTGCAGATCTTTCCGTTGCGCGGCTTGGTGTCCGACAACTTCTCGCAATTGAGCCTGCTCGGCAAGCTCGCCGATTACCTTTGGCATATCGCGTTGCCCGTCACGGCATCGGTCGTCGGCAGCTTCGCCGTCGTCACGATGCTGACCAAAAACGCGTTCCTCGAGGAGATCAAGAAGCAGTACGTGCTGACGGCGCGCGCCAAAGGGTTGAACGAAAGGCGCGTGCTGTGGAAGCACGTATTTCGCAATGCGATGCTGCCGCTCGTGGTCGGATTTCCCGCGGCGTTCATCGGTGCGTTCTTTACGGGCAGCCTGCTGATCGAAACGCTGTTTTCGCTCGACGGTCTCGGGTTGCTCTCGTATGAATCGGTCGTGCGCCGCGATTATCCCGTCGTGCTCGGCACGCTCTACCTCTTCACGTTGATCGGCCTGGCCACGAAGCTCATCTCGGATCTTTGCTACGTCTGGGTCGATCCGCGTATTCAATTCGAACGACTGGAGCGCTAACGTTGAGTCAAGTTCGCCCCCGTAACGGCGCCGATTCCGTGGCGCGCAGCGCGCTGCCCAGTGTGCTCGCTTCGCCTTCGCCGATGCGGCGCGTATGGCAACGCTTTAAGAGCCAACGTCTCGGCTATTGGAGCCTCGTCCTGTTCATCGTCGCGTTCGCTGCGAGCTTGGCGGGGCCGCTTTGGTCGAACGACAAACCGCTCGTCGTCCGCTACGACGGTCATTACTATTTCCCGATCGTGAAGACATACGCCGAGACGACGTTCGGCGGCGATTTTCCGACGCCGGCCGATTACCTCGATCCGTATGTGCGGCGTCACCTGTCGTCGCCAGGCAATTTCGCGATCTATCCGCCGAATCGCTACTATTACGACACGCTCAACTACTTTTCGCGCGAATCGAATCCGGCGCCGCCTTCGCACGAGAATTGGCTCGGCACCGACGCTCAAGGGCGCGACGTCTTCGCGCGGCTTCTGTACGGCTTTCGCGTGTCGGTCGAGTTCGCGCTGGTGCTGACCTTCATCGGCAGCGTGCTCGGTATCGCCGCGGGTGCCGTGCAAGGGTACTTCGGCGGGCGCATCGATATCGTCGGGCAGCGGCTCATCGAAATCTGGAGTGCCTTGCCCGAGCTTTATTTGCTCATCATTTTCGCGTCGATCTTCGAGCCGAGCTTGATGCTGCTCGTCGTCCTGCTGTCGCTGTTCGGATGGATCGGTTTATCCGATTACGTGCGCGCCGAATCGCTGCGCAACCGCACGCAGGACTACGTGCGTGCGGCGCGCGCGATCGGCCTCTCGAACTGGCAGATCATCTGGCGCCACGTCCTGCCCAACAGCATGACGCCTGTCATCACGTTTCTGCCGTTTCGCATGAGCGGATCGATTCTCGCGTTGACGAGCCTCGACTTTCTAGGCTTGGGCGTGCCTGCCCCCACACCGAGTCTCGGCGAGCTGCTCTCCGAGGGCAAAGCCAATCTCGATGCGTGGTGGATCTCGCTGTCGACGTTCGGCGTTCTGGTCGTCACACTGTTGCTGTTGACGTTCATGGGCGACGCGCTGCGCAACGCACTCGATACACGACTTGCCGACGCGATGCGCGCGGGAGGAAACCAATGAGCGCGACAGCCATGACGCGCAAAGCGCAAGCCATGACGGCGGCGCCGCTGCTCGAACTCGAGCATCTCGGCGTGGCATTCGGCGATACGATGGCCGTGGAGGATTTGACATTCGCGATCGGGCAGGGCGAGCGCGTCGCGCTCGTTGGCGAATCGGGGTCCGGCAAGACGGTCACGGCGTTGGCGATCCTGCGGCTGTTGCGCGATGCGCGCGTCACGGGCGCCGTTCGCTTTGAAGGGGAGGATCTGCTCGGCAAGAGCGAGCGGGCCATGCGGGGCCTGCGCGGCTCGCGCATCGCGATGATCTTTCAGGAGCCGATGACGGCGCTCAACCCGCTTTTCACGATCGGCGAGCAGATCGCCGAAACGATTGTCGCGCACGAGGGGGTGTCGCCGCAGCAAGGCCGGGTGCGCGCCGTCGAACTGCTCGCACGCACGGGCGTGACCGAGCCGGAAAGGCGGGTCCTCAGTTATCCGCACCAGCTCTCGGGCGGCCAACGCCAGCGGGCAATGATCGCCATGGCGCTGGCCTGTCGTCCGCGCCTATTGCTTGCCGACGAGCCGACGACCGCGCTCGATGTGACCATTCGCGCGCAAATCGTCGATCTCCTGCTCGAGATTCAACGTGACGAGGCCGAGCGCCACGGCATGGCCGTGCTCTTGATTACGCACGATCTGAACCTCGTCAAGCGCTTCGCGCAGCGCGTGGCGGTGATGGAGCGGGGCGTGCTCGTCGAGAGCGGTCCTATCGACCGCATTTTCGAGGCGCCGCAGCATCCGTACACGCAGCGATTGATCGCAAGCCGCCCACAGCGGCACGTCATACCCGTTTTGCCGATCGCGCCTGTGCTGCTCGATGCGCGGGAGGTGTCTGTGTCGTTTGCGACGAAGGCGTCCGGCGTGCGCGGTTGGTTTCGCTCGGGCCGCTTCCCGGCTGTATCGAAGGCGACGTTGAACGTGCGGCAAGGCGAGACGCTCGGCATCGTCGGTGAATCGGGCTCGGGCAAGTCGACGCTGGCGATGGCGCTGCTCGGGCTGCAGCGCACCGCTTGCGGTGCTATCGAGTTTCAAGGCCGACGGCTGGCGAGCTACCGGGGGCGCGAACAGACGGCACTGCGCTCCAGCATGCAAGTGGTGTTTCAGGATCCCTTCAGTTCGCTGTCGCCGCGTTACACGGTGGAACGTATCGTCGGCGAAGGATTGGCGCTGCATCGTCCGCAACTCGACGCCGGCGCGCGGCATGAAAAAGTGATCGCCGCGCTTCGGGAAGTGGGGATCGATCGGACAGCGCTCGCCCGGTATCCCCATGAATTCTCGGGCGGCCAACGGCAACGGATCGCGATTGCACGCGCGCTCGTGCTCGAGCCGCGTCTGTTGGTGCTCGATGAGCCGACGAGCGCGCTCGACGTCTCCATTCAGCAGCAGGTGCTGACCTTGCTCACGACGCTACAGCACAAGTACAACCTCGGGTTCGTCTTTATCAGCCACGACTTGGCCGTAATCGGCGCGATGGCGCACCGGGTTGCTGTCATGGAGCATGGTGAGATCGTCGAAACAGGGGACGTCGAAAAAATATTCTCCAATCCGGCGCATCCGTATACGCGAAAACTCCTGGCCGCGAGCCTGCAAGGGTAAATCCTGTCAATTGTCACGCTGCCCCGATTGTTTTTTTTAATTTCTTTTGACTTTCGGTTGCATCGTGGCTAGTATCGTCCAAACTTTTTCTTAATTCACTGATTTTTAAGCAAAACCTACCGACCAATGCAGCACCGATATTTTGCCCAGGCTTGCACGCGCGTCGTCGCCGGGATGTTCATTGGCGTGTTGATGACAGCAGCAACCGGCGCGTTCGCAGACGAAACAAACAACTCCCAACAAATCGCTACTTCCGCCCCGGCGCAATTGCAGTCGGATGCATCGTCTTCTTCGCTCGCTCCCTCGCAAACGTTACAACCGGTTACCACCGGCGGTCGTGCCAAGGCGTTCCTGTCCGGCATGGCCGGCAAGGCCGGCGATGTCGTCGTTGGCGCGCTGAATATGATTGGCGTGCGCTACCGTTGGGGCGGTAACTCGCCCGATTCGGGGCTCGATTGCAGCGGTTTCGTGCGCTATGTTTTCCAAGATACGCTTGGTATGGCGCTGCCGCGTCGCGCCGAAGAGATGAGCCATGTCGGAGCAAAAGTCCGCATGGCGGATCTGAAACCGGGCGATCTCGTGTTTTTCAATACGATGCGCCGCTCGTTCTCCCACGTCGGCATCTACATCGGCGGCAACAAATTCGTGCATTCCCCATCGACGGGCAGCACGATTCGTGTCGACGATCTCGATGACGGGTATTGGGAGAAGCGCTTCACGGGCGCGCGCCGGATCGAAACGGCATTTCCCGTCAAGGCCGACGATCTGCGCAAGCGCGTGAGCGCGACGCTCGGCGGCGATCCGGACGCCAGCGGCGAGCCGAATGGCCGTGGCAGCAACTGATACGGCTAATTCGACAATCGACTAAAAAAAGCGAAAAAAATCGACGCGTCTCCAACACAACAAAAGCCCGCTTCTCGAAGCGGGCTTTGTGCTTTCTAGCCGGCGGCCAACCACCGATCAAGCGGTTGCCGCCAACCCCGCGCGCCGCGCGGCGAGCTTGCGTTGAAGTTCGCCATAGATCTGCGAGACGGCCACCTCGCCCGCGAGAATCGCTTCGTTGCGGTGGGCGAAGTCGCTGCCGCTCATCGCGGCTAGGCTAGGCCGAATGACGAAGTCGGCGTATTTCTCGAGTTCGTACGTCTTGATCGTTTGGCCCATGATCGTGAACGTCTGCAGCAGCACGTCGAACGAGCTTTGCGTCAGTGCCGTTTGCGGATCGGCCGAAATGTCGACGGCGATGACGAAGTCGGCGCCCATCTTGCGCGCGAACGAGGCCGGTACGGGGCTCACGAGCCCGCCATCGACATACTCATGCCCCGCGATCTTGACCGGTTCGAAGATCGACGGGACGCTGCACGAAGCGCGTACCGCGATGCCCGTATCTCCGCGCTGAAACAGGATCGGTTGGCCGTTGCGCAGATCGGTCGCGACGATGCCGAGCGGCTTAGCCATCTTTTCGATCGGCCGATGATGCAGCGTCGTATCGATGTAGTTCTGCAGGGCAAGGCCTTGCAGGAAGCCGCGCGTGCGAAACGGCATGGCCCAATCGCTGATCGACGCTTCGTCCATCGTCAACGCCAGCTTGTTGATTTCCAGGCCGCTCATCCCCGAGGCGTAGAGCGCGCCGACAACGGAGCCGGCACTCGTGCCGCACACGATATCGATTTGCAGCCCGCGCGCCTCGAGCGCTTTGATGACGCCGATATGAGAGAAGCCGCGCGCCGCGCCGCCGCCGAGCGCAAGCCCGATGCGAAGCGGCTTGGGTGGGGCGGCCGGCGGCTGGGCGGGGCCGGTGTTCGATTCGTTCGTCCGTGTCGTGGGCGATGCGCATGCCGCAAGCAGCGCTGACGCGCAGGCAATCGAAAATCCACGGCGGGTGAGGCGAGGGGAAGACGGTTTCAACGGTATCTCCAGCAGCGCGCCGGGCATTCGACGCACATCGATGCGCCTGGCGAGGCGTAGATCTACGCGTCGCCGGCACGCCGCGGAAATGCGGCGCGCGCACATCATACGGCAAACCGATTGGGCGCGGCCGTAGGCTCGAGTGGTTCCTCGGCTGACGTGGCTTACATGGGCTTACATGGGCTTACATGGGCTTACATGGGCTTACATGGGCTTACGCGGCCCGCGCATCTTATTCGAAGCCGGGCGGCTAATGCCGGGCGCCGGGTATAATTGCCGACCATTTCTGTTCGCTCGACGGCACGCTGCCCGCGTGAATACCGTCGAACTATCGGCGCTACCTATGACTACCGTCCGTACCCGTTTCGCTCCGAGTCCTACCGGTTTCATCCACCTCGGCAACATTCGCTCCGCGCTCTATCCGTGGGCGTTCGCGCGCAAGATGCAAGGCACGTTCATTCTGCGGATCGAGGATACGGACGTCGAGCGCTCGACATCCGAATCGGTCGACGCGATTCTCGAAGGGATGGCATGGCTTGGCCTGGACTTCGACGAAGGCCCGTTCTATCAGATGCAGCGCATGGATAGGTATCGTGAAGTGGTCGCGCAGATGCTCGATCAAGGGCTGGCGTACCGCTGCTATATGTCGATGGAAGAACTCGAGGCGTTGCGCGAGCGCCAACGTGCCGCGGGCGAAAAGCCGCGCTACGACGGCACTTGGCGCCCTGAGCCCGGCAAGACGTTGCCCACGCCTCCAGCCGGTGTCGAACCCGTGATCCGTTTCAAGAATCCGCTCGACGGTGTCGTTGCTTGGGATGATGCGGTGAAGGGCCGGGTGGAAATTTCGAACGACGAACTCGACGACTTGGTCATCGCGCGGCCCGATGGCACGCCGACCTACAACTTCTGCGTCGTCATCGACGATCTCGACATGCGCATCACGCATGTGATTCGCGGCGACGATCACGTGAACAATACGCCGCGGCAAATCAATATTTTGCGTGCGCTTGGCGGCCAGGCGCCCGTGTATGCACACTTGCCGACGGTGCTCAACGAAGCCGGCGAGAAGATGAGCAAGCGGCACGGCGCGATGAGCGTGGTGGGCTATCGCGATGCGGGCTACTTGCCCGAAGCGGTGCTCAACTATTTGGCTCGCTTGGGCTGGTCGCACGGCGATGCCGAAATCTTTTCGCGTGAGCAGTTCGTGGAGTGGTTCAATCTCGAGCACCTGGGCAAGTCGCCCGCGCAATACGATCACAACAAGCTGAACTGGCTCAACAACCACTACATCAAGGAAGCCGACGATGCCCGGCTTGCTGAGCTGGCAAAGCCGTTCTTCGCCGAACTCGGCATCGACGAAACCACGCTTGCGCAGGGGCCCGATGCAGCATCGGTCATCGCGCTGATGAAGGATCGTGCGACGACGATCAAAGAGATCGTGGAAAACGCCGCGATGTTCTATCGCACGCCGGCACCGGAAGCGGAAGCGATCGCGCAGCACGTGACCGATGCGGTGCGCCCCGCGCTCGCGGAACTCGCCGCGGCGCTGCGCGGCTGCGAGTGGACGAAGGAGGGCGTGGCTGCGGCGCTGAAGGCCACCCTCGCCGCACACAAGCTCAAGATGCCGCAACTGGCGATGCCCGTGCGTTTGCTTGTGGCGGGCACGACTCATACGCCGTCGATCGATGCGGTGATCGTCTTGTTCGGCCGCGAGCGCGCGGTGAGCCGCATCGAAGCCGCGCTGTCGGCCTGATCCTGATCGATCGATCGAGCGAGCCCGTCCGAGATCATCGAGATCATCGTTTCGCAGAGGATCTGCGAAAAGTTCGACGAAGGGTATTTACAAGACGAAAAGGGGCCTATATACTCTCATTTCTGTTCTGCAAGGGGGTATAGCTCAGCTGGGAGAGCGCTTGCATGGCATGCAAGAGGTCAGCGGTTCGATCCCGCTTACCTCCACCAAACACCGCAGACAGTCTTAAAGAAAAGCTCTGGATTCCAGGGCTTTTTCTTTTTCTACGCTCCGTAGACTTTCCTTTCGCACGCTCGCGCAGGTAGCTTCTCGCGAATTCAATCGGGCTGGTTCGCATCGCCTTACGCTTACCGGCCGAGCCGACAGCCGAGCTCAAACCTTTACCTTGGTTATTTAATTCGGGCGGTATCCAAAAGCATTTAATGCGGCTTCCCGTCACGAAAGATTTTTTCGTAAATTGTTGTCCGCCACCATCAAAGCGGCTGGAGATAACATCGGGGTTTGGCAACTGTGCTTTGCGCCGCCCGCTTGAATGATGGGAGTCTGCCGCCCGTCAACCCACGCGAAGAAGGGCAGCACGCCTGACATTGCGTCGCAAGCAGGTACGCGAGCGTGAACAAGAAGGCAGCCAGCCCCTGGCGCGTGACCCGTTTCTCGGCATGTCCGCAGTTGTATGGAATGCGCTAGACTCGCGCTGCGAATGCTTGCGACAACGACCCACGAGGCACCTTCATCGCAATCGCCTGTCCCTTTCAGAACTAAAAGAGATCAGACAAAATCCTGAGGAATTCATGGAAACGTTCGCTACTGAGGCCCCACAGCAGTCGTACGACCCGCTCACCCTCATCGCTGCCGCATTGGGCGCGCTCCGCAGGGGCGACATGTCTCACCGCCTACCGGAAGACTGGACGGGCGAAGCCGGCAAGGTCGCGGCCGAATTCAATCAGTTGTCGTCGCAGTCGGGGCGGGTTGTCCGCGAGGTCGGCCGCATGTCGAGCCGCCTGACGGGCGCCACTTTTGCGTCCAGCGAGCCGGCGATGGAAAGCGACAGCCTTGCGGGTGGCTGGCTCGACGCCGCCGAGGATGTGAATCGGCTATTCGATTGCCTGCAAGATACCAACGCTTGCTTGGGCGCGGTCCTGTCCTCGCTCGGCGCGCTCCAGAAAGGCGAAGCGGCGACGCTGCCCTCGAACTGGGAGGGCATGCAGGGCAAGGTGGCGCACACCTTCAACGAGGTGGTTGAACAGAACATCAGAATGTCGGAAGAGCTCGGCCGCCTGAGCCGGGTCGTCGGCAAGCAGGGGCGTCTCAAGGAGCGAGCGGCGCTGCCGTATGCGCGCGGATTCTGGGGCGATTCGATCGACTCGGTGAACTCGCTGATCGCGGATCTGGTCCATCCGACGAGCGAGGTGGCGCGCGTGATCGGCGCGGTGGCGCAGGGCGATCTGTCCAAGAGCATGGCGCTCGAGGCAGACGGACGCGCGCTGCAAGGCGAATTTCTCCGGACGGCAAAAACCATTAACACGATGGTTGAGCAGCTCGGTACGTTCGCCGTTGAAGTGACCCGCGTCGCGCGTGAGGTCGGCACCGAGGGCAAGCTCGGAGGCCAGGCCGATGTGCAGGGCGTCGCCGGGACATGGAAGGATTTGACTGACTCGGTCAACTCGATGGCGGGCAACTTGACGAGCCAGGTTCGCAACATCGCGGAAGTGACTAAGGCAGTGGCGGCGGGCGACCTGTCGAAGAAGATTACCGTCGACGTGAAGGGCGAAATCCTTGAGCTGAAGAACACGATCAATACGATGGTCGATCAGTTGCGCTCTTTCGCCTCGGAGGTGACCCGCGTGGCCCGCGAGGTGGGGACCGAGGGCAAGCTCGGCGGCCAGGCGGACGTGCAGGGCGTCGCCGGTACTTGGAAGGATCTGACCGACAACGTCAACTTCATGGCGGGCAATCTGACGAGCCAGGTCCGCAACATCGCGGAAGTGACGAAGGCGGTGGCGGC
>CAYRLJ010000131.1:0-11629 GCA_964425025.1 uncultured Burkholderia sp. | reverse complement strand
CGTGGCGCGCATCGATCATTCCGCTCGTCGCGGTGCCCGTTTCGATCGTGGGGACGTTCTCGCTGCTGTTGGCGTTCGGCTTTTCGATCAACGCGTTGTCGCTGTTTGGGATGGTGCTGGCGATTGGTATCGTCGTCGACGATGCGATCGTCGTCGTCGAGAACGTGGAGCGCAACATCTCAGCCGGCTTGACTGCGAGAGCGGCGACTTACCGTGCGATGCGGGAGGTGAGCGGGCCGATCATCGCCATTGCGCTGACGCTCGTCGCCGTGTTCGTGCCGCTCGCATTCATGAGCGGCTTGACGGGCCAGTTCTATAAGCAGTTCGCGATGACGATCGCGATCTCGACGGTGATCTCCGCGTTCAATTCGTTGACGCTGTCGCCCGCGTTGTGCGCGATCTTGCTGCGCGGTCACGATGCCCCGAAAGATTGGCTGACGCGCGCAATGGACCGCGTGCTCGGCGGATTCTTCAACACGTTCAACACAGTGTTCAAGCGCGGCTCGCAGTCGTACGGCCACGGTGTCACGCGCGTGCTCGGCCGTAAATCGCTGATGCTCGTCGTCTACGCGGTGCTCGTCGGCTTGACGTTGTTCGTGACGCACGCCGTGCCGGGTGGGTTCGTGCCTGCGCAAGACAAGGAGTACCTGATCGCGTTCGCGCAGTTGCCGAACGGTGCCACGCTGGACCGGACCGAGAGCGTCATCCGCGAAATGGGCGATATCGCGCTGAAGCAGCCCGGTGTCGAGCACTCCGTGGCGTTCCCGGGCTTGTCGGTGAACGGCTTCACGAACAGTTCGAGCGCGGGCATTGTGTTCGTGACGCTCAAGCCGTTCAAGGATCGCGGTTCGAAGGCGCTCTCGGCCGGTGCGATCGCCGGTGCGTTGAATCAGAAATTCGCGGGCATCAAGGGCGCGTTCGTCGCCGTGTTCCCGCCGCCGCCGGTGCTGGGCCTCGGAACGTTGGGCGGCTTCAAGCTGCAACTGGAGGATCGAGGTGCGCTCGGTTACGCGCAGCTCGACGAAGCGACGAAAGCGTTCATCAAGCGCGCACACCAAGCGCCGGAGCTCGGTCCGCTTTTCACGAGCTATCAGATCAACGTGCCGCAGTTGAACGTCGATCTCGATCGCGTGAAGGCCAAGCAGCTCGGTGTATCGGTGACGGACGTATTCGACACGATGCAGATTTATCTGGGCTCGCTGTACGTGAACGACTTCAACCGTTTCGGCCGCGTCTACCAAGTGCGTGCTCAAGCCGATGCGCCGTTCCGCGCGCATCCGGACGATATCTTGCAGTTGAAGACGCGCAATGCCTCGGGCCAGATGGTGCCGCTGTCGTCGCTCGTTAAGGTATCGCCGACGTTCGGTCCCGAAATGGTCGTGCGCTACAACGGCTATACGGCTGCCGACATCAACGGCGGTCCCGCGCCGGGCTACTCGTCGGATCAAGCGCAAGAGGCGATTGTGCGCATCGCCAAGGAAACGCTGCCGCGCGGCGTGAAGTTCGAGTGGACCGACTTGACCTACCAACAAGTGTTGGCCGGCAATTCGGCGATCTGGGTGTTCCCGATCAGCGTGCTGCTCGTGTTCCTCGTGCTGGCCGCGTTGTATGAGAGCTTGACGCTGCCGCTCGCGGTCATCTTGATCGTGCCGATGAGCGTGCTGTCCGCACTGACGGGGGTATGGCTGCTGCACGGCGACAACAACATCTTCACGCAGATCGGCTTGATGGTGCTCGTGGGCTTGGCGTCGAAGAACGCGATTCTGATCGTCGAGTTCGCGCGCGAACTGGAGCACGACGGCCGCACGCCGATCGCCGCGGCGATCGAAGCGAGCCGGTTGCGGCTGCGCCCGATCTTGATGACGTCGATCGCATTCATCATGGGTGTCGTGCCGCTCGTGTTGTCGTCGGGCGCGGGCTCCGAAATGCGCCATGCGATGGGTGTCGCGGTGTTCTTCGGAATGCTCGGCGTGACGTTGTTCGGTCTTATGCTGACGCCGGTGTTCTATGTCGTGCTGCGTACGCTGGCCGGCGGCAAAATCCATGTGGCGGGCAAGGACTCGCAAAAGGAAACGGACCTCGAACCCGAGTTGACGGATGCTTGAGGCCAGGAGAAACATAACGATGAAACGGTTTAATTCGAACGGCGGCAGCTCGCGCCTCGTATTGCGAGCGTTGGCGGGCGGCCTCTTGATGACGCTTGTCGCGGCCTGCTCGGTAGGGCCGACCTACAAGCGGCCCGACGTCGATACGCCCGCCGCGTTCAAGGAAGCGCCGATTTCGGCGGCGGAGGCGGGCACGTGGAAGAGCGCGCAGCCTTCGGAAGTGGTGGAGCGCGGCCAATGGTGGACGATCTTCGGCGATGCGACGCTGAACCAGCTCGAGGACGAGGCGCTGGCGGCGAACCAGAACTTGAAGGCGGCGGCCGCACGCGTGCGCGAATCGCGCGCCGGGCTCAACGCCGCTCGCTCGGCCTGGTTCCCGGAACTCAACGCGGGCTTTGGCCCGACGCGTGAACGGGCATCGCCTGCGTCACAGGGCCTACCGGAAAACGCGTATCTGCCGCCGCGGACGATTTGGCGCGCGCAGGCGACGACATCGTACGAAGCGCCCCTGTTCGGGCGCGTCAGCGACAACGTCGCGGCCACGCGCGCCGACTCGCAGCAGCAGGAAGCGCTGTTCCGCTCGGTGCAGCTCGCGTTGCAGGCCGACGTGGCAGCGAACTACTTCTCGCTGCGCGAACTGGATACCGAGCAAGATCTGTATCGCAAGACAGTGGCGTCGCGCGAAGACGGACTGAAGCTCGTCAAGCATCGCTACGATGCGGGCGAAGTCAGCGAACTCGACTTCCAGCAAGCGACGAATGCGCTGGCGACAACGCGCGCCGAAGCAGCGGGCGTCGAGCGTCAGCGCGCGGCGTCCGAGCATGCGCTTGCCGTGTTGCTCGGCAAGCCGCCTGCGCAGTTCTCGTTCCCGCAGCAACCGCTTGCACCGGTGCTGGCACGCGTGCCGGCTGGGTTGCCCTCCGCATTGCTCGAGCGCCGTCCGGACATCTCGGCCGCCGAGCGGGCGATGGCGGCGGCGAATGCTCGTGTGGGGCTAGCGAAGTCGGCGTTCTTCCCGCAGCTCAATATCACGGGGGCCTTCGGCTATGAGTCGGTGGGTCTGAGCCAGCTGTTTCTGTGGTCGAGCCGTACCTTCCTGCTCGGGCCGTTGGCCGGCACGGCGCTCACGCTGCCGATCTTCGACGGCGGACGACGGAAGGCGGACCTCGCGCGCGCTCGGGCGCAATACGACGAGCAAGTCGCGAACTATCGTTCGCAAGTGTTGACGGCGTTCCGGGAGGTCGAGGATAACTTGTCCGACTTGCGGCTGCTCGACGATCAGATTCGTGCGCAGACCGATGCCGTCAATGCGGCTAGCCGCGCCGAACATCTATCCGAATCGCAGTATCGCGAAGGCGCGGTCAACTATCTCGACGTGCTCGACAGCCAGCGCACCGTGCTGCAAGCGCAACGTCAGGCGAGTCAGTTGGCCGGATCACAGGCGGTGGCGACGGTCGATCTCATCCGCGCGCTCGGTGGCGGCTGGGGCGGCATGAAGGCGGGCGACACGCAGCAAGTGGCCAAGCAGTAACGGAGTACGCCGCTCCCGGCGGTATTGTGCGGGGGCGGCGCATCGTGAATCGGCAGGGTATTCGAAGCGCGTTCTTCTAGGTTTCTTCTAGGCGCGCGGGCGATGCACTGCCTATGCGCGCTATGCGCAAGAAGAATGCGAGGTAACAAAAGATGAACTCGACGGTTACCGCCGAAGACATCGCGCAAGGCGAAAGCTTCGAACTATTCATGAATTCGCTTCGGGATCCGGCGTTCGCGGCGCCGATCGTATCGGCTCGACGTTTTTGCGAAGCGCTGCACATCGACATGCAGACGCTGGCCAAGCAAGCGGGCGTGCATCGCAATACGTTGAGCCGCACGCCCGCTTCCGAGAGCGTACAGCGTTTTCTGCGCGAGGCGCTACGCGTGATCCGGGCGGCGACGGATAGTCATGGCTGCGTGAAGCAGGCACTGTACTGGTATCGAAACGAGCCGCTGTCGGAATTCGAGTACAAGACGGCGGAGCAGCTTGTTTCAGGTGGACGGACGGATGACGTGCTGCGATATATCGTTTCAGCTGAGGTGCGCACGTCGGTGGAGTGATGCGTTCGCAGCGTGTCGCGGAACGCGCTACCGGGCATCGTATCGCTTGAATAGCGGCAAGCCGTGCGGAGGAAATGCAGGGGAAAAGGACAGCCCCGGGGGAGCTGTCCGGGGCCGTATATAGGTTGCGCCGATGCCGTCAGTTATTGTCGGAACCGTCGGTTTTGTGCTGCGAGCCTTGGCAGCCGCAGCCGTGATGCTTGTGTTTGTGACCGCCCCAAACTGAGCAACCGTCCGGATAAGGCTGCGTGGGCCACGAGGACTGCGGATAGCAAGCGTCGATCGCCTTGTGCAGCAGCAGGGTCAAACTGCACACCGACTTCATGATGTTGGGCAACTCATTACATAGCGGGTTCGGTGAGACTACAGGGCCCGGACCTTGGTTATTGCCGTCGCCGTCGCCGTCGCCATGATGGTGATGGTGGTGATGACCGTGGTCTGGGTTGGGATCGATCTTCTGGATCACTGACGCGTCCACCCGCGTTACGGCGTCCACCTTCCAACTGTCTTCCCAACCTTGCCACATTTGCGTAAGTGGCGTGAAGTCAGTGGTGTTGATGAACGTGCAGTTGTGGATGCTGCCGCCCGCGTTCACGCCCGGGTTGTTGTCCTTGACCAGCATCGCGGGCGTGAGCTGGCCCGTGCCGCCCGGCATCTGCGACGGCCAGAAAACGTGCGAGCAGCCGACTTCCACGAACCGCGGAAGAATATTAGCGTGATGCGGCTCGACCATTTGTTGCCAGCCGCTTTCCTGCGCAATGGGCGTTGGCCCACCGAGGGTTATTTGGTTTCCCGGCGTCGTCAGGTCGAGTGGCTTGCCGTTCAAATACTCCAATACACCGCCGACGTACCCGTGCAATCGAAGGCCATACGTCTGGCTTACGTCTTCAAAGGACCCGCAAAAGCGACCGATTTGTGCGCCCGCGCCGCCGGTGGATATGACGCTGAAAAACTCACTGAACGACCCGTTCGCCCATCGGTTAGTTTTGAAGTTATTGGCGGCGCATTGTTGGTCTTTGAAGAATATGAATTGGCCATTTAAATCGTCGCGACATACGGCGTCGAGGTCGCTGCCCATACTCGCCGGGAGCCCTGGCCAGATTGTCTTGATCGGTATGGTTTGTTGTACTTTTTGATCGAAGTCGTCGACGATGATGCAATCGCTCCCGCTGAATACACACAGCAGTGTGCCGTCTGACGTTGCCATTTTCGTTCCCTAGGTGTGATGTCCAAGGCCACCGTAGCCATAGCTCCAAAGGCGCCGGTGGCCTCACGCCAATCCTTCGACGGTGATATCTCGAGCGGCTGCCCTTTACTGGTTCGGCTTCACAGGTCCGTGCGAATGAGGGCTGCTGCCATTGCTCCCGCCGGATTGCCCCTGGCATCCGCAGCGATGGTGCTTACTGGAGCAGCCATCGGGGTACGGCTGCGTCGGCCACGAGCTTTGCGGGTAGCATGCGTCGATGGCTTTATGCATCAGGAGGGTCAAGCTACAGACCGATTTCATGATGTTGCCAAGCTCGTCGCATAGGGGATTGCCGTTGGGATTGAGCACCGGACCCGGGCCTTGCGGCGTGCTGGGCAGAGGGCTCACGTTCGCGACAAACGATGCGCTTACGCGGGTCGCCGCCTGGATCGGATACTCGCTGTCGCTGTATCCCGACCATAGTTGGCTCAAGGGCTTCACCCCCGGGACGGGAGTAAAGCCTGTCACGCCCTCTTGGTCGAAGGTGAAATAATATTGGCCGTCACTGCTATCCTGGACGAACAGGCAGCGTTCCAACTTTCCATCACCTTGTGGACCATAGGCGGTCAACTCGGCGACAAGAGTAGATGCCACCAATTTTTGCGTAGCAGTCAGCTTCCAACCATCACCGGTAATGGTGCCCGTAGCATTGTTCAACTGGACCGGCGCCACGAACGGGTCTTGGCCAGCTATGGGACCGTTGATGTAATTGTTTCCGCTGTAAAACGCGTAATAGACGTCGTTAACACCGGTGCTGGCGGCGGTGAGATTGCTGTTGTATGCGGTGCCGGCACTGGCAGGGGCCTTAAAGTACGTGCTTATGGCTCCTTGTATCCATTTCTTCGACGTGTAATTGTAAACCGCACATTGATCCTTCTTGAAAAAGGCGACCTCGGTGAATTCCGGACAGTAATAAGCAGCATCCAGCGTATCGCCCATGTTGTAGGGCGCGAGCTGTGGCCAGATATCCGTGATTTTATAGATGCCTTGTAACGCGGGGGTGAAATCGTCGATTAAAATGCATTTGTCGTTGCTGAACAGGCAGAGCAAGGAACCATCGGGTGCTGGCATTTTCGTTTCCTCTGGAATGTATGGGTGAAATGCGCGTAATGAAATAGCCGCATAAAATTTACATTTTTTATGGGTATCCGATCTATATCAATTCATGAAAAAAAGTACGGGCGGCGATCTCGGTTTTGCGATTCAACAATAGCGGAAAATTTGAGGGTGATGTTCCCATTTTTATCGGATATCAGATGAGGTATGCGGCTGACGCTTGGATAATTCAATATTTGGATATCTAGTCGGAATTACCGTGAATTTTCATGCTGAAATCTCGCGTGTGCTCATCTTTAGGGATTCACGCGAGAAACGGCGATCTGTATGAAGAGCAGATGTTGGGAAATAAGCTACTTGCTGATAGCTTGTGGGAGTTCGGGGTTGGCGCTTCGCTTGATGCGCTGGATCGTCGCGATAGTCTCGAGGAGAACGGGGGAGTCAGCAATGGCCGAAGCGGGGAAAGATCGCACCCGAGAGGCCGGCCTCGATGGCGATCAGGCTCTTGCACGAGGAGTCAGCCAAAGGAGTGAACTCAATCGATAGAATATCGAGATTTGCCGGGCGCGCTAATGTAAAGATAACTTGCGAATCCGCCCAGAATTTGAGCGTCACTATTGGCAAGAGAGAACACAATGCGATACTCCGCTTTTGTCTGTGAAGTGATATCTATTTCCCAGTAATCGTCGTGCCCCGGCATTGTGACGAGCGATCCGTCGGCTTCTGACGTTGAATAAGTGATGGCGTCGAGCTTATGGGCGGGCAGTGACGTTGAAACGCTCGTTCCAGCGAAAAGCGTTATCGATTTAATGAAGCATCGATATCCGAATCCTGCCGATAATGTGATCGCACGGAGTCGAATGGTGTCTTGATTTTCGCCTCTAACGTCCAACCCAGAGCCGCCCTCGTTCGAGGATTGGCCGTCGGCGTAACCCCACGCGTCTGTTCCGAAGTTTACATTGTTCCAGCGAGTCACGCCAAAGATGTAATCCGCGCCGTGATTGGTAAGATCGCCGTGCGCGGTTGTGCAAAGATTGTCGCGGATAATAGCGGATGAGTTGGCTACGAGGGCTAAATCGATGATTGTCATAGGTTGCCTCTTCAAGAAGCGTAGCGTATTAGCTTCGTCACATACTGTGAAACCTAGCCGATCGAATATCGACTTTTTCCAGGAATGTCAAGATAAGGGTCGACGGTAAACCCACCGACGCGCCCGCCATCACTGTTGAACAGAGAAAACTGCATGTTATACGACGAATAACCCTTTGCCGCGACCGTTGTATACCAATAGAAATCGACGATTTGGTTTGCGGCGATGTCGCCGTTCGCTCCTTGAATCGGTAGAGAAACCGTTTCAGGAGTGTGACCCTTTGGCGCGAGGATGGCTGTTCCGCTGTTGAGGATGAACGATTGTATAAAATATTGACATTCGAATCCAGCTGCCAACGTCGTCGTGCGCCATCGAAGGATATCCCCAACCGCGGCTTTGACATCCAGAGCAAAGCCGCCCTCATTCTCGTCCTGGGTGTCGGCGTAATAATCTCCGTCGTATCCGCCGAAATTTACATCGTTCCAATTGGTTACCCCGAAAATATATCCTCTGCCGCCGTTTGGTAACATCGGATAGCCGGTCGCGCTGAATGCTTTGTCGCGAATGATTGCCTCATGATTCGCTACCAGAGTGATGTCGATAATGTTCATTGTTGACCTCGAAAAATGACGCGCGACGCTCGTCACCGTGGATGGCCGCTGGGCGACAACTGCTGTGGCGGCGACTCAGGGGTGCGGCGTATCGGGCGATGATTAAGCCTGCACCATGAGCCAAGGGCTGAACGTAAAACTTCCTCGGTGCGTGGCCTTGTCGTCGTAGATGCCGAATTGCATGTTGAGCGCGACCACGCCAGACTGCAGCGCCGTGGCTTCCCAGCACGAATCGACAATCGAAATCTGCTTAACTTGGTCCAGCGTTGCCACGTCTGGATCGAGTGCCGTGGAATTCGACGTACGCCGCTGCACTACAGGCGTCGAGAGGCATTGCGCGTTGGTGGCGATGGTGAGTTGCTCAATGAAGGGTTGGTAATCTCGATGCAACGCTAGGTTCCTAACACGATATCGAATAAGGTCTCCCACTTTAATGGTGACTTGCAACTCGGAACCTGCTTCTTGTCCGGCCGTGCTTCCTGTTTGCGCCACGTCTGTCCAGGGCGCAAGCAAATAGACGTAGGATCTGCCGCCGTTTTTCAGCGGTATGCTGCCGGTGCTTGTGGCCGACGCGCGTTGCGCAGATTGCTTGGACTGCGTTGTTTGCGTTGTGGGCGTTGATTGTGCCGGGGACGCCAAGTGATCGGTAAGCGTTTTGTTGCAATCGTTGATGATCAAAATGTCGATAACAGCTGGCATTATTGCCTCCTGTGGGAATCATGGGCTACTGTCGATCTGGTGATTCAAACTCGATGCCTACATCTGTTGCAGATCTTTATATTGATGGGCAGTCGTGCATCTGCCGGACGCTGATTCTGTTGACGACTCATGTGATATAAGGATCATGCGTGAAAACGCCCCTGTTTGATCCGTTGACATCAACGATTGTGTACAGCAAATTGTAGGATTGCCTATTCGTGCTCGTAACAGTGGATTCCCACCAGTAGTCGTATTTTTGCACGGGGGTAACGCTATTGGATCTGGCTCCGGTGGGAATCATGGATGCGCACGTTACAGATTTGGATTTTGGTACGGGTTGGGAGATGTTGGACCAGCTGCCAACATACTCTAAGCCGGACAAGTAGCATTGATAGTGCAATGGCGAGCTCAAAGAGACCGCGCGCCACTCGATAACATCGTTTACTTCCGCTTTGACGTTTAATGCGTAGCCGCCTTCCTCCTGGTCTTGCAGGACCGCCCCGTAATACGCATAGGTAGTGGTGTATTTGTATTGATCCGCGTCAGCCCAGTTGGTCAGCAAGAATGCGTAGCCCTTTCCATCACATTTCAGCGGGACTGGCTGTGACCCGTTCGGCTTGTGGTCTTGAAGGATCTTTTCAGCATCGATAGCCACGAATATCTTGATGATCTTTGACATTATGATCCATTCAATGGGAGAAATGGAAATCAGAAATCGATGTCTAAATTGCGACTGGACGCGATTTGAGATCGAAAATGAGGATGGCTAAGCTTTGATCATCATTTGTGATTGAAAGCTGTACCCGCCAAGCCGCCGCGCGGTATTGTCGTACATGGAAAAGTTGACAGTGAGTTTCACTGTTCCGGAGCGCAGTGCCGTCGATTCCAAGTAATAGTCCGTCTCGGTGGCAGGCATGTATCGGCTGAATGGCGTTGCCGCTGGATCAAGGTCGGTGCTGCCGACCGGGCGGCAAACGAGGGCCGGCGGCGTAACGCAATTCCCGGAGGATTCGACAAGAATATTATCGATGAAGCATTGATGATCGCTTCGCCATCCCAAGGGCAGGGAGCGAAAACGAGCGACATCGCCGACCTGAACGATGAGTTTTACATCGTCGCCACCTTCTTCTTCCTGGTGATCTTGAGCTTGCTGTGCGGACACTTCGCTTTTGTCCGTGGTTTGCGCAATATCCGAGAAGGGCGCTACCGTGAATACGTAGCCAAGACCTTCGTTTTTGAGAGCCACGTAATCATCATGGTTTTTCCCATGATTTGTTAGAACATAAGTTGGATCGATGACGACCAACGCATCGATGACTTTCGACATTCCGGTCTCCTCACAGATTGGAGCTTTGCTGACGATTGGCAGCGCTAGTCTCGCCGAAATTGCTGTGCCGGAGACGATCGAAATGCACGTGGCATCGAGGGGCGATGCGCGAGTCTCAAATGTTGACGATTTTTACGGTCGTGCGGGATTTGATACCCGGGACGCGCAGCGAGAGGGGAACAAGATGGAAAACGAGGGAAGCCGCGGCGGAAACGGGGGCTGCGCTGCGAATGGGGGGCGATCTAATCTTTCAAAAACAATTCATGCATCGGCGCGAAGTGCGCATAGAGCGGCAAAATCGCGCCGCCCATTGCCCTCGCATCCGCCCCGATCGTCCCCTCGATCAGTTGCGGCCTGACCATCCCTTCCCACTCGATGCGGTCGAGCGCACCTTGCGTGCGCCGAATGAGTTCGCGTACCAGTTGTCGATCGATTTCACCGTCGATGACGACGGCTTCGAGATCGAGTAGTGCCGTTGAGCCCGCGATCGTCATCGCAATGGCGGGACTGGCTTCGTCGAGCCACCGTTCGGTGATGGTCCACACGTCAGGCGCGAGTGCGCGGTGGTCGTGCGCGGCGGCGGCGGGCATGCCGGTGGCAACGAACCGCTGCTCCAGCACGAATCCGGAGGCGGTATGCAGCAATTGCCGCGGTGCGTGACCGTTGCCGATCGCGAGGGGCATCGAGCCCACTGCGCCCGCATTGCCATGCGGCCCGCCATGCAACCGCCCGTCGATGACCAGGCCCCCGCCGATGAAGGTCCCGACGAACAAGTAGAGAAACGAGCGAATACCGCGCCCTTGCCCCATCACGAGTTCGGCCGCGCAGGCCGCCGTCGTGTCCTTGGCGAACTCGACGGGCAGCCCCGTCATCGTGGCGATACGCGTGCGAATGTCGATGGCATTCCACGATTCCAGCGCGGCGGGCGGCGCGCCTAAAAAGTCGCGCCATCCGCCAAGCCACAGCGGCGCCGCGACACCGACGCCCACCACCTTATCGGCATGCGCGCCCAAAGACTCGGTCACCCGAGCGATCTTGCTCTCCAACGCCGGGAACAAGATGTCGGGATCGGGGTAGTCGTAGTCGAGGACATCACGCGTACAAACATGTCCGGTGAAGTCCATCGCGAGTACGTCAAGACTGCGGCGCCCGACCTTGATGCCGATCGTGTACGCGCCTTCCGGCCGCAGCGCGATGGGTACCGAAGGTTGGCCGATGCGTCCGCGCACGCGCGCCTGCTTGGCCAACAGACCGTCGTCGATGAGCCGATCGACGATCATCGACACGCTTTGCATGCTGAGCCGCGTGAGCCGAGCGACGTCGGCTTTCGGCAGCGGCCCATGCAATCGGATCGCTTGCAGCACGATGCGCTCGTTGAATTGGCGCATGCCGACTTGGTTC
>CAYRLJ010000130.1:4344-11789 GCA_964425025.1 uncultured Burkholderia sp. | reverse complement strand
TTATGCCGTCGGGGCTTTTTCGTGTGCGCCCGGCAAGGGCGCACCTACTTGGAGGTGGAAGTCATCTACGCGCCCGGCAAGGGGAAGTGTTAGCTGGAGGCAACGGTGTTGCGGGCGACTGCGAATCCGAAGGAAGCCCGAGGCAAAGCGCTGGCCTGACGAACAGGAAGCGGATAAGAGACGACGCGTTAGGGTGAGGCAGCATGAAAGGCCAAAGCCCGAAACTTGCACGGAACGAGGCTGGCACGGCGGCTACCGGGCAAACGAAAGCGGAGGGGCCATCGCTGATGGAGGTGGTGGTTGAGCGCAGCAACTTGTGGCTGGCGTATCAGCGGGTGGTTCAGAATCGCGGCGCACCGGGCGTAGATGGCTTACCGGTGGAGCAATTCAAGGACTGGCTGAAGATGCACTGGCCGAGCGTGAAGGCAGCGCTGTTGGACGGACGGTACATGCCGGCGGCGGTGCGAGCGGTGGATATACCCAAGCCTGCGGGCGGGGTAAGGACACTGGGCATCCCGACGGTGCTGGACCGGCTGATTCAGCAGGCGCTGCACCAGGTACTCCAACCGATCTTCGAGCCTGGATTCTCCGAGTCGAGCTACGGCTTTAGGCCGCGGCGCAGCGCACAGCAGGCGGTACTGGCGGCACAGCGGTACGTGCAGGAAGGCCGACGTTGGGTGGTGGACATCGACTTGGCGAAGTTCTTTGACAGGGTCAACCACGACATCTTGATGGCGCGGGTGGTCCGACAGGTCAAGGACGAACGGGTGCTCAAGCTGATCCGGCGCTATCTGGAAGCGGGACTGATGCGTGATGGGATGGCGCCGGCGCGCCGAGAGGGGACGCCACAAGGCGGGCCGCTCTCGCCGCTGCTATCGAATATCCTGCTGACGCGATTGGGATCGCGAATTGGAGCGGCGCGGTCATGCGTTCTGCCGTTATGCGGACGACCGCAACATTTATGTCCGAAGCAAGGTGGCGGGCGAGCGACTGTTGGAGCAGATGACGGCGTTTCTTGCGAAACGACTGAGGCTGCCAATCAACGAGTCGAAGAGCGCGTGTGCGCGGCCCTGGTCGCGTAAGTTTCTAGGCTACAGCCTGACAATGCATCGTCAGGCGCGGCTGCGCATCGCACCGGAAAGCCTGAAGCGGCTGACGGCGCGGGTAAAGGAACTGATGCGTAAGGGGCGTGGAAGGAGTTTGAGCCATACGATCGAGGCGCTCAACCCGGTGCTTCGCGGATGGGTCGACTACTTCCGGCATACGCAGGTGAAGGGCGCGTTAGAAGAACTGGACGGTTGGCTACGGCGACGACTGCGCTGCCTGCTATGGCGGCAAGCGAAGACCCGCCAAGCCCGCACCGTCATGCTGCGTCGACAAGGATTAGTGGACAACCGTGCGTGGCGCTCGGCCCACAATGGACAGGATCCATGGTGGAACGCCGGGGCGAGCCATATGAACACGGCCTTCCCGAAACGCTTCTTCGACGCCTTGGGGCTGGTCTCGCTGCTGGATACCAAAGCGCCTCCAGCGTTGTTCATGAACCGCCGTATGCGGAACCGCACGTACGGTGGCGTGAGGGGGCGAGGGGGTAACCCCGTTCCCCACTCGATGCGGTTGTTGCCGCGCGCTCCGAACGTGGCCTATGCCGTTAGGCGTATTCACGAGGGGTCTTCCAGCCTGTACATTTCATTCGTCTATCAACTTAAGGTTGTCAGTTGACAACCGTTTTGCGAGGCGGTATTCTTGCCGCGTTGACGAATGGCACGACCACATCCGAAGAAGGAAATCGAAGCGGCGCTCGCGTACGCGGAAGCGTGCGGGTGGCGAGTTGAGCCGAAGCGAGGAAATGGGCATGCATGGGGCAAGATGCTTTGCCCTTACAACGATGCCGATTGTCGCTGCGGGGAATTTTGTATCACCAGCATTTGGAGCACACCGCGCTGTCCAGCCAATCACGCGAAAGATTTGAAGCGGGTCGTCGATCACTGCGCGGTTGTGCGGCGGATCGCCACGCTCAAATCAGGCCTGTGCCGACAAAATTAGGAGTACTAATGGAATATTCTTTTACCCTCAAGTTCCAGCTTGCGGACGAAGATCGGGATCATGACGAAGTCGTCGAGCGCCTGTTCGAAGCAGGGTGCGACGATGCCACAATCGGCGTCGGTCAGCCGGGGCGAATCGCGTTGGCCTTCCGGCGCGAAGCTGCGGATGCTTGGTCGGCGATTTATACGGCGTTGCGCGATGTCAAGCGAGCGATTCCATCGGCCCGGCTGGTTGAAGCGGGGCCTGATTTCGTCGGGCTAACAGATGTCGCGGATCTAGCCGGCGTCACGCGACAAAACATGCGCAAGCTGATGCTTACGCATGCATCGCAGTTCCCGTTGCCGGTCCACGAGGGCAATCCGTCTTTGTGGCATTTGTCGGACATACTTGCCTGGCTCATGAGCCGGGTCGCCTATTCGATTAGCGCCGATCTCATGGATGTAGCCAAATCGGCGAAGCAAGTGAATCTGGCGAAGGGGGCGCGTGAGATGGAACCTCGCTTCAATCGTCAGTTGACCTCGCTCTTGGGTTGAGTCGCCGCAGGCCATAGCGATCGATAGCAGTGCCTTATCCAACGTCCGAGGTCGGGTCGCCCGGCAATACATAGAGCATTTCATAGAAGAGAAGATCGCCTCGAGAAGGCAGTTTGAACGGCGGCGACGAAGAGGCAAAGCCGAGCGCTTCATAAAATCCCCGAGCCGTTTCGCGGGCTGTGCACCAGGCCAGCCTGCCGCCATGCCGGCGAGCATGGTCGAAGCAGAGCTTCATCAGTGTGCGGCCGAACCCATACCCCCGCGCGCGCTGCTCCACCGCCACGCCGCGCAAGCGCCAGGCGGTGTCGTTGAGCTGTCCGGGCAATGCCTCCTGGCATACGGTCGCCACGGCGATGATTCGCGTTCCCTGGTAGACGGCGAGATGCAAGGTCGTCGGCTCATCATCGCCGCGCAACCGGCACGAGCCCGTTTGATCGTCCAAGAGAATCGTGCGTCGCAGCGGTAAGACGTGATCGGCCGGGACGGCATGGATAGAGAATAACGCGGGACTAGCGGGCATAAGTGGTCTGAATTGTTCGCGACGTGTAGGCGTTCGCGATTTGAAAAAAATAAAGACGGGTTTGTCTATTTTTGAGGTTGCGAAAATTCTGAAGAAGGCGTTAGAGGTATCTCCATTGGCAAGCCGGTTATACTCCGAAAAATACCAGGTCCTCTTTGTCGCGCAATAGGGTAACCTTTTCGCGAACCGAAAATGTCTTTCGGGATAACAAACCAAATGAGATCTCAAATGTCGGAAGTCCGTCAATCCGATACGCAAGCTGCCTATACGCAAATCCGCTCTCGAATTCTCGACGGCCGGCTTTCGCCTGGGCACCCGGTTTCTCCGCGCAATATGGCTGATCAGCTGATGCTCGGCCATATGCCGGTGCGCTCCGCCATTCAGCGCCTTGTTGTGGAGGGCTTGGTCGAGGTCATTCCGCGCAAAGGCACCTACGTGACGGCGCCGACGAAGATCGACCTGCGCGAGATTTTCGAAGTCAGACTGGCATTGGAGAGCACGGCCGCGTACTTAGCGGCGGTCAACGGTGCGACAAAAGGCTTGACGGCCGCGGCAGACCAAATGCGCCGGGTGGTGGACGGGGAGTCGGCGGATCTCATGGCGGAGCAACGAATCGGTTGGGTGTTCCATCAAGAAATGTTCGAGGCCGCAAAAAACGAGCGGCTTTATACGTCCTACCGGATGTTGCGCGCGCAAAGCGGGCTCGCCCTCAACGAATTGCATCGAGACGATGCGGGCACTGTGCGTCGCGGCACGCTGGAGCACCTAAACATTTACGCATCAATTCAATCAAACGAGCCCGAAGCGGCTCGTCGGCAGATGTGGAATCACATTCTGGATGGGACCGACGCAAGAATCAAATTAATCCGAGGCCAGCATGACGAATCAACGTAAAGGAATTCCCGTTGCCTTGCAAATTGGTCGTTATGCCCTTGATCCTACTATCGGTCACGGTCGGAACGTTTCGCGCGGGCGTGCAGCGCGGCAGCTGCCCCCGCGAAGGCGGAAGCATGGAAGTCGGGACATTCGAGCCCCCGTGCCGCATTGCACAAATTTGCTGCGTGGGCAACGCGTCGCCGTCTAAACAGCAAAAAAGTATCGAAAAATAGGCGTAAAGTTAGTGGAGTTAGATCGGCGCTCGCCCTAAATTGCTGTCATCGCGACGATCGATCGCAGGCCCGCACCCTGGCGGGTTCAAGCTTAGAAAAGCGGAGACGGCACCATGATGCGCCCAGATCTCGAGTTGGTCGAAGTACGGCGCGACGAATCGTTCAAGGTTTGGTCGCACGGTTACCCGTATCGGACCATCCGCTGGCACTTTCATCCAGAGTTCGAGCTGCACTTGATCGTGGCGACGCGGGGCAAATATTTCGTTGGGGATCATATCGGTTCATTCGCCCCTGGGCATCTCGTTCTAGTCGGCCCGAATCTGCCGCATAACTGGGTCAGCGATGTGGCCGAAGGTGAAACCATAGCGCGCCGCAATCTTGTCATGCAGTTCAGCCAAGACTTTGTGCGCCGTTGTATGGACGCGTTTCCGGAATGCCGTGCGGCGCAGAGTCTGCTGGATGACGCGCATCGCGGTGTAGCATTCGACGGGGCCACGAGCGCGGCTGTGGCGCCTCTTTTCGAGGCGCTACTGACGGCGCAGGGAATCCGCCGCACCTCGCTTTTCTTATCGCTGCTCGACCGCCTTTGTGGCACAGCTGAGCGTACGCTGCTCGCTAGCCCCGCGTGTAGTCAGCCCAATGGCGCATCGATGCGACTTAGCCATGCGCTGTCGTACATCGGCAAAAATCTCACGTCCGAACTGCGCGAAGCGGATCTCGCACAACTCGCTGGTCAGAGCGTCAGCGCATTTTCGCGGGCATTCCACCGCCATACCGGCATGCCTTTCGTGCAATACGTGAATCGTTTGCGAATCGAGTCCGCTTGCCAAATTTTGCAAGCAGAGGATGCGAGCATCACCCAAGCGTGCTTCCAGTCCGGGTTCAACAATGTGTCGAACTTCAACCGCCAGTTCCGCGCGGTTAAGGGGATGTCGCCTTCTGAGTTCCGGGCGCTGCAGCGATTGAACGCGCGCAGCTGTGACCGCTGTGACGCCGCGGTCCATGCGGCGAACGACGCCAGCGTGGTCATCGGCGCGGCATCGCAGCGAAATCCGCGGCGACCAGCAAACGCTACCTCGCCGCCGCCTCTTAACTAGCGCTAGCGCGAGTCCATTTCAGCGTTTTCAACACCATCGTGTCGTTTCGCGCACGAGGGCCTCGCTCGTCACGAAGTAGTGCAATCCACGCCGCAACCACGGCTGTACCCACGCCAGTGTTTTTCTAAGAATCGGAGACAAATGATGACGAAATTATCGAATCGACTGATTGGTGTCAGCACGCTGACCATGAGCTTAATGAGCAGCACGGCGGCGTTTGCGGCGCCAAGCGGGACCGTCGCGTTCTTGATGCCCGACGAAGCCTCGACTCGGTACGAACAACACGATTTTCCGGGTTTCCAGGCAGCGATGAAAAAGCTTTGCGCGGATTGCAAAGTGCTCTACCAGAATGCCAATGCCGACGTCGCCCAACAGCAACAACAGTTCAACTCGGCCATCGCGCAAGGCGCCAAGGTGATCGTGCTTGACCCGGTTGATTCGACGGCCGCCGCATCGCTCGTTCATATGGCGCAGAGTCAGGGTATCAAGGTGATCGCTTATGACCGGCCCGTGCCGTCGACCCCGGCCGACTACTATGTGTCGTTCGACAACGAGGGCATCGGCAAGGCCATTGCGCAGTCGCTCGTCGAACATATGAAGGCCACGGGGGTGTCTACCACCAAGGGCGGCGTGCTCGAGGTCAACGGCTCGCCTACCGACGCGGCAGCGGGACTCATCCGCAAGGGCATCCACGAAGGGTTGCAAGGCAGCGGCTATAAAACGCTCTCGGAGTATGACACGCCCGATTGGGCGCCGCCGAAGGCGCAACAATGGGCCAGCGGACAAATCACGCGTTTCGGCTCGCAGATCGTGGGTGTCGTCGCGGCCAACGACGGTACGGCCGGCGGGACGATCGCCGCGTTCAAGGCTGCGGGGATCAACCCCGTACCGCCTGTCACCGGCAATGATGCGACGCTCGCGGGGCTGCAATTGATTATTGCCGGCGATCAGTACAACACGATCCTCAAGCCGAGCGAGATCGTCGCGGCTGCAGCGGCGAAGATCGCGGTCGACTTCCTCTCTGGCCAGACACCCAAGGGTGAGACGACACTCTTCAAGACGCCTACTCAGCTCTTTAAACCCGCAGTCATCACCCAGAAAAATCTCAAAGCGGATGTCGTCGACAAGGGCAATGCGACTGCCGATCAACTGTGTTCCGGCCGGTATGCGGATGGTTGCAAGAAGCTGGGAATCACGCACTGATCGGGCGCGAACTCGGACCGGCCCGGCTAACTTACGCCCGTTGTAACGGAGAGGGACCTTTCTCATGACTGAACATCTACGGACACGCGCAAAGTCGGGCGAACTCGTGCTGAGTCTGCGCGGCGTGTGCAAACACTTCGGGGCGGTGTCCGCCCTGACCGATATCGAGCTCGATGTGCATGCCGGCGAGGTCGTCGCGCTGGTCGGCGACAACGGCGCCGGCAAATCGACCCTCGTTAAAGTTCTCGCCGGCGTCCATCAACCGAGCGCCGGCACCATCACCTTCGGCGGTCGGCAGGTCGAATTGTCCGATCCCGGTACGGCGCTCGATCTGGGTATCGCAACGGTATTCCAGGATCTCGCCCTTTGCGAAAATCTGGATGTCGTTGCGAACATCTTCCTCGGGCGAGAGACGGCGCCGTGGCGTCTCGATGAGGTGTCGATGGAGGTCCGGGCTTGGACGCTGCTTAACGAATTGTCCGCGCGCATCCCGGACGTGCGCGACGTCGTTGCTTCGCTGTCGGGCGGCCAACGCCAAACCGTGGCCATTGCGCGTTCGTTGTTACTCGACCCGAAGTTGATCCTCCTCGACGAACCGACGGCGGCGCTCGGTGTGGCACAGACCGCCGAAGTATTGAATTTGATCGAGCGAGTACGCGACCGTGGTCACGCGGTGATCATGATCAGCCACAACATGGAAGATGTGCGCGCTGTGGCGGACAGGATCGTGGTGCTGAGACTCGGCCGCAACAACGGCGTTTTCTATCCCGATTCCTCGAATGAAGAACTCGTTGCGGCGATCACCGGCGCGACCGAAAACGCCGTGTCGCGCCGCGCCGGACGACGCCAAGCCGCACAGTCGGCACAGTCGGCACAGTCGGTACAGTCAGCACAGTCAGCACGGACGAAGGAATGACCATGAGCAATCAATCGAAGC